>JASHSV010000121.1 GCA_030038535.1 Candidatus Acidiferrales bacterium
ATATTTAGCGCCATGCGGCCGGTGTTTTCCACCGTCAGCCCTTCGATGTCTTTTTCCGGACGCACGCGGCGCAGGAAATAATCCTCGGTCTTGCCGAACGGCGTCGGGAAAAAGATAAATGTTCCGTAGATCTTGTCGTTGACCTGTGCGCCCATCAGCAGCAGCTCCAGGGCGTCCGCGCTATACGCCTCTTCGACCCTGAAATCCAGACCGTGCTGCCGGAATTTCTTGCTCATGTAACTGGCATAGCGCCGCGAGCCGCGGTCGAGCGCCATGTCCGGCAGGCGGGGCATGAAGGCTGCCACACGGATCTTCTCGCGATCGAGACCGGTACGCTCCACATGGCTCAGTTTGCGCTCGGCCTGGGTGAAAACGTCGTTGGCGACGGTCACGCAGTCCAAACGTTTGGCCGGCGGAATGTCCTTGGTCCAGGTCATATCCGGCACAAACGAGGAAGAGAGTGGCGCGGCGGGGTTGGCCCCCGGCAATTCCAGAGTGGTCATCGGGTCCCTTTAATTATCGCCCGGATGCCGCTCCGGACGTGAACAGGCGGTCGTTGAGGCGAAGAAAGGGCGGTGCGTTACCCGGCCAAGTCGTCCAGGCGCGCGAGGTCGCGGCGGGTGCGGCGCTCGCGGAAAGCGAACCACTGGAGGTAGGCGACGGCCATCAGGATGGTCAGGGCGCATCCGAACAAATAGCTCGCCATGGGCAGGCGGTGGAGGGCGAAATCCAAAGTGAGCCAGGGCATCACGATCAGGAGCTGCACGGCAAGGAACCAGCGGCCCCAGCCGATGGCGCGCAGCTCGCGGCGCGAGCGTTCGCGCGAAAGATGGAGAAATGCGGAGTTCGATTGCGAGAGCGCCCGCCAGGTCCCGGCGTGGTTCCAAATGGCGAAGCTCGCGGCAAAAAACGTACCGATCCAGATGACGGCGGCCCAAAGAATCCATTCGAGCGTGGGATGCCGGGACGCGAACCAGGCCGAGAATGCGAGCAGCGTCACGCCAACGCAGAGCTGGGACGCGAGGGCAAGCGCCATGCGGCGGCGTTTGCGCTGGACAAGACGGCGGAGATCGACGCTGATCAGCGCGCTGTCGGAGGCCGGGGCAGCCAGCCAATCGGTCCTCCAGGCGGCGAGTTCCAGATCCATAGGCGTTCCTCCAATGCTCATGGGCGTGCCTCCAGAATGTTTCGAAGCGCCTGGCGGGCGCGGTTCAGGCGCACGGCGATGTTGTTTTCGGTAAGGCCGAGCACGGCGGCGATTTCGGCGGGAGTAAGATCTTCCAAGGCCAGGGTGATCACCTGGCGATAGTTCACAGGCAGCGCGCGAATCGCGGCAAGCAGGTTTTCACGGCGGCTGTTCTCAATGGCAAGGGTTTCGGGATTCTTGCGCGGGTCGCGGACTTCCGGTATCTCAGCACCGGTTTCCCTCGATTTGCCGCGCCGCCAGACGTGCGTCAGGCAGCGATTGTGAGCCACGCGAAAAGCGAAGGTTTTTTCCGAGCACTCGCCGCGGAAGGCGGGCAGTGCTTTCCAGATGGCAAACAGGATTTCCTGAAACAGATCTTCGCGCGCTTCGGGCAGCGATTCGAAACTCGCGGTGAGGCGCGCGAGTGCAGCGCCGTGCGCGGCGAGAATGCTATCGTACTGGGCGGCCAGAGCGTTCCGGTTCACAGAGGTTATCCCCTCCAGGCCGGGCAGGGGGAGAGCGGAACTACCGGCCCTGAGGTTATCGACCAAAGACCACCCTCTCATCCTGCATGAGGCGCGCGGAAGCGGCGACGGCCGCGATGCCGAGCAGCACGGCGCAAGCTGCGGACAGAGCCAAAAAGCCGAGATCGGGCATTGGGCTTCGAGTGAGCGCGGAAAGTAATCGTTGCTGGCCCAATAACGGAATGGCGGCGACTGCGGCGGTCAGGCGCACAGGGAAAAATTCCGCGAGCATTCCTGTGAGCATGGGCGCGAGCAGCGCGACGGCGAGATACGAATTACCTTCCTTGGGAGTACGGGCGAAAGTGCAAATGAGCAGATCGAATCCGGCTGCGAAAGGCACGAGCGGCGCGGCGACGGCAAACATCCAGAGCAGGGCGGCAGCGGGCATGCGAGCGCTGAGCGGCGTGGCGTACAGCACGGCGAGCGAAACCAACAGAGTCAACACGACCCCAGCGAGACTGAAGGCGCACACGGCCAGCCACTTTCCGAACACGACTTCGCTGACATGGACCGGGTTCATGAGCAGAGGTTCCAAAGAACCGCGTTCGCGTTCGCCGGCTAGCGTGTCGTTGGCGACGTTCATCGCGCCCGTGAAGGCGGTAATGATGAGGAATGCGGGGAGCAGGGCGAGCGCCTGAGGAGATCGCCACAGCATTCCCACGAGGAGCGGGCCGAGCCAGCAGAACATCAGGGCCGAGAACAGCGAGCGATGGTCGCGCAGACCGTCGCGCAATTCTTTCCAAAAGACGATGGACCAGGGGCGATTGGGCGTCACGCGGTCAGCTCCACGAAAGCGTCTTCCAAGCTGCCAGCCTGCCGGGCGCGGATCAGCTCATCGGGTGATCCTTGCGCCACCACTTTCCCGCGAGCTACAACGACGACGCTGTCGCAGAGGTTGGAAACCTCCGCCATGAGATGTGACGAAAGCAGCACGCATTTGCCCGCGGCGCGAAATCGCTC
>JASHSV010000008.1 GCA_030038535.1 Candidatus Acidiferrales bacterium
GTGCCCGCCGATGCCCCACAGTACGGGCCGTCCCCGCCGATGCGCCGCCGCGATGGCGCTCACCACCCCGCGCAGGCTCTCCCCGGCCAGGATGTGCGGCAGCGAGTCGATCCACTCGCGAATTCCAGCGCCCCGCCGGTGCGGCCGCGCGAATTCGCGCACCGTCACTTTGCCCGCCCGGCGCGCCAGCGGATACGTCCGTATGCGCGCGAGCGGCAGCGGAGCCAGGTCGTAAATGCTCATGTGAATCTGAAGCACTCTAGCGCTGCGGGCCCGGCCAGGCAATTGCCGGCCTCACGTCATCCATTGTTCGGATTCCTCTTCGCTCCGTCGGTAGGCTTGCAATATATCCTGCAGCCCCAGCACACCCTGCAGGATGTCGCGGTTGCTGCGGCGGACCACAGGCAGCAGGGGATGGTCTTCGATCAATCGCAGTGCGGTTTCCAGGGGCTCGTCGGGGTGCAATGTAGGCAGCCCGATCTGCGTGCACAGCGACCCGATCGTCGCGTCCTCTCCCAGCTTCGCCCCCGCCGATTCGAGCGCCGCGGCCGGAAAACTCCCCCAACCGAACTCGCCCCGCACCAGCAGCGTGCTCTCCCGGGCTCCCCTCACCGCTTCGCGCCCCTCTCGCACTGTGTTGCCGGCGGAGAGCACCGGTGCCCCAAACTGTCGCATGGCATTCTCGGCGCGCAGCGGCGTCTCTTCGCGCCGCTCTTCCATCGAAGGCAGGTTCATACCGTCCTGCCGCGACAGCTCGTCGAACAGGGACACATTCTGGTTTCGGCGTGAAATCAGATAGGCGATCGCGTTCGCCGTCATCACCGGCACGATCACGGAATAATCGCCCGTCAGCTCCACGATCATGAAGATGGATGTCATCGGCGCCCGCAAAATCCCTGCGAACAGTACGCCCATGCCCACCAGCGCGTACGGACCGACCGAAACCGCGTGCAGCACCGGAAAATAATGCTGCTGGAATCCGCCCACCGCGCCCCCGAGCATCGCGCCCATGAAAAGCGTCGGCGCAAACAGTCCTCCCGGCGTGCCGCTCACGAAGCTGAACGACGTCGCCGCCAGTTTCAGCGCGGCCAGCAGCAGCAGCAGTTGCCACCCGTACTGGTCGTGCATCGCCTGGTCCATGTAACCGTAGCCGGCACCCATCACCTGCGGAAAGCGCAGCCCGATCATCCCGATCAGCAATCCTGCTGCGGCCGGTTGTGCGTATTGCGTCCACTGCGGCAGCCGCTTCAGTCGCGGCCGCGCCGATAGCACCAGCTTCAGGAAGAACACAGAAAAGTAGCCTCCCGCGATTCCCAGCAGGATGAAGGCAGGAAGGTCGGAGAGGCCGCGGAAATGCGATGCGGGAATGCGGAACAGCGGTGCATCGCCCCGGAACCACCGTTCCACTGTCACGCTCGCCACCGCGGAGATCACCACCGCCCCCAGCACGCCCGCGCTCCAGTTTCCGATCACCTCTTCGATCACAAACAGCACTGCGGAAATCGGCGCGTTGAACGCGGCCGAGAGTCCCGCGGCCGCTCCCACCGGCGCGATCAAACGCAGTTTGTCCCGCGAAAGTTGCATCCGCCGGCCCAGCGCCGAAGCGATTCCCGCGCCGATTTGCAGCGACGGATCCTCCGGGCCCAGCGAGTGGCCCGCGCCGATTCCCAGCGCGCACGTCAGGAATTTCCCGATCACCGTGTTGAACGGGATGTGTCCGTCGAAAATGAACACCGCCGCTTTCGTCTGGTTCACGCCGCTCCCGCGGACCCGCGGAAAAAACCGCTGCACCAGAAAGGCCACCACCAGCCCCGCGAGTGTCGGCGCCAGCAGCACGCGCACCGCCGGAGGCCGCAACGACGAAGTCAGCAGCCAGAATCGCGTCGAATCGATCGCCAGCTGGAAGCACACCACGCTCAGCCCGCCGAACAGCCCGATCAGGATGGAGAGGAAGAAGAAGAACTGGCCCTCGGATAGCAGCGAGCCGGAGATCAGCCGCCCCAGCCACCCGCGCGCGCGCGACGCTGGCCCCGCAGTTCGTCCCTTCCCCGTTTCTGCGCTCACTGCCCACCGCCGCTGCGGTGCACGGCCAGAATCGTCAGTGCGCGGTCTTCCACCGATCCGGAACCGCATGCCGCCGTCACAGCCTGTTCAGCATCCAGCGCGAACTCCACGATCGTGCTCCGCGGTGGATCGTTCGGTGGCCCTCTTTTTCTCCTCAGCTTCATGTCGATTGGTTTCTCCCGCTCGGCGAGCACCCGGAGCGGTGAATTTGCGCCGCTCTCCACCGAACCCATGCAGGTATCCAGGCGCAGCGCGGCTAGCTGATACGCATGGATCGCGCGCCGTTGACTCTCTGTGTCCGTAAGACCAGGCGCACTCGGATCGAGCGAAACAAGCGCTCGAGCGAGCGCGAGCGGCTCGGCCAGCGAGCCGTCGCTCGGATTCGCGCGATTCGCCCGATTGAGAAATCGTTCGGCATCCGCATATTCGCCCTTCGCGAGCGCGGCTCGACCTGCGCCCGCCAGCGCCGCTGCATTGTGTGGCGCCAGTGCCAGCGCTTCGCGGAACTGCTCCTCGGCATGGTCGTAATTCTGCTCTGCGAGAAAAAGTTCTCCTGCCTGGATGTGCAGCCCTGCATCCGGAGGCAGATTGGCCGCATACGACATCGTGTGCGCCAGCGCTTCTGCCTTTTGCCCGTGGTCCGACAGATACGCGATTAGCTCGCGCCGCGCCGCACGCCGCTGCTGCTCGCCGTTCGACTCCCACACGCCGTACAGGCTGGCCTCGTAGTAATGAATCGCCTCGGAGACGTCTCCTTCTCGCGCCGCCAGCCTCGCCAGCTCCAGATTCAGCTCCGAGCTTCCCGGCTGCCGCTCCAAAAGCGTCAAAAGATACGTCTTCGCTTCCCCGTAGTGTTCTCCCGCCACCAGCGCCTCGCCCAGCCTCAGCTCGTATTGGGGGTTGTTCCGCGAATACACCAGCGCCGTCCGTAGAGGATTGAGCGCCGCTTCCGCCCGGCCAGCCGCCAGTTCCGCCACACCGCGGTCGTACCACTGGCGTGCCATCTCCCGCTCACGCCCTTCAAATTTTCGGTTGAGAAATCCGGTCAGCAGGAACTGCGCGCACAGAAGAATCAGGCTGAGCACGACCGTGGTCTGCCGCGACGTTGTGAACCAACCTCGGCTCCCGCATTCCGCACACTCCTTCGCTCCTGCGGGCAGTTTGCTTCCGCACCGAGGACACTCTGCCGCCGGCCCGCGCGCCGCCGTCTCGTCATTTTGCGCTTCCGTTGCCGTGGCTTCTCCCCTGTCCGTTCCCCGCACGCTCGCCAGTCCGGTCCGGCGCGCCCAGTACGCGGGCCAGCACTGCCCCGGTGTACGACTTCTTCGAACGCGCCACCTGCTCCGGTGTCCCCTGTGCCACGATCCGTCCGCCTTCCTCCCCGCCCTCCGGTCCCAAATCCAGAATCCAATCCGCCTGTTTGATGACGTCCAGGTGGTGCTCGATCACCACCACCGAGTTCCCCAGGTCCACCAGCCTGTTCAGCACGTGCATCAGTTTTTTCACGTCGTCAAAATGCAGCCCGGTTGTCGGCTCGTCCAGCAGATAAAGCGTTCGTCCCGTCTGGCGCCGCGAGAGTTCGCGCGCCAGTTTGATCCGCTGCGCCTCGCCTCCGGATAGTGTCGTCGCCGGCTGTCCCAGCTTCACGTACCCCAGACCCACGTCCACAAGCGTGTCCAGCTTCTGCTTCACCTGCGGGATATTTTCCATCACCCGGCTGGCTTCCTCCACCGACATTTCCAGCAGGTCCGCGATCGAATGCCCCTTGTACCTCACCGCCAGCGTCTCCGAGTTGTAGCGGCGCCCGCGGCAAATCTCGCAGGTCACGAACACATCGGGCAGAAAATTCATCTCGATGCGCCGCAGCCCGTCGCCCTGGCAGGCCTCGCACCGCCCGCCCTTCACGTTGAAGCTGAAGCGCCCCGGCTGGTAGCCCCGCTCCCGCGATTCCGGCAGCATCGCGAATATTTCACGCAACGGCGTGAACACCCCCGTGTACGTCGCCGGATTCGACCTTGGCGTCCGCCCGATCGGCGTCTGGTCGATCCGCACGATCTTGTCGATGTGTTCCGCCCCCAGCACCTCCCGGTGCGCCCCCGGCTGCTGCGTCGAGCGGTACAGTTTCGCCGCCAATGTGTTGTACAGAATGTCGTTCACCAGCGTCGATTTTCCCGACCCCGAGACCCCCGTCACCAGCACCAGAAGACCCAGCGGAAACGTCGCATCGATGTTTTTCAGATTGTTCGCTCGCGCTCCCTGCACCGTAATTGCTTTTCCATTCGATGGACGCCTCCGCTCCGGCACCGGAATCTTCAGCACACCGGCTAGATACCGTCCCGTCAGCGACGCTTCCGATCCCGCGATTTGCCGCGGCGGCCCCAGCGCCACAATTTCTCCGCCGTGGCTTCCCGCGCCCGGCCCCAGGTCAACCACGTAATCCGCCCGCCGGATCGTCTCCTCGTCGTGCTCCACCACCAGCACCGTGTTCCCCAGATTCCGCAGCCCCTCCAGTGTCGAAAGCAGCCGTCCATTGTCCCGGGCGTGCAGTCCGATCGAGGGTTCATCCAGCACATAGAGCACCCCTCGAAGCTTCGATCCGATCTGCGTCGCCAGCCGGATCCGCTGTGCCTCGCCCCCCGAAAGCGTCGCTGCGCTCCGGTTCAGGCTCAGGTACCCCAACCCCACCGCCAGCAGGAATTCCAGCCGCTCCGCGATTTCCTCCAGCAATCGTCCCGCAATTTCCCGCTGCCGCTCCGTCAGTTGCGCCTCGATCCGTTTTACCGCTTCACGCGCCCCACCCAGCGCTTTCGCCGTCAATTCCGCGATGGTTAGTCCGCCTACCCGCACCGCCAGGCTCTCCGGCCGCAGCCGCTGCTGGCCGCACGCCGTGCACGGCGTCGGCGACATGTATTCCAGCAGCCATTCCTGGTAATTCTCCGACGACGATTCCTCGTAATTGCGTCGCAGCACTTCCAGCACGCCGGGGAAATGCAGCCCCGGACGCGGCCGCACTCCCGTCACCCCCGGCGGCATGTTCTTGGGCGGATTCCCGTAGAGGATCAGGTATTGAATCGGCCGCGGCAGCTTCTCAAACGGCGTCTCCAGCGAAAACTGATGCGCCACCGCCGCCAGCTTCAGCGTGCGCTGCAAATACACCGATCCTGCGCCTGGGCCCAGCCCGCCTTCCAGAATCGGCTTCGACCAATCCACGATCACCTTCGAAGGATCGAAGTCATATTTCGAACCCAGCCCGGTGCACTCCGGACACGCCCCAAACGGCGAATTGAAGCTGAACGACCGCGGCTCCAGTTGCGGCACCGACGTCCCGCAGTCCGCGCACGCCAGCTTTTCCGAATACACCGTCTCCGCTCCGCCCACGATGGCCACCGTCACCAGCCCGCCCGCCAGCTTCAGCGCCGCCCCTACGGATTGTTCCAGCCGCTTTGCGATTCCCGGCTTCACCAGCAGCCGGTCCAGCACCACCTCAATCGTATGGTTCTTCCGTTTATCGAGATGAATCTCCTCGTCCAGGCTCACCAGTTCGCCGTCGATTCGCGCGCGCACGTACCCCTGCTGCGCGAATCCCTCCAGCTCTTTCTTGTATTCGCCTTTTCTCCCGCGCACCACCGGCGCCAGGATCATGATCCGGTCGTCCGGCTTCAGCGCCAGGATGGACTGTACGATTTGTTCGGTCGATTGCCGCGCGATCGCCTTTCCGCACTTCGGGCAGTGCGGCGTGCCCACCGAGCTGTAGAGCACCCTCAGGTAATCGTAGATTTCGGTGATGGTGCCCACCGTCGATCGCGGCGAGCGTGTTGTGGTCTTCTGCTCAATCGAAATTGCCGGCGAGAGGCCCTCGATCGCATCCACATCCGGCCTCTCCATCTGATCCAGGAACTGCCGCGCGTACGCAGAAAGCGTTTCCACGTAACGCCTCTGGCCTTCGGCGTAGATCGTGTCGAACGCCAGCGACGATTTGCCCGAGCCCGATGGCCCCGTCACCACTGTTAGCGTGTCGCGGGGGATTTCCAGACTGATGTTCTTCAGGTTGTGCTGGCGTGCCCCTTGAATGACGATCTTTTGGAGGCCCATCGTTTCCGCGCAGTCCCAAACCACCGGCCGCACTCACGGCGAGCTTCAGCGTGGCCAGTCGAACCCCTCACCATAGCAGCGCCTTCTGCACGGGTCAAGGTAGCTTGGCACACTCCGGAAGCCCCTGGCTCGCCATCTCCGGCTACGGCACTCTGGTTTCCTCTCCAGAACAGTACTAGTACCCACAGCGGACTTTTTACCCGGCCCATGCAATTATTGCCCTGTGGATTCCAAGATGGCGTTGAAAATAAACAACTTACGAGCGGAATCCCGCATGCAGTTATCGCGGAAGAGGAGATGTTGGGCGGAGGATCCCTTTAAAGAGGGGATTTTGGGCTGGGCCCGTTCAGCATCTCCTTCCTTCTTTTTCTTCTACGTGACGCAATTCCTCTCCCGCGCAGTCTAACCATCCGACAGCCGGCGGTCGGTCGCCCTTTTCAGCAGCACGCCTGTCCGGCCGTGCTATCGTCAGCTTGCGGGGTTTTCGGGGTGATGAATCCAGCCATTTATCCGATTCGGTTGCGGATCTCCATGGCCTACGTTCTGGTCGGCGAGCGCGCCGTGCTCGTGGACACGGGCTCCGCAGGCGAGGAAGAAAGAATCCTGCGCGGTATGCGTCGCTTCAACCTCGAGCCGGAGCGCCTCGCTCTGCTCCTGCACACCCATGGACACACCGATCACGCCGGCAGCACTCTCGCATTGAAGCAGCGGCTGCGCCTTCCTGCTGCGGTCCACACCGCCGACGCTCCCAAAATGCGCGCCGGCGATTCTGGCCCGCTCATCCCCTTGCGATTTTCTGGCCGCATCCT
>JASHSV010000122.1 GCA_030038535.1 Candidatus Acidiferrales bacterium
CGAGACCGTGCAGGCGATCCTTTGCGGCCTGGAGCGGCTGATCCACTGCTCGGGCGCGCCCACGCAATCCTGCTGCCTGTCGCACGTCAGCACGCAACTGGCGGCCATGGAGCGCGGAGCGCCCGTGGATCTGCTTTTCCAATCCGTTGCCGGCACGGAGACGGCGAATCGCAGCTTCGGAATCTCTCTCGCGATGCTGCGGGAAGGCCGTGAGCGCGTCCTCGAGCATCACCGGCAACGCGACGTGGCCTGGAAGGGCGCGAACGTGATGTATTTCGAGACCGGGCAGGGCAGCGCGCTCTCGGCCGAGGCGCATCACGGGGTGGACCAGCTCACGCTGGAGGCGCGCGCATACGGAGTGGCGCGCGCGTTCGAGCCTTTTCTGGTGAACAGCGTGGTGGGCTTCATCGGGCCGGAGTACCTCTACGACGAAAGGCAGATCACGCGCGCCGGGCTGGAAGACCACTTTATGGGCAAACTGCTGAGCCTGCCGATGGGTTGCGACGTGTGCTACACGAATCACGCCGCGGCGGACCAGAATTCGGCGGACAATCTGCTGCTTTTGCTCGCCGCAGCGGGCTGCAACTACTTTATGGGTGTGCCGTGCTCGGACGACGTGATGCTGAATTACCAGTCCACGAGCTATCACGACGCATTGGCAGCGCGCCGGCTGTTCCACCTGCGGCCCGCGCCGGAATTTCTGGCGTGGCTCGAAGAGCGCGGCATTTACCGCGATAGCGAACCCGCGCGGTTGGATGCGGGCGTGCGCCGGCAATTGATGCGCGGCTTGGAATCCTCGCTCGAGGCGGGCGCCTAGATGGCGGACGAGAAAGAATCTCCGCTCACGGCGGCAGACCTGCCGGAAATCGTTCGGCGAATTCGCGCGCGCACTCCGGCCCGCATTCTAATGGGCCGGGCGGGCGCGGCATACCGCACCGAGACGCAGCTCGAATTGCGCGCAGCGCACGCCGCCGCCCGTGATGCCGTACGAGCGGAATTCGAGTTGGAAGCCGCGCTCGGCGCGGAGTTCGCAGCGCGATGGAGGCTCTTTGAAGTGGCGACGGAGGCGCGTTCCAAGGAGGAATTTCTGCTGGAGCCGGAACGCGGCCGGCGGTTCAGCGAGGCCACGCGGCAGGAACTATCACGGCGCTGTCCGCATGCCAGTGCCTTGCAGATCGCGATTGGCGACGGACTTTCGGTGACCGCGGTGGCGGCGCAGGTTCCCGCGCTCTTGCCGCAGTTGGCGGCGGGCGCGAGCAAACGGGGCTGGACGGTGGGCCAGCCATTTGTAATTCGTCACTGCCGCGTGGGGATCCTGAACGAGATTGGCGATGTGCTCGCGCCGCAGGTAGCGGTGCTGCTGATCGGAGAGCGCCCCGGTCTGGCCACGGCGGAGAGCCTCTCCGCCTACATGGCCTACCGGCCGCGCAAGGGACACACGGACGCCGAGCGGAACCTGGTCTCGAATATCCACACGCGCGGCCTCAGCGCTCCAGCAGCCGCCGCCAGAATCCTGAATCTCGCGACCGCGATGATGAAAGCCGGCGCGAGCGGCTGCGCGGTGCGGGAAGAACTGGGAAGCGAGGGTTCCCCGAGGAGAATTGGGCAATGAAGATCATCCGTTATCGCGAAGCGGGCGGCGAGACTTGGCATGCCGCCGAGCAGCCGGGCGGCAGCTACGCGAAAATCCGCGGCGACATATTTGGTGCCTTCGAAGTGACGAACGAGCCGGCGCGCGTAGCCAGACTTCTTGCCCCCGTCGTTCCGCCCATGATCTGGTGCATTGGGCTGAACTACCGGCAGCACACAGCGGAAGTGCAGATGAAGCTGCCGGAGTATCCCGTCGTTTTTGCGAAGGGACCGAACTGCCTGGCCGGGCCGGGGGATCCGATCCTCATCCCGACGCACGCCCGCGGGGTGGAAATCGACTACGAAGCCGAACTGGTGATTGTGATCGGCAGGACGTGCCGGAACGTGGCGCGGCAGGACGCGCTCTCCTACGTAGCCGGCTACACCTGCGGCAACGATGTGAGCGCGCGCGACTGGCAACTGAAACTCGGCGGGGGGCAGTGGTGCCGCGGGAAGAGTTTCGACACGTTTGCGCCGCTTGGGCCCTGCCTGGTGACGCGGGACTCGCTGCAGGACCCGGGCGCGCTGCGGATCCGGACGATACTGAACGGGGTCACGATGCAGGACGGGAACACGCGCGACCTGATCTTCGACGTTCCGGCACTCGTCGCGTTTCTCAGCGAGAGCACTACGCTCGCGCCCGGGACGGTGATCATGACCGGCACTCCCGCAGGCGTGGGTATGGGGCGGAAGCCGCCGGTGTGGATGAAGGCTGGCGATGAGGTGAGCGTGATCGTCGAAGGAATCGGAACGTTGACCAATCCGGTGCGGGCCGAGAACTGATCTCGATCCGCTGGTTTTCGGAGATTCGGCCGGCGAAAATTAACCGCTGAAGCTACGGAAGGCCCAGAACAACAGGCCGGCCAGGCAGATCGAGGCGGGCAGCGTGAGCACCCAGGCCATAAGCAAATTGCGCACGGTGGACCACTGCAGGCCGGATTTATTGGCGGACATGGTGCCGGCCACGCCCGAGGAGAGCACGTGCGTGGTGCTTACCGGCAGTCCAAAGCCATCGGCCGCGCCGATAGTGGCCATGGCGGTGATTTCCGCAGCGGCGCCCTGCGCGTAGGTCAGGTGGTTTTTCCCGATTTTCTCGCCCACGGTGACGACGATGCGCTTCCAGCCGATCATCGTGCCCAGGCCGAGGGCGAGCGCCACAGCGACCTTCACCCAGGGCGGAATGAACTTCGTCGCGTTGTCGATATGTTTCTTGTAGTTCTTCACGACATCGGCATCAGCGGCGGAGAATTGCGGCGAACCCTTCTTAGCCATCAAACGCAGTGCTTCGCTCACGACGTACATGTCGTTCCGGAAGTTGCGCACGCGGTCCTGCGGCACGGCTTTGAGTTCCTTGTAGATGGCCATTTCCGTTCCGATGCCGTTGACCACTTCACGCAGAGCCAACATGGTGTTGGGCTTGAATTCCTTGGTGCGGATGTACTCGGTCAGGTCATCCCGCGGGTCGCCGACCACCGCGTTCGGTGAGACGTAGTGGTCGAGCATGTTGGCCATCTGCGCGGAGACGGCCACGAAGTCCTGCGTCTGCTGGTAGGTGACCGCGTGGTTGACGGCGTAGGCCGTCGGCACCGTGCCGATCAGGATGAGCATAATGAGGCCCATGCCTTTCTGCCCGTCGTTTGACCCGTGGAAGAAGCTGACTCCCGTGCAGGTAAGGACCAGAAGGCCACGAATCCAGAACGGCGGCGGCTGGTGGCCGACGGGAGCCTCATAGAGCTCCTTATTCGTAATGACCATCTTGCAGACGATCAGCAGCAGCGCAGCAAGAATGAATCCGACGATGGGCGAGAGCAGCAACGATTTGCCGATGTTGCCGGCCTGGCTCCAGTCCACCCCGCTGGTTCCCGTCTTGACGGACATGAGCTGGTTGGCGATGCCCACGCCGATAATCGAACCGATCAGTGTGTGTGAACTGGACGAGGGAAGGCCGAAAAACCAGGTCCCCAGGTTCCAGATGATCGCGGCCACCAGGAGGGCGAACACCATGGCAAAGCCACCGCGGCTGCCGACCTGCAAAATCAATTCCACGGGAAGCAGCGAAACGATTCCGAAGGCCACAGCGCCGCTCGAGAGGACCACTCCGAGGAAGTTCCAGAATCCGGACCAGACGACGGCGATGTGAGGCTCGAGCGAGTGCGTGTAAATCACGGTAGCTACGGCGTTGGCCGTGTCGTGGAACCCGTTGACGAACTCGAAGCCCAGCGCCACCAGCAAAGCCACACCCAGGAGCACGAACGGCATCATCGAGGTGGGGTGCATGTCGGCCAAATCCGAAATCAGATGGCCGCCGGCATAAATGAAACCGAAGATCAGAGCGAGTCCAAAAACGAAGAAGCCGATCTTCCCCGGCCCCGCGTCCATTTTTTCGTGCAATGCCGATTTTGTTTCAAGCGCTGCTGCATCCGTAGCCATCTCTCACCTCACCCGTGTACACACCGAATCTGTGCGCAGGTTCGCTGCGCGAAGTAACAAATCCGCGCGCCCCGTAACCACAGGGCGCCAAGCTTCCGCCCCCGAGGGACCGGAATCGATCCCGGGCCTAGTTTGCGGCTGCCCGGGTCTTGTGACCGTGATGCTCCACGTGGCTTTTGGCGGCTTCCGCCGCGTGATGCATGGCGTGCTGGTGATGGCCATGTGCGGAATGCGCATGGTGAGCCGCGGCCTCGTGATTGCCGCTCTCGTGATGGTCGGCCGCGTGTCGATGATGCTTGGCGGCATGCTCGTGATGCTCGGCCGCCTTGCGATGATGGGTAGCCGCTTCCTTGGACATGATGCCTCCTGGGTTTGTCCGGACCGGAAAAGTAGCGCGGGGAAGCTAGCGGGAAGATGTGACGGAGATGTAACAGCGGGGTGAACCCTTCGCAACGGGCTCACAAGACCGGTTCATACGACATTCACAATCGAAGTCCGCGCGGGGCGGCGAGGAGGGCGCTCACACGCCTTCCCGGGGCTTGTTATTGCGCACAAATAATGTGTCCTGTCTGGGCTCGGCGTCGCATTCGATGGCGATCGTGGTGAGGGGATGATCGGGAGCTTCCTGCGGCAGACCCGTGAAGCGGACCCGGAAGCGGTCCTGCTCGAAGCTGATTTTCCCGCCCGTAGCCAGGTATTTTGCCGAGAGGACTCTGGCTCGCAAGCCCGCGATCGCGACGTAATTGCCAGGCCAAAAGTACACATGCATAAACAGCGTATTTCCTTTGCGCGTAAAGCTCGCATAGTCGGAGGCGCGCGGCTGGCAGAGATCGGAAGCGTAGATCGCGGTCCCGTTGCGCTTCATCCATTGGCCCACCTCGGTGAGAATACGCACGGACTGTGCCGGGATGCTGCCATCGGCCATGGGGCCGATGTTCAGGAGATAATTTCCGTCGTCGCGCGAACATTGAATCAGGTTTTGGAGGACGCGGCGCGGGCTCTTCCAATCATCATCGGCGCGCTGATAGCCCCAACTGTCGTTCAAGGTCATGCAGGATTCCCAGGCGCGGCCCTCCTGCGCCGCGGTGATTTCCTGTTCAGGAGTTGAGAAATCACCGGGGAGCCGGTTGCGGTTGTTGACGAGAATGTCGGGCTGGAGCTCGAAGACCATTTTGTTCATGCGTTCGGATTCCCAGCCGGCGGCGTCGAGGGGCCAGGCTACGTCGTACCAAAGCAGGTCTATCTTGCCGTAGTTGGTCATGAGCTCGCGCACGTGGGTGTGGATGTATTCCACGAAGCGCTTGCGTGCCGTAGGGTCTGTAGCACAGATCGCGCCGTCGGGGTGATGCCAGTCCATCAGAGAATAATAAAAGCCCACGCGCAGACCCTCGCCACGCGCGGCGTCCACATACTCGCGCACCAGGTCCCGGCCTGGACCTTGCTTGGGCGCGCAGTACTCGGTGGTGCTGGTAGCGAACTGGCAGAAGCCCTCATGGTGCTTCGTGGTCATCACCATGTACTTCATCCCGGCTTCGCGGGCGAGCCTGGCCCACGCGCGGGCAGGGGCGGGCTTGGGTTTGAACTGTCTGGCGAGCGGCGCGTATTCCGAGACCGGGATGCCCTCATCCTCCATGACCCACTCGTGACGGCCGATGAGACTGTAAAGGCCCCAGTGAATGAACATGCCGAACCGGGCCTCGTGCCACCATTTCATTCGCCGGATTCGATCGGATTCCTCAGAGTTTGGATTCGGGTTGGGCGCGGACGAGATTACCGGCCAGGAGTCCAGGTGCAGAGAGGAACGCGGAAACATGCCGGCCGCCAGGGCTGAGCCTGATGCCGCCATCCAGTGACGCCGCGAAATTGTTTTGCCGCTCATGGGTCGTGGCCTCGCATCCAGAAATTCGGGCGAGGAAACCTTGTACGCCAAAAGGGCTCGGAATCAAGGGGCGTGTAATTCTTAAGCAGGGGAGATCGACGGCCTGGAAGCAGGGATCGTGCTCTCAAAATGCAACAGGCCCCGCGGTACGGGGCCTGTTGCGAGATGCGGATCGATAGAGGTTCGAGAAAAAATCCTAGCGATGGAAGCCGCGGAAACCGCCGTAATATCCACGGCCGTAGAAGAAGCCGAACGAAGGTCCCCAGAAGTAGGGATATCCGTAGCCGTAGTAGTAGGGCCCGTAGTAAGAGTAATACGGATAGGGATAAGGATAGCCGTAAGCATAGGAAGGGGCGGGGCAGCCATAAGGCCCGCAGTAAGGATCCCGCTGCGCGTAGCGCAGGGAGGGTGAGGACGGCGCCCCCTCCTCCGAATAATCACTTGAGTTTGCCACGCGGAACGACTGTGGCGAATGCTCTGTGTCCACTGCCACTGGAGCCGAGGTTTGGAAGGTCAATTCGGTTTCGGGATAGAGAATCGTCGGGCGCCCGCGGGTCACCAGGACGCCAATGGTGCTGGCCACAAGGCCGGCACCTGCGCCAATTGCGGCGCCCGTGCCCCAGGCAGCGGCGGCGCCTACTGCCGCGCCAAATGCCGTTGTGCCCGCAATCGCGGCGGCATCACGCCCCTGCGAGGTCTCGCCATTCTTGGTCATCAATTGCGACTGAATGGGAACTTCCTGACCATCGGCCACCGTCAGGCCAGTAAGTTCCAGCTTCAAGCGTGAGACGCCGGAGACACGGCCGGCTTTTTTCGCTTCCGCCACTCTGCCGCCTACCGTCTGCCCGCGCTGCGCCACGACTACGCCGTTGACGATCACCGGCTTCACCAGGGTCGCGGAAAACAAATCGCCTTCCTGGTTACGGTCAGAGGAAAGCGCCTCGTTGATGCGCACGGTCAGAAATGTCCCGGCTGGGATCGCCAATTTCCAGGCGGAAAGGTCAGCCTGGGGATTGGCGACTGGGGCGTTCGGGGCAGCGGCGACGGGCGGGTTGGTGGGCGCGACCGGAGGAGCGTTTTGAGGACCGTCCTGAGGCGCGGCCTGCGCGTTCGGATCCTGAGTTTCCTGCACTTGCGTGGCTGTGGTCGGACTCGGGGCTGGTGCCGCATTCGCCTGCGGCGCGGGAGCGCCCTGGCCGGACCAGCCGCCGTTGAAATGTTGCCAATCACCCTGGCTATTGTTGGGCTGCTGTTGCTGCGCAGCAGGCGGGTTCTGTGTGGAATTGCCTGATGCATTTTGCGCGAACGCTGGGACAGTCATCGCCAAAGTGGCGAAGAGCACGCCGTACCCCAGCTTCCGGATATATGAAACGGGCATAGCACTCATAGCGATCTCCTTACGCCCCCGCACTGCCTGATGCAAATGAAGCTCCACCGGGGCTCTTTTGCAAGATAAAGATATAAAATGATTTAAACGGATCTACTGTCCGTACAGTCTCCCAGAACGGCCGGAATTCACCAAGACTGGTGCATTTCAACCATCCCCTGCGAAGCGCGCTTCCCCCTCCGGCTTGTATTCGGCGAGAGAACCCCGGCCCTCGGGAAAGGTGCAGCCGGTGTGAGGCAATGAAGGCCATAGCAGCGAAGTTAGAGAGCACACAAATAAAAAGGAGGCGACCCAGGTCGTAAGTCGCCTCCTTGTTGCGCCCTAGGAGTGGAGATACCCGCTGGAATCCCAGCGGGCGGTTGATGATTCAACCTACATCATTTGAACCCTCAGAAGCAAGGAAAGTTGCCTTTATTTTTTAAATCCTCTCGGTTTCCACAGATTCCGTTAACCCTTGGCGGGGCAGAACTGTATCTTATAGAAAGGATGGAACCTAGAGCCGTGGCCCGACCACCCCATTCCGAGCGCTTGACGGAGGCCGAAGTGCTCGAACACTTTGCGAGCCATCCGCAGCCGCTAACCCTGCGACAAATCGCGGAGGCGCTTGACCTCTCGCACGTCGGGCGTCGCGATTTGAAAAAAATCATGGAACACCTGGAGCACGCGGGCGCCGTGGAGGAAACCAGTTCTGGGCACTACCGCATTTCTCGCAATAAGGATGCGGAAACGGAGAGCGTGAGGCGGACACATTTAGCGCACTCACGCGGAGGCACGAGCCGGCCGGTGAGGGTCAGCACGCCGGCGGTGCGGGCTGCGACGCGAATTTCGTCGGATCCCAACCGCGTCGAGGGACGCATGGTGATGCATCGAGAGGGCTACGGATTTCTGGTGCCCGACCGGCCCGTCCCCGGTGTGGAGGGCGACCTGTACGTGGGCCGCGACTCGACGGGCGACGCGATGCACGGCGATCGCGTGCTGGCCCGCATTGAACGCCGCAAGTCGGGCGGGCGTGCGGAGGCCGCCGTGGTGCGCATTCTCGAACGGGCCCACGCAACGGTGGTGGGCATCTTTCAGTACGGAAGCACCGGCAATTTCGTCCGTCCATTCGACGAACGCTTGCAGCAGGAAATCATCATCCCTCCCGGCGAGGAACTGACGCCGGAATTGCGCGCGCGACTGCGTCCGGAAGATCTCTCGAGCACGGCCGCGCGGCGACGCGTGCGCCTGAAAGAACTCGATGGGGCGGTGGTCAACGTCGATCTCACCCGATTTCCCCGCGGCGGCGTGCAAGCCGCCGGCCGCGTCACGGAAATCCTCGGCCGCACCGGCGAGATGGGAGTGGACGTCGAGATCATCATCCGCAAACACCATCTGCCCCACCACTTTCCGCCCGAGGTGCAGGAAGAAGCCGCCCGCGTCGCTCAATCCGTGAGCGCCGAGGAGCGCGAAGGCCGGGGCGATTTCCGCGAACTGCCCATCGTCACGATCGATGGCGAGACGGCTAAGGATTTCGACGACGCCGTGTACGTCACCAGGCTGCCCGGCGGCCGGTGGCAGCTGCAAGTGCACATCGCAGATGTGGCCCACTATGTCCGCCCGGGCAGCGCCATCGACCACGAGGCGAGGCTTCGAGGCACCTCGGTGTATTTCCCCGACCGCGCCGTTCCGATGCTGCCCATCGAGCTTTCGAACCAGATTTGCTCGCTGAACCCAAGGGTGGACAGGCTGGTGATGAGCGCGCTGCTGGAGCTGGACAGGCACGGTACGACACTTCGCGCCGAATTCCTGCCCGGCGTGATCCGTTCGGCGGAGCGCATGACCTACACGAACGTGTTCCGCGTTCTGGAGGGCGATGCGGAGGCCAACGCCCGCTACGCCGCGCTCGCGCCGCATTTTCGCAATATGCGCGACCTGGCCATGCTGCTGAACTCGCGGCGCGTTCGCCGCGGGGCCATCGACTTCGATCTTCCCGAGCCCGTGCTGGAGTTCGACGCCGCCGGACGGATGACCGGCATCCTGCGGAGCGAACGCAACGTCGCCCATCGCATTATCGAAGAGTTCATGCTCGCGGCAAATGAAGCCGTGGCGGAATACCTGGAAAGCGGGGGCCTCGGCTTGCTGTTTCGAGTGCACGAGAAGCCGGATCCAAAGAAGGTGCTCGAATTTGAAGAGCTGGCGCAGGCGTTCGGCCATTCGCTAGGAGTTGAGGACCTTTCGGTGCGACGTCTGCCGGTGCGTCATGGCCAGGTGCGGCCAGGCCCGTCCCGAAGCTCCGGAGCCCGGCGCGCCGGCTTTGGGCGGGAGCGGCCGATGATGGTGACGCTTCCCGGCGCGCCCGAATTTGCCATCCGCCCTCAGCACTATCAAAACCTCACGCGCAAAATCGCCGGCCGGCCCGAGGAGCGCATCCTTTCCTACCTGATGCTGCGGTCATTGAAGCAGGCCCGGTACGGGGCAGATCCAGCCACGGCGGGCCACTTCGCCCTGGCCACGCGCGACTACACGCACTTCACGTCGCCCATCCGGCGCTATCCGGACCTGATCGTCCATCGCGTTCTGAAATGGACGCTCGAGCATCCCGGTTTTCGCGGTTCGCCCGTTCCAAAGCATCACACAGGCAGGCCCGGGCGTCCGGGCCCCTACACGGCTGCCGAGCTGGAGGAGATTGCCGTGGAATCCTCCGAGGCCGAGCGCCGCGCAGACGCCGCGGAGCGCGAGCTCACAGACTGGAAGACGGCGCAATACATGGAACAGCATCTGGGCGAGGAATACGCGGCTCTGGTGATCGGCGCGCAGAAATGGGGCGCCTACGTCGAGCTGTCCGACGTGTTTGTCGAAGGACTCATCCCCATCGGCGCGATCGAGGAATTTGCCGGGGAGCGCTGTTTTCTCCGCGAGCGCGACCGCATGATCATCACTCAGAACCGCCGGCCCGTCCTGCGCCTGGGCGACCGCGTGCGCGTTCGCGCCGACCGCATCGATCCCTTTTTCCGCCGCGTCGAATTCGCGCTCACCGGCCGCGGCTGAATCGCTCTCGGGGACTTGGAACTCGACGCCAACTAGGCTATCGTGCCGGTGCGCGCAAGGCCCAGCGCCCCGCGCCGGAGATTTCTCGAATGGCTATTCGCAAATGCCCGGCATGTCTCACTACCGCTCCGATGGGAGCCGTGGTGGCCTTCACCAATAATTTCGTCTGTGCGGGCTGCGGCCAGCATCTGGCGGTGTCGGAAGCCAGCCGCGTGCTGGCCGCTGCTTTGGGCATCGTGGCCGGGTATATCGCCATGAGCACAGCGCCACCTGCTTACTCCATGCTCGGATGGGCCGTTCCCGTTCTTTTCGCCCTGCTTGCCTATGGCTGCGTATCCGCTTTGATCCTGATGGCCACGGCCGACCTGAGGCTGATTCCCGCACCCACGCCCACACCGGTGGCGGAAGCGTCGGCCACCCATCACGGACCTCATTGAATTTTAGTGAGTTACGACAAGGGTTCGGCCGATTATCGGAGCCAAGAATCAGGGTGGATGCCTGTAAGTGCTGTAGTTAGAATGCGCTAAGGGTACCACCCCCAAAGTACTATTGTTCTGCGCGCCCCTCCCTCTCCAGACTGTCGAGGTATGGCCCGTTACGCCAACCGGTTGGGTCGGCGCGTTGAAGTCCATTACCGTGCCGGCGAGGTTACGCTGCCTGTGACCGCGCTTTTGGTGGCTGATTCCGGCCGCTCCATTTTTCTCGAAGAGCATTATGTCCTTCGCGGCCGAACCCAGACGTTCCGTTGGGAGATTCCCTATAGCTGCATCCTGCGTCTCGAAGAAAGCCACAAGCCCGTGAAACCCGCCAACGAGTACAGTCCCGACTTGCCGATGCCGTCCGAGACTTCCACCGACTTGCGGCTGATGCCTCTGCACGATCCACTCGAAGAAACTTAGCCACTCTCCGCGACCCTATTCGCTACCGCAGTTGCGTCCGCTTTGCCCATTGAATCCGCAGCGGGTATAGTGGCGGCCTGCCTGCGGCAGGCGGGCCTGCGCCGTCCTGCAATTTTGCTTCGCGGAGGAATGGAATGAGCACACGTGTCGGCTTTATCGGCCTGGGGTTGATGGGCCGCCCGATGAGCCTGAATCTGCTGAAAGCTGGATTCCCCGTCACGGTTTGGAACCGCACACGCGCGCGCACCGAACCGCTGGCGGCAGCGGGAGCGACGGTAGCCGCCTCGCCGCGAGAAGCGGCGGAGCGCTCCGACGTGGCCATTACCATCGTGAGCGACCCTCCCGCGCTCGATAGCGTTCTCGGGGGTGCGGAAGGCGCGCTCGCCGGATTGAAGCGCGGAGGCCTGCTCATTGATTCCAGCACAGTCTCTCCGGCGCTCGCGCGCCGCGTCGCCGCGGACTGCGCCCAGCGCGGCATCGAGTTTCTGGATGCTCCCGTCACCGGCGGCACCTGGGGTGCGGAGAAGGGCGAACTCGTCTTCATGATTGGCGGCAAGGCAGAGATCCTCGAGCGCGCCCGCCCCGTATTCGAAGCCATGGGAAAGCGACTCTTCCACCTCGGCGAAAACGGCGCAGGTCAGACGGTGAAGCTGGCCATGAACCTCATTTTGGCGCTCGAAGTTCAGGCTCTGTGCGAGGCGCTCGCGCTGGTGGCAGGTTCCGGTGTCCCCGGCCAGAAATTGGTCGAGGTGATGCAGGCGAGCATGGCGCGTGCGCCGGTGCTCGATGTGAAGGCGCCGCTGGTCCTGGAGCACAAATTCGCGCCGAGTTTTCCTCTGCGCCTGATGCACAAAGACATGGGCCTTGCGCTCGAATTGGGAAATCAGACCGGCGTGTCGTTGCCTGCTGCCGCGGCCGCGCGTGAGGTGTACAACTTTGTGCTGGGCTCAGCGAAAGAGGATCTGGATTACGCAGCCATCGCGAAATACTGGCAGCGGCATTAGCGCGCCTGCTACGGCAGCGCCGTTTCGGGGAAGTAGCACATGGGCAGGTCGCGCGAGGTGCGCAGGCCCGCATTGGCGTCGAGCAGCACCGGAATTGCATTGACGGCGATGGCCGCGGTGGCCAAGTCCCCGTGCGTGCCTCCCGGCACCGTGAGCGAAAGGTTTGGAACTCCCCTGAGTTCAATCGTATCGATGGAGCTGCCCGCGCCCACAAACATCTTCAATTCCATGTGGATCCTGTCCTGGCCGTCTTCAATGCCGCGCGCAATCTGCTGCACGCCGGCCACTTGGCCAGCCTCGACGGTCACGTACTCGGTCACCACTCGCTCCGCCGCAATCACGGGCTCGACTCTTTCGATGATGTCGTCCAGCTCGTATCCCAGCCCGTCTGCCACCATGGCCACCGATTCCGGCAGGCCGTGATGTTTGATTGTCCCCGCGGCCACCTGCGAACGAAATTCATCCGGGTCGGTGCCTGCGCCGATTTTTTTCTGCAGCGGCTCGCGGCGTTGTGAGGCGTCCACCTGTCGCACGACGCGCGCGGAATCCACGCGCTGCGCCGCCGCCGCGGCCGTCAGCACCAATTTGTCCATGATGAAGCCGGGATTCACACCCGTGCCCACTACGGCGACGCCCCATTCCTTGGCTTCCGCGTCCAGCTTCGCGCTGATTTCTGGATATTTGCGGAAGGGATAGGCCAGTTCTTCGCACGTGGAAACCACGCAGCAGCCCGCCTGGATGCACTCGAACAGTTGGCCCGCCACTTCCTTTAGATAGGACGAAGTGCAGTGCACGACAAGATCGACGCCCTGGCCCAGCGCCTGCGCGGCGTCGGCGTACACTTGTATCCCCCAGGGAGCGTCCTCGGCCCCCACGAGTTCGCCCAGATCCTTGCCCGCTTTTGCCGGGTCCATATCGATGGCCCCGGCGAGTTCCAGAGCGTTTTTTGTGCGCATCAGGCGCACGACAGCGGCGCCAATCGGGCCGACACCATACTGGACAACACGGATTTTCCGCTTCGCCATGCTCTCCTCTGGATTGCTGGCCGCTCGCCGATGTCTCCTCCGCGGCTGAGCGACAGAAATGAGTCCCCTAAGATAACGGATAGACTCTGCTGCTTCAACCCAATTTCCTCCTTGCCGCGCTTGCCGCCCTTCTCCAGACACGCCATACTCCCCTCTGTACACATTCACCGTCGCTCCGTCGAAGGAGGCTGCCGTGAGCCGCGAAAAGCTGCCGGTATCCGAAATCACCTCCGCCCTCATTGGCTTGCCTGGCTGGAGTTATGCGGGCGGGAAGCTGCGCCGCGAATTCAAATTCGAGGATTTCGTGCACGCCTGGGGGTTCATGTCCAGCTGTGCGCTGGTGGCAGAATCCATGAACCACCATCCCGATTGGTCTAACGTCTGGAACCGCGTGACGGTCGAGCTGATGACCCACGATGCCGGCGGCGTCACTGAAAACGACATCGAGCTCGCCCGCCGGATGAGCCAACTCCACGGGAAGTGATCTCGCATTGAGCGAACCTAATGAAGGCCTCGGCTGGCGATCCGCCGGTTCCGTCCTGCGACTCGCCGCTGGCCTAGCCATCCTTGCTCTTCTCTTCCTCCTGCTGCCGCGCGAACGCATTTGGATAGCGATCCGCAACGTCCCCCTCCCGCTTTGGCTGTTGGTGCTCGCCGGTTATATGGCGGGGCATTCGCTCGGCATGATGAAGTATCGAATGATGGTGAATCTGGGGGGCGCCGAACTCAGTTATTCGCAGGCCGCGCAGTGCTATTTCGGAGGGCTCTTCGGTACCTTGTTTCTGCCCTCCATCGTGGGAGGCGACGTGGTGCGCGTCGGTGTGGGGCTGCGCATGGCCCGGCATCGCGCCGGCTTCCTGCTGGGCAGTCTGATTGATCGTTTGATGGATGTTCTCGCACTCATGATCACCGCCGCCGCCGGGGCCTTACTGCTGCCTGGGCAGCTCGAGCCGCGCAGCCGCCGCATCTTTCTCATAGCCGCGGCAGCGGCGACAGTTGCAGCCGTAGCCATCGGGACGGTCCTCGCCGCACTTCCGGCGCGGCGCTTCTCAGTTCGCGTCCGCCGCCGACTCGCTCGCCTGCGGCAGGCCGGCCGCTCGATGCGCCGCCGTCCGCACGTCGTGCTGATATCGCTTGTGGGTGGCGTTGCCGTGCAATCGTCGTTTGTCCTGCTGACCGCGGTGCTGGCCGGCTTTTGCGGGCTGCACCTCCGCCTATCGGCGTGGTTCCTGGCATGGCCGCTCGCAAAACTGGCCGCGCTGGTGCCCGTTTCGCAGGCCGGGCTCGGCGTCCGCGAAGCTGCCTTGGCCGCACTGCTCATCCCCTTCGGCGCGCCGCCGGCACTGACGGTAGCTGTGGGCCTCGTCTGGCAGACGGTGATCTATTCGGGGGGCCTGCTTTCCGGTCTCCTCGGCCTGCTGGCGCGCCGCATCTCCGGCCAAGGTGCAGCGCGATCCGATTCCATTGCCACGGGCCAGACGAGACCCGCCAATCCATTGTAGGTGTTCCCTCCCGAGGATGATCGCGGTTTACTTCAAAGCAGCGGCGAATAATTCCGTCAGCCTCGCAAATGCGCGCTCGGCCTGCGGCTCGTTGTAGGCGCGGCTGTCTGGCACAGTCCAACCGTGAGAAGCCCCTGCGTAGGTCTCGCTGGCGTACGCGCCGCCCCAGGACGCGAGCGAGCGTTCGAGTTGTTCGATAGCCTCTTTGGGCATGCCGTGATCGTCGGTGGCGTGGCCGAAATAGAGTCGCGCCTTCACGCGCGGCAGCACGGTATGAGGGCTGGTTGCCGCGTCCGTATAGAGCCCGCCGCCATGGAACGAAGCTGCTGCGGCAATTCTGTCCGGGCGAGCCGCGGCCGCACGCAACGCCATGCTGCCGCTGAAGCAGTAACCCACCACGCCCATGGCGCCCGCCCGAACGGCGGGCTGTCCGCCCAGATAATCCACGTATGCGGACGCGTCGCGCTCCATCGCTTCGGGCGTCAGCGGGCCTCTCAACTCGTGGAGCCGTTGCATCGTGCGCTCCTCGCCGAGCGCGAATGGGAAATCGAAAAGAGGCGGGTTGCCGGTGCGAAAGAAAAGGTTGGGTTGCAGCACGCAGTATCCGCTGGCGGCGAGCCGCCTGGCCATGTCCCGAGCGGCCGGGCGAATCCCGACGATGTCTGTGAGGTGGATAACGCCCGGCCACTGTCCCGCGTCCTGGGGCGCATAGGAAAATCCGCCCGCAGTGCCGCCGCTGGTGCGGACTTCGATGGACTGCTCGCTTACCTGCATCGTGCGCCTCCCGCGGGGAAAGATGTGCGCGCACTCTCCCCGCTTGAAGATTCTCCGCTTGTGGCGGATACCCCGGGCGGAGCTCAGCTCGCAGTATTCTTGCGATAGTCCGCCAGAAGGTCTGTGAACCGGTCCAGATCTGCCCGGTTGTGGTAAATGTGCGTGCTGACGCGGAGCCGCGAGGCCGTTGTTCCCCGGCACCGTATGCGGTGATTGAGGTATGCCCACTGCTGGAACTTCGGCCGGTCGAAGCCGGGAAATTCCACGGAACAAATTCCCGCGGTAAATTCCGTGCCGGGCGCGGATATCATCACCGCTCCGGGCAGGGCCCCCAGCTTCGCCTTTGCATAGGCGT
The DNA here is from genome assembly GCA_030038535.1 of Candidatus Acidiferrales bacterium. Taxonomy (GTDB): domain Bacteria; phylum Acidobacteriota; class Terriglobia; order Acidiferrales; family UBA7541; genus JOPF136. Next base: position 15,912 of record JASHSV010000122.1, read on the forward strand.
GCAGCTCGCGGATGCGCCGCTCGATACGCTCCGGCCCCACCGTCTTCCAAAAATCGACCGCGGCCACGAGCCCGGCCAATATGCACACGCTGGTGCTGCCGAATTGCATCAACCGCGCCGCGTGGCTTTTATAATCGTCCCAGCCGCCCGTTGCGATCGTGTTCCACACCTGATCGCTGGCCCCTTCGCGGATGTAAAGCACGCCGATGCCCTTCGGCGAGAGCAGCCATTTATGCGGCGTGGTGATGTAGAAATCGCAGCCGATCTCGTGTAGGTTGATGGGGAACTGGCCGATCACGTGCGCCCCATCGATGAACGACAGGATGTAATTCTGCCTGGCCCAGGCGCAAATCTCGCGAGCGGGCAGCACGCATCCGGTTGCCGTGGTGATATGGCTCGCCATCACCACTTTCGTACGCGGCGTCCGCGCGGCCTCGAACAGGTCCAGGATCTGCTGCTTCGTGGCGGGCGGCTTCGGCAGGATGATCTCTTTCACGACGACGCCGTAGCGCTTCTGCTTGAGCAACCACGGGCTCTTGCCGCTCCCATGCTCTTCGTCGGTGTAAATCACCTCGTCGCCCGGTTTCAGGTCCAGCCCGTTGGCGATGTAGTTGAGGCCTTCCGTCGCGTTGCGCACCAGCGCGATCTCCTCCATCTTTGCGCCCACAAAATCCGCCACCGGCCGCCGGTAAACGTCCCAATTCCCGTAGCCCCACAGCGGGTAGAGCTCGGAATCCTCCGTCGATTCCATCTGCTCTTCTCTCAGAATGCTCTCGATATACGCGCGCAGGATAGGCCGCGGGCAGGAGCCATTCGTGCCGTTGTTCAGATACAGAAATCCCGGGCGGAAAATCCACTGCTTCCGCAGCTCCGCCCAGTAGGCTTCCGGGTCGCGCGCGTGGAGCGCGTCCGACGGCATCGCCGGCTGCGCCCCGCACAAGATTTCCTCGATCAGCCCGCCCGCTCGCGCCGGGCTCGTCGCCTGTGTTTCTACGAGCGTTCCGGCGGGCTCCGCCCATGCCAGCGGCGGCAGAGCCGCGGTGGCTCCCAAGATCCCCAGCAGTTCACGACGATTCAGCATGGCGCTCTCCCGCAGGTTGCACAGAAATTTAAGAACACTCGGACGCTTGGCCTCGCAAATCAAGCGAATGCCTGGTTGCTCAGAAAGCCGCGGCGCTCCGGTTCCGGTGAAATGTTTCCAGCTCTTTATTCGCGTTAGCGATAGTTTCGAGTTTCGAGACCACCGCCTCCAGTTGCCTGCCCGGGATCGAGAAATACATCTCGTCGTCCCCCAGACCCGTGTACACGCGATTGCCGATGCATCCCGCGCTCGCGGCTGCGCGGCCGTCGTCCGCCGTCACCGGGATGAACGCGCACGTCGGCCGGCCCATCACGCCCCCGTGTACCGGCGCGCCTGCAGCCGCCGCGGCCTCCGCCAGCAACATGATGGCGCGCGGTTTGCCCCGCACCAGCACCGCATCCGGTGGGAAGGTGGCTGTATCGAGAGGAGCATACGAGGCGATGGCCATCGGCCGCCTCCGCTGTGGAATCTGCGGAATCTCCTCCATGCGAATGTATTCCAACTGCACCATCGTTCCCACCATGCCTTGTAGCTCCTGCTGCTTTTCCGCCGGCATGGGTACATTGTGCGTGTGCGCCCCCACTGGGCAGCCGAAATGATCTTCTGCCTTTGTATAGAAGGAACGCCCCTCAGCCGCCAGCTTCCAGTATGTGCAGCCGGAAACGGCAGGCGATTCGATGCGCCGCAGTCCGGCGGGCGGGGTATCGGAAAACGCAATGGCAACGGGATTACTGATTAGTCCGAGCAGCGATTTCAATCGAGCAGCGGAATGAGTGAATTGCACGGGCTTCTCCCCGCATCGCGGGCAGAGGCCCAGCCGGCGCGCCCGCGGGATGCGCGGCAGAGTATATCGGACTGTGCGCACGCCTGCCGCTGCGATTTTCCGCGTCCCTGCTATCATGCGGGTTTCCCGCGCCGCCGCGCACGCCGCACGCTGTTTCAGGAGGTCCGATGCCGGGTCGCCGCAATCGAAGCACACCCCCAATTTCAGGTTTCCTGCTCAGGGCGCTCGACCACTCGTTCAACCATCGCACCTGGCACGGCACAAACCTCCACGGCAGCCTCCGCCGCCTGTCTCCCGAACAGGCGCTCTGGCGTCCCGCTCCCGGCCGGCACAACATTTGGGAATTAGTGCTGCGTGCCGCTTATTGGAAGTATGCGTCGCGTCAACGGCTCGTCCGCGGCAGGCGCGGTCAGTTGCCCTACAAAGGGAGTAACTGGTTTCCATCGCCCTCCCGAAGCCTCGGGGCCGCTGGTGCGCTGGATTGGAAACAGGTGCGGAGTCTGCTGCAGCAAACCCACGATGCTCTGCTAGAGGCGGTCGCGCAGTATCCCCCCGTCCGCCTCCACAAGCCCGTGCACGGCTCGAAGTGGTCGGCCTTCGACACCATTTTCGGCGTGGCCTATCACGACATCTATCACGCCGGCCAGATTCAGCTACTCAAGCGGCTTCAGAAGGCGTGAGGCCATGAGCTTGTCATTCCGCTCCGTTCCCCGCCGCGAGATTCTAGCCGGCCTTGTGCTGCCCGCGGTGCCCCTTGTGGCCCTTCTCTTCCACGCACTAAGCGGCGGTGCAGAGCCACTTGGTCCGCTGACCAAGCGCGACGTGATGATTCCCATGCGCGACGGCGTCCGCTTGCACACGGAAATCTATTCCCCGCGTAAATCCTCCGAGCCACTGCCCATCCTGTTTGTCCGAACACCCTACGGCACTGAGGACGATCTGCTGGGCAATTCCCGCCAGCTCGTTACCTACGCCGACCTGCTGGCCGATGGCTACATCTTCGTGATCCAAGACATCCGCGGCCGCTACGACTCAGAAGGCCAGTTCGTGATGCTGCGCCCGCCGCGGGACCGGGCCGATGCGAATGCCATCGACGAATCCACGGACGCTTACGACACTATTATCTGGTTGCTCGCGAACGTTCCCGGAAACAACGGACGCGTCGGCATTACGGGGATCTCCTATCCCGGATGGCTCGCGGAGATGGCCGCCCTCGATCCCCATCCCGCCGTGCGCGCCGTATCCGAGCAAGCCTCCATCGCCGACATGTTTCTGGGCGACGACTTCCATCACAACGGCGCCTTCCGGTTGAGCTACGGCTTCGAATACACGGCCATGCTCGAGACTTCAAAACGGAACTACGATTTTCAGTTCGATCGAGAGGACACGTATAACTGGTACCTCCAGCTCGGCCCCCTCTCCAACGTCGATTCGCTCTATTTCCACGGGAAGCTGCCCGCTTGGGACGACTTCATCGCCCATCCCAACTACGATGAGTTCTGGCGGCGACAGTCGCTCGCCAGCTACGTCGGCTCGCCCAAAGTCCCCAATCTGAATGTGGCCGGCTGGTGGGACCAGGAAGATTTTTACGGACCGATGGAAATCTTCGAACTTCAGGAAAAACAAGACGCCAGGCGCTGGAATTTTCTGGTGGTCGGCCCGTGGAATCATGGCGGCTGGGCGCATGGAGACGGCCGCTCGCTCGGCCCCGTCAATTTCGGAACCGATACGGGGCTGTACTTCCGCAAACAAATCCAGGTCCCGTGGTTTGCCTACTGGCTCAAAGACAAGGGGCAGCTCCCATTTGCCAAGGCCGAGACGTTTCAGACGGGCTCGAATCGCTGGATCTCTTACGACGAGTGGCCTCCACGGAATTCTGCCCCGCGCAGTCTATATCTGCGTGAGAACGGCGCGCTCTCCTACGAGGCACCGGCGACGACGCGCGACGATGCGTTCGATTCCTACATCTCCGATCCCGCGAATCCCGTGCCTTATCGCATGCGCCCCATCCTTCCCACCTATCAAGGTCCGGGCTGGACCACCTGGCTGCTGGAAGACCAGCGCTTTCTCGAGCAGCGTTCCGACGTGGCCAAATGGGTATCGGATCCGCTCGCCGAGGATTTGATCGTGGCCGGCGACATCGTCGCGCGCCTCTTCGCCTCCACAACCGGAACCGACAGCGACTGGATTGTGAAGTTGATTGACGTCTATCCGGAAAAGAACCCCCCGAATCGCGCCATGGACGGTTATGAGCTGATCATCGCCGACGAGGTGTTTCGCGGCCGTTTCCGCACCAGCTACGAGAAACCCGAGCCGCTCGTGCCCGGCGAAGTCGCGGAGTATCGCATCGACCTGCACATGAACAACCACGTCTTTCTGCGCGGCCACCGCCTGATGGTCCAGGTGCAGAGCACCTGGTTTCCCCTGATCGACCGCAACCCGCAGACCTTCGTTCCCAATATTTTCCTGGCCCGCGCCGAGGACTATCGCGCCGCCACCCAGTGCATTTACCGCAATCAGCGGTATCCTTCCCACGTCGAACTGCCCGTTGTGCCGCGCTGAGCGGCCGGAAATCCTGAAGTAGGATGGATAGGAGCCCACCATGAAATATCTCAAGTGGAAAGACGTTGAGCTGGAGCGGTTGAATCCTGTGATCCAGCGCCAAATGGTGGTCGGTGATCAAATTATGGTCGCTCGCGTGCTCCTCGCAAAAGGCGCACACGTGCCTCTGCACCATCACCACAACGAGCAGGTGACCTACATCCTCGATGGTGCGCTGAAATTCGCCATCGACGGGAAAGAAATCGTCGTGCGTACGGGCGAAGTGCTCTGCATCCCCTCGAACATGCCGCACGAAGCCTGGGCAGTTGAAGATACTGTGGACCTGGACGTCTTCACTCCGCCCCGCGCCGACTGGCTGGCAAAAGACGATGCCTACCTGCGCGGTGGTAAGTAGCTTCCAGAGGCCGGGCACTCTCGAGGCAGGCAACGCGAAATGACTGCGAGCGTCTAACTTGTGAGGGCACAGAGAGGATTGCGATGGATAAATCCACAGAAAAGAACGCGGCGAAAAACACAGAAAAGGCCATGTTCGGCGCGGGATGTTTTTGGGGAGTCGAAGCTGCTTTCCGCGCAGTGCCGGGCGTAATGCAGACCGCTGTGGGCTACTCCGGCGGAAATTTCCAGGGACCTACGTATCAGGACGTGTGCTCGCACCGCACCGGTCACGCAGAGGTCGTGCTGGTCGAATTCGATCCTGTGAAAGTGACGTACGACGACCTCCTGAAGACATTCTGGGAGAGCCATGATCCCACGCAGATGAACCGCCAGGGCCCGGACATCGGCACGCAATATCGTTCCGCCATTTTCTATTTCACCCCCGAGCAGGAAGCGGCCGCACGCGCCTCGCAGCAGCGCCTGGAAGCCAGCGGGAAACTTCGCCGTCCCATCGCCACCGAAATCACCCCGGCCTCCGAGTTCTGGCGGGCCGAGGAGTACCACCAGCAATACCTCGAAAAGCGCGGCATCGCGAGCTGCCACATCTGAATTTGGGCCGCCGCAATCCCGCTCGTGGTGATCCCGGGTGCAGCGAGGGATCCACTTTTTCCGTTCCTGATTTTTGTCACCCGGGCTCCGCGTCAATGAAACTGCACACTCCGGTGCGTGTTACATTGTGCAGTGGCGCGACATGAGCCCTGTGTCCATGTTTGCTGAGCAGAAGCGATCCTTTCGCTGGCTCGATCTGCTTTTCCTGCTTTTCCTCATCGGCTTGGCCATTGCCGATCCCATCGACGAGCCGCATAAACAACTCATTCTTCTGGGCATCGCCCTCTCCCAATGGACGGAAGGCCGCCTGGTGGCCTGGAAGCCCGTGCGCGGCCCGGCTTACAGCGTTCTCATTAAAATCCTCCTCTCGACGCTGCTCCTCGACCACACCGGCTCCGTCGGCATCAACAGCAGTTACTATCCCATCTACTATTTGCCGATCGTGACGGCCGCCGTGTATTTCGGACCGCTTGGCACGCTGCTCTGGACCACGCTCGCCTCCGCTCTCTACTGCTCCTATCTGATCCCCGCGCTCGAAGAGTACGAGCTCACGCGCAACGGCATCACCGAACTTCTGCTTCGCGTCCTCTTCTTCTATCTCGCCGGCCTCGTCGTCAATCGCTTTGCCGTCGAGCGCCGCCGCCAGACCGAGCAATACCGTCGCCTGGCCACCGAGCTCGCCGAGACCAACCTCCAACTGGAGCAGGCACAGGCGGACGCCCGCCGCTCGGAACGCCTCGCCGCTCTCGGCCAGCTCTCCGCCGGCCTCGCGCATGAAATCCGCAATCCCCTCGGCATCATCAAAGGCTCAGCGGAAATGCTCAGTAACAAGCTCGCCTCCTCCGATCCGCTCACCCGCGAGCTTACCGGCTACATCTCCAGCCAGGTCGTCCGCCTCAACGAGCTCGTTTCCCAATTTCTCGATTTTGCCCGGCCGCTTCATCTCGAACGCCACGAGGCCGACCTTGCTCCCGTCGTCGAGCGCGGTCTGAAAGCCGCTCGCGAGCAATATCCTTCTGCCCCGGTGCGCATCGAACGCGACTTCCAATCGGCCGCGCCGCGCCTCCCGCTGGACGAAGCAATGGCCGAGCGCGTCTTTATCAACCTCGCCGTCAACGCCATCGAAGCCATGGGGGATTCGGGCGGCACGCTGCACGTCGCCATCCGTCCCGCGGCTCTCGACGGCCGCCCCGGCGCCGAGGTCGACTTCCGCGATACTGGCCCGGGCGTGTCGGAAACCATGCGCGAGCAGATCTTCAATCCGTTTGTCACTACCAAACGTGCCGGCGTCGGCCTCGGCCTTTCCATCGTCTCCAAAATTATGGATGAGCACGGCGGCACCATCCGTCTGGAGACGCCCCACGACGGCGGCGCCTGCTTCCGGCTCTTTTTTCCCGCTCAGGACCATGCTGGGCAACAACCCGATTTGCGAGAGCCCGCACGCTCCGGCGAACCCGCACGCTCCGGCGAACCCGCTCGCCTCGGGGAGCAGGCCAGGACGGCTCCATGAAGCCCGCCGTCCTCATCGTGGAAGACGAGCCGCAGATGCGCCGTTTGCTCGAACTCAACCTCGGCGGCGATGAATACATCGCTCACTCCGTGGGAACCGCCGAGGACGCGCTTAAATTCATCGAGACCTCGCACGTGGACGTGGTGCTCAGCGATTTGAAACTTCCCAGCATGAGCGGATTGGAACTGCTCGAGGCGGTCCGCCGTATCCGCGCGGACCTGCCCTTCGTCGTGATGACTGCCTACGGCTCGGTGGAAAGCGCCGTGGGCGCGATGAAAGCTGGCGCCAACGACTACATCCCGAAGCCCTTTCCCTCCTGGGACGCGGTCAAAATCGTCATCGC
>JASHSV010000123.1 GCA_030038535.1 Candidatus Acidiferrales bacterium
CCGTCAGCAAGTGCCGGCCCAGAGAGCCCACGTATCCGGCACTCACCACCGTGTTCGCAGTGATTTGGCGCTCGATGGTCAGATTGGAGCCCATCGAGTACGGCGTTTTGTTCTGATAGAAGTAGCTCACCGCCCCGCTGATCGGCGTGTAACGCGACCAGGGGACATTCCCATCCGGATTCGCGGGTGAATGCCCGTACGCCGGGACTTCAACGGGGAATTGCTGCACATACTCAGTGCCGCTTAGGGCGCCCACAAACGGAGTGGCCATCACCGGCGGCTCCGGGCTGGTATAGGTGAGCCCGTACGGCGGATTCCCAGTGGGATACGCAATCGTCAAGCCCTCGATAGAAGTGAAAAACCGGCCAAAACCGGCGCGGATGCTCGTCTTGCCCGGTCCGCCGGCAAGTGCGCCCAGCAGCCCGCTCGACCAGTTTGGCGAGTAGGCCACACCTGCCCGCGGGGAAAAATCATCCACGGGTGTGTGTGCAATTGTGGAAGGAAGCGTCTGACCATTCGGCAAGCGGTCTCCAGGCACCAGGTAGCCGAGTGGTGCGCCCGGATATGTCTGCGACTCGGCCCCGGGAATCAAGGTTGTGCCCTGGTTGTTCCGTTCCGACCACCCGCGGATGTAATCCCACCGCAATCCGTAATTGATGGTCAGATTCGTCCGCACCCGCCAGCTATCCTCCGCAAACAATCCGGCGGTGGCGGAGGACTCGTGGAACGGGGGTGACGATTGCTGCGAATAAAAATCCGGCAAGCCCAGCAGAAAATCCGCAAAGCCGTTGCCGGTGCTCTGCGCGCCCGACCCGAAAAAAGAAAAGGTTCCGTTGGTTACCAGGTCCGGAATTTGCGTCACCCAATACCCGATATACTGGCCGCCGAATTTCATCGTGTGTTTGCCGGACACGCGAGACAGGCTTTCGCTTGTGTCGATCGTGCTGTTCAGCTGCGCCAGGAAAAACGGATTGGTGCCGACCGTGAAGGAGTTGAAATAGAGCGTCTCCACTCCCGCGTATTGCGGATAACCCTGCTGAATCCCCAGCGGCCCGGAAGAAATGCCCTGGTCCGCCAGGGAAACGCCCACGCCGCCTTTGGGAACTCCCAGATCGTTGTCGAGCCGCACGTACCCGATATGCGCTTCGTTCACCAGATTCGCGCCGAACGTCTTGGTCTGGCTTAGCACGAACATCTGATCGGTGCCGTACGAGAGAGCGTCGTACGGCCCATTGGGGCCCGGAAGCGTGGCTCCGCCGAACCCGCCGGGGTACGGATTGTCGAGGCTGTAACTGTCCACGAAATAATACGCGGAGAAGTTTCCGCACCGGGCGGTACTCGCGTCCACGCGAACAGAGCCTTTGCCGTCATCAACGCGCTGCTTTTCTGCGCTGCTCGAAAACTGGTTCGCGCCCAAATTCGGCAATGGGATGTATTGCAGCATCTTTGTGGCCGGCACCGCGAAGGCCGACTGAGGAATCTGCGCCCCGGGAAATACGCACTCGGCGCTCGATACGCAACCGGTTACATAAAACGACTCGCCCACGGAAACGGGATACCCCAGCCGGCCGGAAAGAGTCTCCGCGAGATAGGCCCCGTTCACCGTCCCCGTCAGGGTGTCGGCAGAATCGGAGAAATCGCCGGCCCGGTTGGCCAGCGAAGGCACGCTCACGATTCCGGTCTCCTCACCCTCGACCGTGCGCTGCCCTTGATAATCGGTAAAAAAGAAAATCTTTCCTCGCCGGATCGGTCCGCCAAACGTTGCGCCGTACTGGTTTTGTTGAAATGCCGCCCGCGTGGGGTCAAAGAATCCCCGCGCGTCCAAATCTGTGTTGCGCAGGAATTCGAACAGGCTTCCGTGGAATTCATTGCTCCCCGACTTGGTCACCACATTAATCAGACCCCCGCTGTAGTAACCATATTGCGCGTCAGCATTGGAGGTGAAGATTCGAAACTCAGCAATCGAGTCGAGATTCGGGATGATCCCGGCCTGCTGCCCGATGGTCTCCTGAACGCTCACTCCATTGAGCGTGAAGCCATTGGCCGATTCGCGCTGCCCGTTGATGGATAACTGGCCGGTATCCCCGTTGCCCGCAACCGGAACGGTGCCAAAGCCGCCTCCGGAAGTGCTGTTTCCTGCGCCGCTGGTGGTCAGGGGCGTTACGCCCGCCTGCACCGCGAACAGATCCGTGTAGCTCCGGCCATTCAGCGGAATGGCGCTCACTTCCTTGCTGTCGAGCACTTCCCCCAGTTGCGTGTCGGAGGTCTCCACGCGTACGCCGCTTTCCATCACGGTAACGGATTGGTTCTGCTCGCTGAGTTGCAAGGTCACATCGACAGTCAGCGCCGCGCCAAGGTTCACTGTCAGGCTGGGCGAACGGAATGGTTTGAAGCCAGCAGAGGTGACCTCAATTTGATATTGCCCCACGGGCACGACGGGAAAGGAATAGCTGCCTTGCTCTTGGGTCTGCGTGGTTTGCTTCACTCCGGTGGCCGTGTTCACTATCACGACCGTAGCGCCGGGAATCAGGCCCCCCGTCTGATCCTGAACGGTTCCTGTTATCTTTCCTCCGCCGTCCGTTCGCGCGAGACTTGCTGCTAGAAGCGTTACAACTCCCACCCACAAAATTCTTTCCCCAAGTTTCATAGCCCACCCTCCTTTGACCTTGAATCACACTTTTGTTTCACCATTTCCCGGAGACCCCGGAGTTGCTTTACTCGCCGCTTCCAGATCGGAGACAATTTCCCAGTGGATGGCCGTAACACCGGGTTCGAGCGAGAGATGAGTAACGATCTGCTCCAGCAGGTCGTCCTTCCTGCACGTCGAGCTCACTTGCGCTTGGACCTTGACCCGGCCCGTTCCCTCTACGTCTTCGCTATGGAGCGAGTAGAGCAGAAGTGAATCCCGGCCGACGTGCTGCATCAGGAGTGCGCGCACCCGTCCTTCGTCAGCCGCGCGGCAGACGCATTCGAACAGGTACAGGACAGTTTCCTCATGCGCCTGCAAGGGAGCCCGGTTGATTCTCTGTGCGAGCGGACGGAGCACCAGATTGGCCGCGAGCACCGATCCGGTGCCGATGAAACAAAGCATCACGTGCCCCAGGCCGGCCAGCGTGCCGATTGCCGCCGTACACCACAGCGTGGCCGCGGTATTCAATCCCCGAATGCTGAAGCCTTCCTTCAGGATCACGCCGCCGCCGATAAAGCCGATTCCGGAGACGACGTAGGCGGCGACCCGGCCCTGGCTGCCATCCTCGCCGCCGATCAGTCCGCCCATCATCACGAACATCGCGGAGCCGAGCGCGACGAGACAATTGGTGCGAAGCCCGGCCGTTCGTTGCCGCCATTGACGCTCGGCCCCGACCATCGCTCCGGCGAGGAAAGCCACAATCAGACGAACTGCAAACTGATACGAAGCCATGTGCGCCTCCCTTCTTGATCTGGAACTGCCGGCACGGCTTCGTCTTGCGGCAGCAGATCCTCGACATGCATCCCCGACGGCGCCGTCTGAGGACCGACCCAGCGGGCGGTGAGCCGCGTGACCGTTTCATCGCGGACCGGCACCCAGACGCAGTGCACGCCGCGCTCGGTGACGGGAGCTTCCAAAGGTCCGGTGCGATGGCGCATGGTTCCCTCCTGCCGCAAGGCACACCCAGGGCATCCGGACCGTAAGGGTGGTCGCGCAGAATTTCAGACTTCGCAGGGTGGGGATCTATGAAGAATCCGGGGAGATTCCCACTCGCTCTGGTTATTCGGCGCCACGAGAGCGAGCAGGTTGAGGTGAAAGGCGCCTTAGCCTAAACTCGCTGTGGGTGGCCTTCCGGGAGATTGTGTCTACCCGGAGGTTCCGATTCTTGATTCACGGCTTCCATCGAAACTCCTGCTTTTCCGGCCTTTTCACGGGCCGAATCCTCTATACCATACCCGGGGAGGGTAGTCAAGCAAAATGTCTCAGCTATCGCGCGAAAAACTGGACCTGGTGAACCGCACCAAGAAGGTCATTGGGCAGCTCGAGGGCGTGCTGCGGGCCCTGAATCAGGATGAGCAGTGCGCAGACCTGCTCCAGCGCCTGTCTGCGGCCCGCGGCTCCATCAACAGCCTCATGGCTGAGCTCATGGAAGACCACGTGCGCAATCACATGAACCGCAAGTCCGGCCTTTCCACCCAAGGCGCCGAAGACCTGATTGAGATCATCCATTCCTATCTCAAGTGAGCCTGCCGGAATCCGAAGTTCCCTGTCAGAATCCGGTGAGGACGATCTTGCCTTTGGTCTGCCCGCTTTCCAGCACAGCATGAGCTCTTTTCAAATTAACAGCGTTAATCGTGCCCATGTTTTCGCCGAGCGTGGTGCGGATGCGGCCCTCGTCCACCATTTTCGACAGGCTGCCGAGCAGGTCGTGCTGGGCCATCATGTCCGGCGTTTGATACTTCGATCTCGCGAACATGTATTCCCAGTGGAACGACGCCGCTTTGTCTTTCAGCGGCGTCACATCCACGCGCGGAGGGTCGTCGATCATTCCGATCTTTCCCTGCGGTGCGAGCACCTCCACCAGACCAGGGAAATGCCTGTCGGAAGCCGTCAATGCCGCTATGTAGTTCACTTCAGGAATACCAATCGTCTTGAGTTGCGGAGCGAACGGCTTTGTGTGATCGACCACAAAATTCGCGCCTAGTTTCAGGCACCATTCCGTCGTCTCCGGTCGCGAACTCGTCGAGATCACCGTCAGTCCGGTGAACTGGTGGGCAAGCTGCGTAAGGATCGACCCCACGCCGCCGGCGCCTCCGACGATCAGAAGGCTTCCTTTTCGCGCTGTTTTACCGGCCTCAAGCCCCAATCTGTCGAAGAGCAGCTCCCAGGCTGTGATCCCGGTCAACGGAAGCGCTGCTGCATGCGCAAAATCAAGCGACTTGGGCTTGTGAGCCACGATTCGCTCGTCCACCAGATGGAACTGAGCATTCGTGCCTGGGCGGACGATCGAGCCCGCGTACCACACCTCGTCGCCCGGTTGAAAGAGCGTGACCTCGGGACCGACGGCCTTCACCACTCCTGCCGCATCATAGCCCAGCACCCGATAAGCGTCTCCCGGCAATGGGCCCGCGGCGGCTCTCAGCTTGGTGTCCGCGGGGTTCACCGAGATAGCCTTTACCTCCACCAGCAGATCTTTGCCCTTCGCCTCGGGTACTGGCAGTTCGATATCCAGCAGAGCTTCGGGGTCCGAGATCGGCAATGGTCTTCTGTACCCAACGGCCTTCATGTAGATTCCCTCCCGGGCTAGTTCCGGCTGCGTAGCTTGTCTCGCTTCTCCGAGCCGGTCGAGGCCGCCCTCCCCTCCAGTCGGCTTGGAGGCGTTTGGATGCGGCCCAATGCTCCCGCGCCACATCCAACGAATCGAATCACAGAACTGGACTTAAGGAGGATAACGTGCTCGACGTAATCCTGAAGCGGTTCGAACATCCGGACGAAACGCGCGAGTTTGAAAAGGGCAAATTCGAGCTCGTCCATATCGCCGGCACGACCATCGGCCGTGCCACCTACTCGCCCGGTTGGAAGTGGTCGGAACACGTTGGCCGGTCTATCGGCAAAAAGAGCTGCGATGTGGAGCATGTCGGCATCGTTCTCTCCGGCCGCGCGACAGCCGCCATGGACGACGGCAAAGTCATCGAGATGAAAGCGGGCGATGTTTTCTATATTCCTCCCGGCCACGACAGTTGGGTCGTCGGAGACGAGCCATACGTCTCTCTGCACCTGATGGGTGCGAGCCGCTACGCCGCTCACGAATAACAGCCGCTGAACTGCCGGCCGGGAGATGCGTTGGTCGAAGCGGTCAAGTTTGAACTTTGATTTCGCGGAGAGAAGCAGACCTTTGAGCGAGCATCGGATGCGTTGACTTCCGTTGCACCCTCCCCTAGTCTCGTTTATTTAGCCTTGCACCTTTTCAGAAAGCAGAGAGAGCGAGCAAATGGCTGAGCAGAAGCTGCCCACACGGGCCGAAGATTTTTCCGAATGGTACAACCAGGTGGTGCTGCGTTCCGAAATGGCGGACTACGCTCCGGTTCGCGGCTGCATGATCGTCCGTCCCTACGGCTGGGCCCTCTGGGAAAACATCACCGCCGCGCTCGACCGCCGCTTCAAGGCCACCGGCCACGTCAACGCCGCTTTCCCTCTGCTCATCCCGCGCAGCTTTATCGATAAAGAAAAATCGCACGTTGCTGGTTTTTCGCCCGAGCTGGCCGTAGTGACTCACGGCGGGGGCGAAGAGCTAACAGAACCTCTCGTCATCCGTCCCACTTCCGAAACCATCATCGGCCACGCCTACGCCAAGTGGATCCAGTCGTACCGCGACCTGCCCGTGCTCATCAATCAGTGGAACAGCGTGGTGCGCTGGGAACTGCGCACCAAACTCTTTCTCCGCACCCTCGAGTTCTTCTGGCAGGAAGGCCACACCGCCCATGCCACCAGCGCCGAGGCCGAGGCGGAAACCCGCCAGATGCTCGACATCTACACCGATTTCGCCGTCGCCGACGCCGCTATCCCCGTCGTGCCCGGCCGCAAGTCGCTCTCCGAACGTTTCGCCGGCGCCGACCAGACCTACTCGATCGAAGCCATGATGGGCGACAAGAAGGCGCTGCAATCCGCCACCTCGCACAATCTGGGCCAGAATTTCGCAAAGGCTTTTGAAATCCGCTACCTGGATCAGGGCGGCCAGCTCCAGCACTGCTGGACCACCTCCTGGGGCCTTTCCACTCGCTTCGTCGGCGCCATCATCATGGTCCACGGCGACGATCAGGGCCTGATTTTTCCGCCGCGCCTGGCTCCCCATCAAATCGTCATCGTGCCAATTTTCAAGAACGACCAGGAGAAGGCCCGGGTTTCCGAGGTTGCCAGCGCCGTGCTCGCCGAACTCTCCTCTGCGGGCTTTCGAGTGTTGCTCGACGGGCGCGAAGGCGTCACACCCGGCTTCAAATTCAACGATTGGGAAATGCGCGGTGTGCCCCTGCGCATCGAAATCGGGCCCAAAGATGTGGACAAGAACAGTGTCGCGCTCGCGCGCCGCGACCGTCCCGGCAGGGAAGGGAAATCATTTATTCCCCGCGAGGGACTGGCCGGCGCTGTCCGCGATGCGCTTGAATCCATTCAGAAGGCACTCTTCGATCGCGCTCTCGAGTTCCGCAAATCCAACACGCGGGACCCGAAGAGTTGGGATGAATTCCGCGCTGCCGTCGAGAACGGATTCGCTTTTTCGTTCTGGTGCGGCAGCGCCGAGTGCGAAGTGCGCGTCAAGGAAGAATTGAAGGCCACCATCCGCAACATTCCCCTCGAGCAGCCCGGCGGCACGGGTCCCTGTATCGTTTGCGGCTCAGCCTCCCGGGAGCGCGCGCTGTTCGGCCGCGCCTATTAGTCCGTTCCTGGCACGCCGCTCCGGCAAGTGACGCATCGGAAACGCGCTGGGCTCCCAGCCTCGACATGCTTGCGGGCCGATGCTAGCATCGCCCTCACTTCCGGTCTCTCGGGGGGACCCGCATTACCCGCGGGAGGGAGACGGATCGAGGTTGCTCTGATGCCACAGCAGCCCACACGCGAACGCGCGCTCGGCCGTCGCGCCCGGTCACAGCGCGGCGAAGGCCACTTCAAACTCCTCATCGTGGTCGTAATCATTGGCCTCATCGGCTACGTCGGCTTCAAAATCGTTCCGGCCTATGTGAACAACTATCAAATGCGCGATACCTGTGAAACGGAATCGCGGCTCTTCGCCGCCCACCAGAAAACCGAAGACAAAGTTCGAGCGACCGTCTGGGAAACGGTGCAGTCTCTCAGCATCCCGGTCAGTGAAGATCAAATCAAAGTGGAGATCGTCGGCAAGACCGTACGCGTCAGCCTTCAGTACGCCGTCACCGTGAATATCCTCGGTTACGACTACACCATGAATTTCAATCCTGCCGGCGAGAGCCCCATCATCTAGCCTGTTCGCGGTACAATTCTTTTGAGTGACGCGTCCGCCCGCCCCGCGCCACCCGCCCGGCGGCCGGAGCTCCCGCCGCCTGTGCGATTCGCCGGAAAGGGGAATCGTTTCATTGCGACTCCGTCTCTCCCGAGGCTTCTGGACCTCGCGTGCGGGCCTGACCCTGCTCTGCTGTGGCCTGCTCCTGCTTTTGGGCGGCGCGAGCGTCTTTGCCTATTACTACGTCCTCTATTCCCGGATGATTGATGCGCGCCTTTCGGGCGAGGTGTTTGGAAACACCTCGCAGGTTTATTCCTGTCCCCGCCGCATTTATGAAGGCGAGCCCATCGCCCAGCGCGAGATTGTGGCCACGCTCGACCGCGCCGGCTATTACGATCATCGCGTCGAGGGCGCGCGCGGCGAATATTCTCTCTCTGGCTCCACGCTCTCCATCCATCCCTCTGCCTCATCTTTTTTCGGCGGCACAAACGCCCTGCGCGTCCTCTTCGACGGCGCAAGAATCGCCCGCATCGACGCGCTTGACCGCGGCGGCGAACTCTCCTCGGCGGAAATCGAGCCGGAGCTGCTCACCAATCTTTTCGATACCGCGCGCGAGAAGCGCCGCGTGGTGCGCATGGATCAATTGCCCAAGGACCTCGTCGATGCCGTGCTCGCCGCGGAAGACAAGCGCTTTTTCGAGCATCCCGGCTTCGATCCCGTGCGCATCGTCGGCGCGGCCTGGGCGGACCTGCGCCATCGCAACGTCGGCCAGGGCGCCAGCACGCTCACTATGCAGTTGGCGCGGAGCTTTTTCTTTTCCACCGAGCGCACCTGGAAGCGCAAAGTCGCCGAAACACTCGTGGCCCTCGAGCTCGAACAGCGTTTTTCCAAGCAGCAGATCTTCGAGCTCTACGCCAACGAAATCTATCTGGGCAATCGCGGCAGCTTCGCTATCCGCGGCTTTGGCGAAGGCGCCCAGGCCTATTTCGGCAAGGACGTGCGCGATTTGACTCTGCCCGAGGCCGCCTTTCTTGCCGGAATCATTCGCGCGCCGAACCGCTACTCCTCCGCCGACAGCCGCCCCGACCGCGCGGCCGAGCCGCGCGACCGCGTCCTGGCGCAAATGGCCGACGACGGCCTGATCACGCAAGCGCAGGAGGCCGACGCCAAGCGCGCCGCGCTCAAACTCGTTCGCGGCGGCATCGAGACGTCATCCGCTCCCTACTTTGTGGACATGGTCAAGGACCACCTGCTCGAACACATTTCCGAATCCGATCTCACCTCGCAGAGCTATCGCGTGTACACCTCGCTCGACCCGCGCCTGGAGCGCGCAGCGGTGGAGGCCGTCCAGGCGGGGATTCAGGAAGTGGACGCACAGTTGAAGAACAAGTACGCGCGCTGGGCGAAGGAAAACCAGCAGAAAGGCTCGTCCGAGGCCCCGCCGCACGCCCAGGTAGCCCTCGTCGCGCTCGACCCGCACACCGGAGAAGTGCCGGCCCTGGTCGGCGGGCGCGATTACGGTTCCAGCCAGTTGAATCGCGCCCTCGCCCGCCGGCAGCCCGGCTCCGCCTTCAAACCCTTTGTTTATCTCGCCGCCTTCATGAACGACGTGGATGGCATCGACCCGCAGCTCACGCCGCTTTCCACAGTTGTGGACGAGCCCACCACGTTTGAGTTCGAGGGCAATGAATACGCACCCGACAATTTCGGCGAGAAATTCTACGGAACCGTGACGCTGCGCGAGGCGCTCACGCATTCGCTGAACGTCGCCACGGTGCGCGTGGCCGAGCTCGTCGGCTACCAGCGCGTGGTGGACGTGGTTCGCCAGGCGGGACTCGATCCCCACATCCAGCCCACGCCCGCGATGGCCCTCGGCGCCTACGAGATGACCCCGCTCGACGTCGCCGCCGCCTACACCATCTTCGCGGATGGCGGCGTGCGCGCCGAGCCCATGTTCATCGAGGGCGTCACCGACGCGGCCGGCAACTGGATCGAACATGGGGCGCCGCAATCGCGCGAGGCCATTGATCCCCGCGCCGCCTACATCGTCACCAACATTCTCCAGGACGTGATCAATCACGGCACGGGATTCCCGGTCCGTCAGCGCGGCTTCACCGCTCCCGCGGCGGGAAAGACGGGGACCTCGCACGACGGCTGGTTCGCCGGATTCACCTCGAATTTGATTTGCGTGGTTTGGGTGGGCTTCGACGATAACCGCGAGCTCGGCCTGGCCGGCGGGAATTCGGCCGCGCCGATCTGGGCCGAGTTCATGAAGCGGGCCATCGCGCTGCCCGACTACGCCCAGGTCCACGATTTTGCTCCGCCTGATGGAGTTACCGTCGTGGCCATCGATCCCGACACGCTCGAGCGGGCCACGCCCCTCTGTCCCGTCACGCGCACCGCAGCGTTCCTCAGCGGCACCGAGCCGTCGGAGTATTGCGATCGGCACGGAGGATTGCAGGCCGTTCTCGCCGCCGGGCCGGAAGGTGAGCAGCCCGGCGCAACTGCCGGAGGCGCCGACCCCGTGGAGGCCGCTCCGCAGCCGGCTGCGGACCCCTCCCGGCGGACGCGCGCCACCGGCCGCGCCCCGGGCAAGGCGACCTCTCCGGCACAGCAGGCCCAGCAGCCCGCGCCGCCGAAGAAAAAGAGTCTCTGGCAGCGCTTCCTTGGTATATTCGGCGGCGGGAACAAGAAAGACCAGGCTCCGGGACCAAATTAGCGGCGCTCCGTGGAGCAACCACCGGCTCTCCCGCGGCGTCGTAGTGTTCAATAGCTGCAAGGGTCGGGGGTGGCCAGATGACGAACCTCAAGCGCACGTTTGGCGCGGTGATGATTTGCGGATTGGTGTGTGTGCCGGTCCGCGCTCAGGAGGCGGC
>JASHSV010000009.1 GCA_030038535.1 Candidatus Acidiferrales bacterium
AAGAAGACGCCAAGCTCGATACCGACGAGTCCGAAGTCGCCTTCTTCGAAGGCGCCGGCTTCTTTCTCGCCGACGCCCTGGCCGAGCAGGTCAATCTGGCCATCCCCATGAAGGCCATCTGCCGCAGCGATTGCCGCGGCCTGTGCCCCCAGTGCGGCGCCAACCTCAACCACGAGGAGTGCCACTGCCAGACGCACACGGCCGATCCGCGGCTGGCGCAGCTCGCCCGCGTCAAACAGACCTGGTGCAAGAAGCAATAGCGTTCCGCTCCCGCTCCCTGTAGAATGGTTGTTTCCCGTTGTTCCCTGACAGGAGTTCGTATGCCTAATCCGAAGCGCAGGCACTCCAAAATGCGGAAGAATCAGCGCCGGGCCCACGACCACCTCGTGCCCTATTCGCTTTCCGAGTGCCCCCAGTGTCACGAGCGGAAGCTGCCTCACCAGGTCTGCCCGCGCTGCGGCTATTACAAGGGCCGCGAAGTCGTTGACACCACGGCCTGAGCCGCCGTAACTTCCAGACTGCTTTCTCATTCCCCGACCCCAGATGACCACCATCGCACTGGACGCCATGGGAGGGGACCACGCCCCGGAGGCGGAGGTCGCGGGTGCGGTTCTGGCCGCTCGCCAGTTCGGCGTCCGCGTCCTACTCGTCGGCCAGCAGCAGGCCGTCAAGGAGGAGCTCGCCCAGCATTCCGCCGGCGGATTGCAGCTCGAAATCGTCCACGCGCCCGAAGTCATCACCATGCGCGATTCCCCGCTCCAGGCCTATAAGCGCAAAAAGAGCAGCTCGGTCCACGTGGCCGCCAAGCTCGTCCGCGATGGCCAGGCAGATGCCTTCGTCAGCGCCGGAAATACCGGCGCCGTCATGGCCGTTTCTCATCTGACCCTCGGCACCCTCAGCGCCGTGGACCGTCCCGCCCTTGCCGCTCCCTTCCCTACCACCAAGGGCAAAGTCTCCGTCATGATCGACGTCGGCGCCAACGTGGATTCCAAGCCCGTTCACCTCGAGCAATTCGCCGTCATGGGCGAAATCTATTACCGCGTGATATTCGGCACCCGCCGTCCCCGCGTCGCCCTCCTTTCCATTGGCGAGGAGGAAATGAAGGGCAACGAGCTCACCCGCGAAGCCCACAACCGCCTCAAGAAAATGCCTCTCAATTTCGTCGGCAACGTCGAGGGCCGCGACGTCTTCGCCGGCGATGTGGACGTGATCGTCTGCGACGGCTTTATCGGCAACGTGGCCCTTAAGATCAGCGAAGGCCTGGTCGAGTATTTCACCCAGACCCTTCGCACCGCGCTCAACAAAGACCTGCGAACCAAAATGGGCGCGCTGCTCTCCCGCCCGGCCTTCAAGGGCTTCAAGGAAAATCTCGATTACTCCGAATATGGCGGAGCGCCTCTGCTCGGCGTCCGCGGCGTCACCGTCATCGGCCATGGCCGCTCCAACGCCAACGCCGTCAAAAACGCGGTCCGCGTCGCCGCCGAACTCGCCCGCGCGCGCGTAAACGAAAAGATCGAAGCGGAACTGGCCGGCAGCGTTGCCGCACTGCGCCAGACCGTCGCTCACTGAAGCGGGTAGCCGATATGGGCCTCTGCGCATTCCTCTTCCCCGGCCAAGCCTCGCAGTACTCCGGCATGGGGCGCGAGCTAGCAGACAAATTTCCCGCCGCTCGCGCCGTCTTCGAAGCGGCCGACCGCGCCCTCGGGTTCTCCATTTCACGAATCTGTTTTGAAGGCACCGAAGAAGAACTCAAGCTCACCGAAAACACCCAGCCGGCCGTCGTTACCGTCTCCATTGCTGCTCTGCGCGCCCTCGCCGAGCACGGCGTTACGCCCGCCTATGTCGCCGGCCACAGCCTCGGCGAGTATTCCGCACTGGTCGCCGCAGGCGGCCTCGAATTCGCTGATGCAGTCCGCGTGGTCCGCCAGCGCGGCCAGTTCATGCAGGAAGCGGTCCCCGCCGGAGTCGGCGCCATGGCCGCCATCCTCGGTCTCTCTCCTGCCCAGGTGGACGATGCCTGCCGCCGCGCCGCTCAGGGCGAAGTCGTCTCCCCCGCCAACCTCAATTCCCCCGAGCAAACCGTCATTTCCGGCCATGCCGGCGCCGTCAAGCGCGCAGTCGAATTCGCCTCGCAGAGCGGCGCCAAGCGCGCCGTCATTCTTCCCGTCTCGGCCCCCTTCCATTGCGAGCTGATGCTGCCCGCCCAGCAGCGGCTCGAGCCCTTGCTTCGCTCCACTGCCTTCGGCCCGGTGACAGTTCCCCTCGTCACTAATGTTGCCGCCGAGGCCATTGAAACAGGCGACGAGGCTCGCGAAGCCCTTATCCGTCAGGTGGCGCTCCCGGTCCGCTGGGAGCAATCCATCCGCACGCTCATCGAAGCCGGTGTGGACATCTTTGTCGAGGTTGGGCCCGGAAAAGTCTTGAGCGGCCTGCTCCGCCAGATCGACCGCTCCGTGCTCTGCGTGAACGTCGAAGACGAAAAGAGCCTGCACGCCGCCGTCGAAAAGCTGGCCCAGGCCCGCACACCCGCCACCGATGCGGATTAGCTCATGTTCAGCCTGAAAGACAAAGTCGCTCTGGTCACGGGCGCGTCGCAGGGCATCGGCCGGGCGACCGCTCTCGCTCTGGCGCAGGCCAGCGCGCGCGTCGCACTCGCTGCGCGGAACCAGGCCAAACTCGACGAACTTGCCGCAGAAATCACCGCCGCAGGTGGCGAGGCGCTTGCCGTCCCCATGGACGTGGCTCAGCCCGCGCAGATCAAATCAGGCTTTGAAGCCGTCCGCGCCAGGTTCGGCGGGCTGCATATCCTTGTCAACAACGCCGCCGTCACCCGCGACGGCCTCAGCATGCGCATGAAGCCCGAGGAATGGGACTCGGTGATCCAGGTCAACCTGACCGCTGCTCACATCGCCATTCAGCAGGCGCTTGCCGTCATGCTCCGGCAAAAGTGGGGGCGCATCATTAACATTTCTTCGGTCGTCGCGGAGACAGGCAATGCGGGCCAGGCCAATTACGTTGCCGCGAAAGCCGGCCTCATCGGCCTCACCAAAGCCATAGCCCTCGAGGTCGCCTCACGCAACATCACCGTCAACGCCGTCGCGCCCGGCTTTATCGTTTCGCCCATGACCGACCCGCTTTCGCAACAGGTCAAAGACGCGCTTCTGGCTCGCATCCCGCTCGGCCGCCTGGGCCGCGATCAGGAAGTCGCCGCCGCCGTCGTATTTCTTGCCAGCGACGAAGCCGCCTACATCACCGGCCACGTCCTCGACGTCAACGGCGGCATGTACATGGGCTAACGCGATGCGCGGAGAGTGCCTGCCTGTGGTGGGCATCCACCGCTGCGAAGCATACGCCTACACAGAAGTGGTGCCGGGCACGTCGAACGTGGCCGCTTCATTGCTCGGGACCTTCAGGGTGTCGCTAAGTTCCTTCCTTACGAGATAGCCGGCCATAAAGCGAACTACACCGAACCACGCGGCACAGCTAAAGCTGATAAAGAAGAGTGCGCCTACCGGTTGCGGCAATTGCGAGAAGGTTACGCTGGCTGCTACAATCCA
>JASHSV010000124.1 GCA_030038535.1 Candidatus Acidiferrales bacterium
GTGGAAGTGACGGTGCAGCAGTGAGGCTCCCTCGAATTCATATTCGCCTGCTAGGCTTCGCACTGGTCATGTCTGGCATGGCGCAGGCGCAGGAGCAGTTGCACGGATATTTCTTCCTTGGGCCTACCCTGAACAATGGCCAGGTGGGAATGCAAACGAACGTCGGAATTCTGCCGCCGCCCCCTTCTAGCGCAAGCACGAATCCGGGGTCGAGCAATAGCTTCTCGACCGGGGCCGGCGCGGAAATGCGATTCTTCCGCGGATGGCTTGGCTTAGGGGCAGATCTTGCAGGCATCGCTCCAGGAGGAGGAAAGGTGATCGACAATACGGTCGGAACCTTTTCTCCGGATCTGTATGTACATGTGGGCAAGTGGCCGCGCTGGCTGCATCCTTCATCGGACGATTGGGAGGGCCAGAAGGTCGATCTCTATGGGGCGGCGGGCTACACCGCCCTGTTTCAAACCTACGGAGCGAATGCGTATAACTGGGCAGTCGGCGTAAACTACTGGTTCCAGAGCCGCGGCTTTATGGTCGAGTTTCGCCGTATTGTCGTGGCGGGTAGCAATCCGCCCGTTACCGGCAGCCCTTATTCTGAATTCCGATTCGGATTCATTTTTCGGGGCAGTTCCCCTCATTAGGAGCAGACCCATGAAACTTGCAACGGCCATCCTGTGCGCTGGGACTTGTGCCTGGGCGCAGCCCGGCTTGGTTCCCGTGCCCGCCCCCACTTGCCAGCCCTCCACCGCGCCCACTCAAGCGCCCACGAACCAGCTGCCCGCATCGACTCCTCCAGCGAACGGGCCGGCTCACGGTTGGGACAACAGCGGGGACCAGTTGCTAGCACCAACTGCGGCCGGCAGCTCCGCTGGAACGTACTACTTCCGGTACATCCAATATACGGTCGGAGATCAGCAAGGCGATTTGAGTCACGCCGTCGTTTTGTACGGGTCGATGGTGTTTACTCCGGGAACAGGAAAGGCATCCGGAACCTACAAGATCACCGCGGCCCAGAAGTTGGACTCCAACTCGATCCCTCTGGTTCCCTCGGCCTTCCCTCCGGGCACCGGAAACGCGTATTCGATCGGCGCCTGTGGTTTCGGGTTTATTCAGAATCCGCTCTCGCAGGGGGACGTGATATGGGGCGGCGTGGGAGCGAACGGCGTGTTTGTGGGCAGTTCCACCGAAACACGGGGTCAGTTCAATGACCTGTTCGTCGCGGCTCCCCTCTACTATGCCTACCAAATGCCCAGTGCGTCGGCGACAAGCACCGGCACTGCGAGTAGCTCGACCATGACGTCAGGCCCGCCCAGTGAGTCTACTTTGAGCGGCACCTATTCGGTAGCGTATTTGAATTTTCCAGGCGGCCTTGTGGCGGAAGCCGAGAGCGCCGGTTTCCAGATGACCGCCGATGGCCGCGGCGGCGTCGGTCCGGTCAACATCCTGATGTATCAAGGCAACTCGAGCACGCCAATCGAGTTGGAGGAATCTGCATCTTATTTCAGCGCGGACGGCGCGGAAGTGCTCAGCTTCCCCTCCACCGGCTACGCGCTGGCGGGAGCAAAGTACGTTTACACGACCCCGGATGGGAGTGTGATTTTTGGGGGTGGGCCGGACAGTTTCGACTTCTTTGTGGGCGTGCAGACGCAAGGGCCGGTGAGCCCCGCATCGCAGATACCGGGCTTCGCGGCGGGCGATTTCACCGGGTTGTTCTATCAAGCCGGAATCGGCGACCTGATCGGAGCTAACAACGTCGGTTCTTTGCAATCGTTTTACGGCTCATTCGAGCCCGTTTCCGGCACGCTGCTGGATCACAAGCGGCTGCTGATTCCGCTCGGCTCGGAGGCCCAGGCTCCCAGCGCGCCGTCTGGTTGTTTCACTTTCCTGGTGAGTGCGAGTTGCCCGAACTACGCGTTCAGCTCCACCACCGCGGAGGCTTATTCCGTCGGCTTCGGTCCCAACACGGGATACATGGATGCATCGTCCGGCACGCAGTATGTGCTGAACGCGAACGGAGCCGCCCGCCTCGGGTGGGGTGTCTATCCGAATTTGGGGATCGCCCTTGCGGTCCAAGCGCCCACTTTTACCCCGTCTGCCCCAAACACGCCGTTGCCCACCACGACGAGCACGTCGGCCACGCCCCAGCAGGCATGCGGCGCGCTGTCGAATCCCAGCGACCAGGCTCCGCTCTATATCTATCCGAATGGAGTGGTGAACGGCGGCAGCTACGCGCCGTTCACCGCGGGGATTTCGCCTGGTGAATTGATCACCATCTTCGGTTCGGGTTTGTCAGCCGTCACCGAGGTGTACTTCAATGGCGACTCTGTACAGGTGACTCCCACGGCATGTGGGCAACTCTCCGTCGTGGTGCCTCAGGCGGTTTCGGGGGTGCTTGCCACGGGTGACTCCGTCCAGATTGTCGTGGGCACATCCGCGTCCCAGTTTTCCAATCCCGTCTGGGCCTATGTGAATACGACTACGATCGGCGTGATCAGCCTGACCTCGAATGGGATTGGTGCGGCGGCGGTGACCAGTAGCACACCCGTCTCCGCCTCCTCAGCCCAGCCGCTCGATTTAAGTTCGGTTACCGCGGGCACAACCGTGATGGTGGCGGTCGTGGGACTCGGTCCGGATTTTAGTGAGTCCACATCGCCGGAGTCCACACCCACCATTCCTCCTTTTACGATTGGCTTCCTCAGCCCATCCAGCGCATATGCGCAAACCATGCTATCGCCCCCGAGTCCTGGCGCTTCGGGCTTCACGCCTGGAAGTGCTTCCACCGCCTCCGAAGCCGGTATTGCCTACATTTCCCTGACGGTCCCGAGCTCTCCGGGAACGTATCTGTTGACCATCGGTACAACCGATTCTGTAAACGCGCAAACCACGATCAATGTGAAGGCCCAAGATTGAAATTTCCAGATAAGCTCGAACAACAAGATGCTTCTGGACGCGTCTGGGAGCACGTGGATTTCGTTACTGGGTGAGATCAGTTCGGTCCAGACCTTCGGCCGCTCCGCTTGTCCAAAAATTCGATTCACGTGAGCAGGACGGCGGATGATAGGATAAGCCCTTTCACTCTCGAAGGCGTGTGGGTTGATGAGAATCAGCCAGATTGCCGGGCGCAAAAGTGAACAAAATGCTGAACCGCCAGTAAACCGTCCCCGAAAGCGTTGATTTAGCGCCCGACCAACCGACTTCTGTCCGGCACAGGAGTACAGACCCG
>JASHSV010000125.1 GCA_030038535.1 Candidatus Acidiferrales bacterium
CGATCCCGGACGGCCCGATCATTTCTGGGTGAACCCCTTCGGCATGTACTTCGGCCACGTCCGCGCATCGGACCTGATCCTCGTGAATCACCGCGGCGACGTCGTCGAGGGCAACCATCCGCTGAACGGCGCCGCGTTTGCCATTCACTCGCGCGTTCACGCCGCGCGTCCCGACGTGGTCGCCGCGGCACACTCCCATTCCCTCTATGGCCGGGCGTGGTCCTGTCTCGGCCGCCTGCTCGACCCGCTCTCCCAGGACGCCTGCGCTTTCTACCAGGACCACGCGCTCTTCGCCGATTACACTGGCGTCGTTTACGAAACCTCCGAAGCCGAGCGCATCGCCCAGGCGCTCGGTTCGATGAAAGCCGTCATTCTCCGCAATCACGGCCTGCTCACCGTCGGCGAAACCGTGGACGAGGCCGTATGGTGGTTCATCACCATGGATCGCAGTTGCCAAGCCCAGCTTCTCGCCGAGGCCGTAGGCAAGCCCATTCCCGTGAATCCTGCTGACGCGGCCACCGCGCACCAGCAAGTCGGTTCGCATCTCGCCGGCTGGTTTCAAGCCCAGCCGCTCTTCGCTCGCATCATCCGCGAGGAGCCCGACTTGCTCGTGTAACGCCATGCCCGCGCCCCTGGTCACGTCCGTCGAAAGCCTCAAGGGATATCTGGGCCGGGAGATTGGCCTCTCTGACTGGTTCGAGGTTTCACAGCAGCGCATCCAAAATTTCGCAGAAGCTACCGAAGACCGCCAGTGGATCCACACCGACGCTGAGCGCGCAAATCGTGAGTCTCCCTACCGTTCGCCCATCGCTCACGGTTTCCTCACTCTCTCTCTGATGGGGCATCTCATGCGCACGGCCTTGGAAGTTCGCGGCGTGCGCATGGGCATCAACTACGGCCTGAACCGCGTCCGTTTTCCCGCGCCGGTGCTTTCTGGCTCGCGCATTCGCGCCCGCGTGACGCTCGCTTCGCTCAAGGATTTCCCAGGCGGAAGTGAAGCCGTATTTTCCGTTAGCGTGGAACCGGAAGGCGCACCGAAGCCCTGCTGCGTCGCAGAGTGGATCGTTCGCTACTATTCGGAATGAGCGGTAGGAAAGCCCGGCACTCAGATCGAGTTTGTTTCCGCAGCCTCGAGCGCCGCGCGCATCAGAATCTTCACCACCTCGCCCATGCCGGCAAATCGTGCGTCCTGAGTGAGCCCTTGGTGGTAGCGGTAGTAGATCTGCTGGACGATCACCGCTATTTTGAAGCGCGCGAAAACCAGATAGAACACGAGATTGGATATGTCGCGCCCCGAAACTTGCGCGTATCTCTCTGCAAGCTGCGCGCGGCTCAAGCTGCCTGGATAGGTCGAGGGGCCCCAGCGGATTTTCTGCAATCCCTCGCCGTCTGCAGGATCAACCCAGTAAGCAAGCGTCGTTCCCAGGTCCGAGAGCGGATCTCCGATCGTGCACATCTCCCAATCGAGCACCCCGACGATTTCCGTCAGGTCCGTCGGATTGAGCACGACGTTGTCGCATTTGTAGTCGTTATGGATGAGCGAGGCGCTGGTAGTTGCGAGCAGGTGCTCCTTCATCCAGGCCGAAACGCGCTCCGCTTCCGGCAACTCGTCCGTTTTCGAACCGTGATAGCGCTCTGTCCAGCCGCAGACCTGTCGCTCCAAATACCCCCGCGGCTTCCCAAGGTCGGCCAGGCCCACGGCCTCGTAGTCGAGCGCGTGCAGTCGCGCCAGATTGTCGATAAAAGATTCGCTCAAACGCTGCGCCGTCTCTGCAGGAAACGACATTCCTGCTGGCGGATCCCGGCGCAGGATCACACCGCGAATCGGCTCCATGACGTAAAAGGGCGCGCCCAGCACCGTCTCGTCATCGCAGAAAAGCAGCACTTTCGGCGCGGGCGGATAGGCCGACTGCAGCTTCGAAAGCACGCGGAACTCCCGCCCCATGTCGTGCGCCGATTTCACTTTGCTGCCAAACGGAGGCCGGCGGAGCACCACTTCGCGCGTGCCGATTCGCACCAGATAGGTAAGGTTCGAGTGCCCGCTCGGGAATTGCTCCACGCGGACCAGCCCGTTGCATTCGGGAAAGTGCCGCAGCAGAAATGGCTCCAGACGGGCAAGCTCCAGCTCCTCGCCCTGCCGCACCGTTCGCGCATGATCCGTGAAATCCTGCATCTGGCCCTCGACAGCCTATCTCTACCGGTACGTAATCAATTTCGTCCCATCCAGATGCGGCGAGGCGTTGAACGCGCTCAGTGTGAACCGCTCGCCCGAAAACAGAAACTCGCTGTACGAGGAGTTCCGCGACATCCACATCACCCGCAGCGTATCCAGCGGCCCCAGATGCAGCGCACGCTCCACGGCCGCGGCAATCGGCCCCCCAGAAGTAAAGATCACCGCGGTCGCGCCGTGGCCGCAGCGCGCCATGAAAGCGGAAATCCCCCGATTTATCCGCGCCCGGAACTCTGCCCAAGACTCCGCGCCCGAAACCGGCAGTTCGCCGCTGACCCACCTGCCAATCACGGCCTCGAACACCCGCTGAATGCTCTTCGAACGCTCCTCTGGTGTGCTCGCCGCGCCAGCTGCGTCCTGCAGTGCGCGCACCTGCTCGTCGGTCTCAAGCAATCCGGGCAGCGCCTGCCGGAGCACTCGCTCCGCATCGCATTCGTTGAATTCAGGCACGGCGATTGGCTCCGGAAAACGCACGCCCGCGCGGCGATATGCTTCCGCCACGATTCGTGCCGTGTTTCTGTGCCGCACAAGCGGGCCCGTCGCGGTGTGGTCGAACTTGACGTCCCGGCTCGCCCAGTGTTCCCCGAGGAGTTGCGACTGCGTTTCGCCGAGCGGCGAAAGTTTGTCGTAATCGGCTTCGAGAAACGACGCCTGCCCGTGGCGCACGAGGACCAGTCGGCTCACCGGCGCCCCTCGCAGCTACGCAATCGCGTTCCGTCCCGGGGTGTATTCCGAGAATGTGCCGCCCGTCTCCGCCAGATGTTTCAGCAGCGGCGCTGGCGTCCAGATTTCTCCCAGCTCCGCTTCGAACGCCCGCACACGGTCGTACACTTTCTTGAGTCCCACCGTATCCGCGTACCACATCGGCCCGCCTCGATACGCCGGAAAACCGTAGCCATTCAGATAAATGACGTCGATGTCGCCTGCGCGCAGCGCGTAGCCCTCCTCCAGAACGCGCGCTCCTTCGTTGACCAAAGCATAGACGCACCGCTCCACGATTTCTTCCGCGCCGATGGCGCGCTGACGGATGTGCGCCTCTGCCGCCCATTTGCGGACGAGCACGGCGACTTCCGGGTCCGGAGTCGCCTGGCGCTTTTCGTCGTATTTGTACCAGCCGGCGCCGGTCTTTTGCCCGAACCGTCCCATCTCGCACAGACGGTCTCCCGCGATTGGATGGCGCACGCCCGGCTTCTCCAGATGGCGGTACTCCTTGCGAATTCGCCAGCCCACGTCCAGGCCCGCCAGGTCTCCCACAGCGAGCGGCCCCATGGCCATGCCGAAATCGTAAAGCGCCTTGTCCACCGCCTCGACGCTCGCTCCTTCCTCCACCACGAAAACCGATTCGCGGACGTAGTGATGGAACATGCGGTTGCCCACAAAGCCGCGGCAGTTGCCCACGAGCACCCCGACTTTCCCGAGCTTCTTCGAGAGCTGCATGGCCGTGGCGATCACGGACTTGGTCGTGGCTCTGCCGCGGACGATTTCCAGCAGCCGCGTCACATTCGCCGGGCTGAAGAAATGCGTGCCCAGCACGAACTCCGGCCGCGAGGTGGCCGACGCAATCTCGTCGATATTCAGCGTGGAAGTATTGCTCGCCAGAATGGCGCCCGGCTTCGCCGCGCGATCCAGCTCCGCGAACACCTGCTTCTTCAGTTCCATCCCTTCGAACACGGCTTCCACGATGATGTCCGCTTGGGCAAAGCCTTCATAGCCCAGCGTCGGACGGATCATGGAAAGACGCTCGTCCACAAATTGCTGGGTAAAGCGGCCGCGCGCAACCGAACCCGCGTAATTTTTCCGGATGTTTTCCAGCCCGCGATCCAGCGCGGCCTGGTCAGCCTCCTTCAAGAGCACCGGAATTCCTGCATTTGCGAACACCATCGCGATTCCGCCGCCCATCGTTCCCGCGCCCACCACAGCCGCGCGCGCGACCGGGATTGCGGGCGTCTCTCTGGGCACGTCCGGAATTTTTGCCGCTTCGCGCTCGGCGAAAAACACGTGAATCAAGGCCTTCGACTGGTCGGAGGCCAGGCATTCCATGAACAGCTTTCGTTCCAGCCGGCAGCCTTCCTCGAAGGGCAGCTTTGTGGCGGCCTCGACCGCTTCAATCGCCGCAAGCGGGGCCATCATCCCGCGCTGCTTCTTCCTCGCGGCGTCGCGAGCGGCCGCAAGAATCGGGGCATTTTCCTCCGCGGTGCCCAGCTTTTCGTTCCGCTCGCTGGTCTTCGGCGCAGGTTTTCCGGCAATCGCGCGCGCAAAGGCCACCGCTCCGGCCAGAAGATCGCCTTCTATAATCCGGTCGATGATGTTGAACTTCAGCGCTTCCGCCGCCGGGATCAGGTTGCCTTCCGCGCACATGGCCACGGCCTTGGCCACTCCTGCGAGCCGCGGCAGCCGCTGCGTGCCATGCGCGCCCGGGATGATGCCCAGCTTGACCTCCGGCTGGCCCACCTGCGCGCTCGCCACGGCCACGCGGTAGTGCCCGGCCATAGCAAGTTCCAGCCCGCCGCCCAGGGCATTGCCGTGAATCGCCATCACTACGGGCTTCCGGCAATTCTCAATGCGCCCCAGCACGGAGGGAAAATCCATGGTGCCGCGCGCCCCACCCGAGCGCAGCTTTGCGAACTCCTTGATGTCGGCGCCGGAGACGAACGTGCGCCCCGCGCCGATCAGCACGGCGGCGAGCACCGCGGCGTCGGCGTTGATCTGGTCGATCGCCTCCGCGATCCCTTCCGGTACGCCCGGGCTCAGCGCGTTCACCGGGGGATTGTCGATGGTCATGACGGCGATGCCGTCCGTTTTCGTCAATTGCACCAGGTCGCCCATGGAATCTCTCGTCCTGCAGTTCTACGCGCTTTTTGCCAGCGCGTCTTGCGTGTCGATCACCAGCCGTGCCAGCCGCTCGCGGTGGAAGGTCGCGTCGCCGAGCATGGTCTCCGAGGCCTTCGCGCGCCGGTAATAAAGATGCACGTCGTTCTCCCAGGTGAAGCCCATGCCGCCGTGCACCTGGATGCCGCGGTTGCCCACGGTACGCCCGGCGTCGCTCGCGTACAGTTTGGCGATGGAGACCGCGGCCGCTGCGTCGGGCGAGTTTTCCTCGAGCGCCCACGCCGCATAGTAAGCCGCCGAGCGCGCGCTTTCCGTCTCCAGGTACATGTCGGCACACTGGTGCTGCACGGCCTGGAAGATGCCGATGGGCTTGCCGAATTGCTTCCGGATTTTCGCGTACTCGACGGTCAGTTCGAGCGTTCGTTGCATCCCGCCCACCAGCTCCGCGGCCAGTGCTGCCGCAGCGATCTCCAGCCCGCGAGCGAGCCCCGCGGAATGTCCCAGTTTCTCCGCCGGAGTGGCGTTCAGGCGCACGGCATACTGCGGGCGCGTCAGGTCCAATCCGTTCATCAGCTCGACGGTGATTCTGGCTGCCTTGGCCTGGACCACGTAAACACCGTCGCGAGCCACGACGAGCAGGAAATCCGCCGGGGCGGCGTCGCTGACAAAAAGCTTCTCGCCGCTCAGACGGCCATCGGCGCACGCCACGCGAATGTCGGCAGGATTCCAGCTGGCGCCCGCTTCAAGCAATGCCAAAGTAGCGCGGGCTTCGCCACGGCAGATCGGCGCCAGGTACCGTTTCTTTTGCTCCGGCGTGGCCGCCTCGTGCAGCACCGCGCCGGCCAGCGCGACGGTGGAGAAGAACGGGCCGGGCAGCAGCGCGCGGCCCGCTTCTTCCATCAACACGATCAAATCCACCTTGCCGAGGCCCGCGCCGTCGTACTCCTCGGGGAAAATGATTCCCAGATATCCCTGCTCGGCCATTTTGCTCCACAGCGATGGGTCGTAGGCCGTGCCGGTCTCCATCAGCCGCCGCACGCTGGCCATGGGACACTCGGAAGCGAAGAACTTACGGGTGTTTTCCTTCAGCAAAAGCTGGCTATCGCTCAGTCCGAATTGCATCGCCGCTCCTTAGTAGCTTCTAGGCAGGCCCAGCACAAAATGCCCGATGATGTTTCGCTGCACCTCGGATGTGCCGGCTTCGATTGTGTTTCCGCGCGTGCGCAGATA
>JASHSV010000126.1 GCA_030038535.1 Candidatus Acidiferrales bacterium
AATGCGAGGGCTGGCGGCTGGCGCATTAGGCCGGAGCCGGCTACTGGGCTCACCAGAACAAAGATGACGGATAGTTGGTACCTACGTCTGAAGGGGTTAAGCAGGGTCGTCGCGGTATTGACCGCGGTGGCGGGACTTCTATTGTCCAGCGGAGCTGGCGCAGCGCCGGGTGCGGGGGGCGGGGGGTGCGTCTCCGGCACCGTGACCGACGCGACGAGCGCAGTTATCCCCGGGGCGATCGTACGCGCGGCCAACCGCGAGACGGGGCTCGAGCAGCGGGTGACCACGAATGCGCAGGGCTTCTATTCCTTCACGGGTCTCTCCGTGGGGCGCTACACAGTCATCATCGAAAAACAGGGTTTTCGGCCTTACCGGCGCACGGAAGTGGCCGTGGATGCGAACGGTTCTGTGAGCGTGGATGCTGTGCTGCAGGTGGGGGAAGAGACGCAGGCAATTACGGTGGAGGAAAACGCGGTGCGCGCGGAAACCTCCGATACGCAGATGGGCGAGACCATTTCGGGAGAAACCATGACCGCGGTGCCGCTGAACGGGCGCAGCTACACGGATTTGCTGGCCCTGCAGCCGGGTGTGGTTCCGGCGACATCGCTGACGGCGAATACGCAGCAGGATGTGGGGGTGAGCGCATTATCTCCTTCCGGCAACCAGAACCCGGGAACGATATCCATCAACGGCCAGCGGGAATTTGCGAACGCGTTCATTGTGAATGGGAGCGATGCGGAAGAGGATGTGAATTCCGGGGCGGCAATTCTTCCCAACCTGGACTCCATCGCCGAATTCCGAATCCTGACCAATAACTTCGACGCGGAATACGGCGGGCACGGCGGCGGGCAGATCAACGTGGTGACGAAATCCGGGACCAACGAGGTTCACGGCGATGTTTTCGAATTTGCGCGCAACACGGCGCTGGATGCGCGCAATTATTTCTCGCCGACGCGGGGCACTTACGACCAGAACCAGTTTGGCGGGACCGTGGGCGGGCCGATCCGGAAGAACCGTGTGTTTTTCTTCGCCGATTACCAGGGCACGCGACTGACGCAGGGCGTGGACACCGGGGAAATTGCGGTGCCATCGGTGGCGGACCGCTCGGGCGACTTGCTGGACATTGCCTCCACGCTTACGGGCACAGTGACCGGTGCGAATTGGGCGAGCCGGCTGGCTGGGGAACTGGGATATCCGGTTGCCGCGGGAGAGGCGTACTACGTCCCGGGATGTTCGAGCTCCGCAGAATGCGTGTTTCCGAATGCGGTGATTCCGGCGTCGGCGTGGTCGGCTCCGGCAAAAAACCTGCTGCAATACATACCAGTGCCGAACGCGGGGCCTTCGCGCTTCGCCACCTCGGCCTACAACCAGACGCTGCGCGACGACAAAGGCGCGATGCGAGTGGACGGGAACAGCGGTCTGGGTCTGCTGAGCGCGTATTATTTCGCGGATGATTACACGCTGAATAATCCATACCCAGTGGCGCAGAGCGGCGCCAGCGTGCCGGGGTTCAACGCCCTGTACCTGGGGCGGGCGCAGTTGCTGAGCCTGGGCGACACCAAGACACTGAGTTCGAGCGCGGTGAACGAATTCCACTTCAGCTATCTACGCGACAGCAACGACCTGGGGCAGCCCGTCGGGGGGTTGGGAGTGAGCCTGGCCTCGCAGGGATTCACGACCGGAGCGGGCACTCCGGGAATCGTTCCTCTGAATCCGCAAGGAGAAGGGGTGGAAAGCATCGTATTCAACACCTTTTCGATCGGCACGAATGCGAATGAGCTGAAGCAGACGAACAACACGTTCCAGTGGGTGGAGAACTTCTCGAAAATCATCGGGCGGCATACGCTGAAATTCGGCGCGGAGTATCGCTACGACCAGATCAATACGCACGCGATTGCACAATTCAACGGCAACTTCCTGTTCACGGGCAGCGAAACCGGGTCTGATTTTGCGGATTTTCTGCTGGGCATTCCGAGCCAGTACAACCAGAGCGAACTGCTGCCTTTCTACGGGCGGAACAACTATTGGGGATTGTACGCGCAGGATAGCTGGCGGCTGCGCTCGAATCTGACTCTGAATTATGGCCTGCGGTGGGACCGCATCGAACCGTGGTATGAGAAGAACAACGGCATTTCCACGTTCGAGCCCGGAAAGCAGTCGGTGGTGTTTCCCGGTGCGCCCGAGGGCATTCTGTTTCCCGGCGACCCGGGAGTGCCGCGGACGCTGGGTCCGGCGGGAAATCTGGATTTCGCGCCACGGATCGGCGTGGCCTATTCGCCGGAGGGGGCGCAGGACTCGCTCGCGGGAAAAATCCTGGGCGGAACGGGAAAGACGAGCATTCGCGCGGGATTTGGCGTGTACTACACGGCCATCGAAGCGCTCTCGCTGGGGATCCTGGCGGCAAATCCTCCGTTTGGAATCACGTATTCCAGCCCTGCTCCGCCACTGTTCGCCACACCGTTCATCACGGCATCTACGGGCGAAAATCTGGGACAGCCATTTCCTGTGGCGCTGGTGAACGAGAAGGCGACCAACAGCAATCCCAATACGAGCGTGAATTGGCAGCAATTCGAGCCCATCACCGGGGTTCCGGGATACGCCGCGACAAACCGAATTCCGTACGTGTACGAGACCATGGTCTCGATCCAGCGGCAAATCGGGGTGAATACGGTGGTGAGCGCCAGCTACGTGGGCGCGTTGGGACGGCGCGAGCTGGTTCTTGAGGAGGCGAATCCAGGAAATCCGGCTCTGTGCCTGAGTCTGAGCCAGCCGAGCGAAGTGGCAACCGGCTCGCCTACTTGCGGGCCGTTTGGGGAAGGGAACGTATTTACGACGGCCGCGGGCCAGACGATCAACGGGACGCGTGGACCGCTCGGGCCGAACTTCGGCAGCGACACCTATCAGGCTGCCATCGGCCGGTCGAATTACAACGCGCTGGAAGTGAGCGTGCGGCATACGAGCGGGCGGGTGGAAATCTCCGCCGGGTACACCTACGGGAAATCACTGGATGATTCCTCGAACCTGGGCGAAGAAGTCAACCCCGTGAACCCGGCGCTGAGCTACGCGCTGTCTTCGTTCGATGTACGGCACAACTTTGTGGCCAGCTACAAGTATCGGATTCCTTTGGAAGACTTGTTTCGCGCGCGGAACCGATGGACGGAGGGATGGGAGATTTCCGGCATCACGCGATTCAGCACCGGGCTGCCGGTGACACTGGTGAATTATGGGGACAACTCATTGCTCGGTGCGGAGCCAAACGGAATCAACAACTTCGGGATCGACGAGCCGGACTACACGCCCGGGCGGCTCGAACTGAACCACAATCCGCGGAATGGCCGGCCGTATTTCAACACCTCGTTGTTTGGCGAGAACGCGCTGGGCACGCCGGGAACGGCCTCGCGACGGTTTTTCTCCGGGCCGGGGATGGCCAATTTCGATATGGCGCTGCTCAAAAACATTCGCGTGGCGGAAGCGAAGTCATTCCAGATCCGGCTGGAGGCCTTCAATGTGTTCAATCACACCCAGTTCTTCGGACCGCAGGCGGTGGACGGCAATATCAACAGCGCGACGTTTGGGCAGGTGATCAACGCTGCGCCGCCGCGGCTGATGCAGGCAGCCGTGAAGTTCCTTTTCTAGCGCTGCGAAACGAGAGAGAGCGAAACCCGAACGACGCGACATCCACCTGGGCTGTAGGCAAGATCACCGTACAATCGAGGCTTGATGCGAGCAGGAGGCGACGGATTGGGTGTTGTGCGCCGGAAACCGGACTGGGGAAGGCCGCCGTGGAAAATTGATTTCCGGCCGAGCAGTCGAGGTCTGCCCACCGAAGTGGACTACGCGATAGTGGGAGCCGGATTTACCGGTCTGGCGGCAGCGGCCTGGCTGCGTCATGTGGCGCCGGGCAAATCTGTAGCCGTATTCGAGGCGAGACGGATAGGCGCGGGTTCCAGCGGATATACGGGCGGCATTGCGCTGGGTGAAACGGCTGCCGGTGACTTGCCGGGGCTGGGAGACGTGCTCGCAGGGCTGCCGGAAATCTTGAGGGCGCTGCGCGTGGATTGCGAGTTTGAAACGGG
Organism: Candidatus Acidiferrales bacterium; assembly: GCA_030038535.1. Lineage (GTDB taxonomy): Bacteria > Acidobacteriota > Terriglobia > Acidiferrales > UBA7541 > JOPF136. The sequence goes on from JASHSV010000126.1 coordinate 4,077, forward strand.
CGGCGTATATGAGTTGACACATCGCCCGAACAGGAAAGACGCGGGAGCGAGGAGCTCGCCGATTCAGTGGGCCGACGGGGGCGAACTGCGTGTGGCAGAAGAAGTGCCAGGGGGCTCGGTGAATCCCGGGAAGCTGGTAAGCGGGCTGGGACGGGCGGCGGAGCGGCTGGGTGCAATGGTCTTTGAGCATGCGGGTGTCGAGAAGATGGAGTACGGCGAGCCGGTAGAACTGATGGTGCGCGGCAGTGTGGTTCGAGCGGAGCAGGCGCTGGTGGCGACAAATGCGATGTCGCTGGAATTGAGCGGGCTGGCCGAGCGGGCGGAGCCAAAATTTACGCTGGCAGTGGCAACTCGGCCACTGACGGCAGGCCAACTCGAGGCGCTGGGGCTGGGGAGGCGACGGCCGTTCTATACGGTGGACCTGCCCTATTTGTGGGGCCGGGTACTGGCAAGGAACATCGTGATTTTCGGGAGCGGACTGGTGCACTTGGGCAACTGGCGGGAACTGGAGGAGATTTCGATCAGGAAAGGGGTCGCGAGAGAGTTGGTGGGGCGGCTGAAGGAGCGGGTGCGGCGACTGCATCCAGCGCTACGAGATGTGGAGTTCAGCTACACGTGGGGCGGGCCGATGCTCATTGGGGAGGGATGGAGGCCTGTACTCGTGCGGCACCCGCGGACGCGAAACGTCCTGGTGTTGGGGGCATATTCGGGTCACGGAGTGGCGCTGTCAGTGTATCTGGGGCGCTGGGCGGCAGAGGTGATGGCGAGAGGTAGAAAGCTGCCGAGGTGGAATGAAAGGAGAGAACCGATTGTGTGGAAAGTGTAGGGACAGCCGTAGAGACTTTTTGCCCAAAACTCGGGGCTAGGTCTGACACTACCTGGCGCATGGGGCGCCGTTGGGGAGGGTGGCGCGACCTGCCTGGGGTTCTTGAAACAGGCAGGTCGCGCTACTTGGAGGAGTTAAGCGGGGACTGTGGCGGCATCGAGAAGCTGGCGGACCTTTCGCAGCATGCTTTCGCGCGAGAATGGCTTTTCGAGATAGGAGGCGACATCGCTGGTGACGCCAGGGAGCACGGTGCGGTCGCTCGAATAACCCGACATATAGAGCACGGCAAGCGCAGGATCAATGAGGGTCAGTTCTTCGGCCAACTGGCGGCCGCTCATTCCGGGCATGACCAGGTCTGTAATAAGCAGGTGGATGCGCTCGGAGGAGGAGCGATAAATCTGGAGTGCTTCCTTGCCGTTGGATGCTTCGAGAACTTTGTAGCCGCAGTCGGAGAGGAACTCGCGGGTGAGACAGCGCAAGGGCTCGGCGTCTTCCACGACGAGAACCGTTTCCGTGCCGCAGAAGGACTTTCTTGAAGGACGAGGGGCGGGCGCGGGGGTCACGGCTTCCACTTCGCGCGGCAAATAGACTTTGAAGGTGGTGCCGTGGCCGAGCTCGCTATACACCCAGATGAAGCCGCCGCTCTGCTTGACGATGCCATAGACGGTGGCGAGGCCGAGACCGGTGCCCTTGCCGAGCTCCTTGGTGGTGAAAAAGGGCTCAAAGATGCGGCTTTGCGTTTCGGCGTCCATGCCCACGCCGGTATCGGAAACCGAGACGACGACATAGCGGCCGACCGGAACGATGCCGTGGCGGGATTGCAGGTCACCTTCCAGATTGACTTCGGAAGTGGTGACCTTAAGCGTTCCGCCTTCGACCATGGCGTCGCGTGCGTTCAGGAACAGGTTGACAAGCACCTGCTCGAACTGATTGGGATCGACGCGGACATTGCCGAGAGTTGGCTCGAGGGCAGTGAGAAACTCGATGTGCTCGCCGATGAGGCGGCCGAACAAAGTGTGGACTTCGCGGATGACGTGATTGAGGTTGACGACCTTGGGATAGAAAACCTGGCGACGGCTGAAGGCCAGAAGCTGGCGGATAAGGGCGGCGGCGCTATCGGCGGCCTTCTTGATTTGAGCGAGATTGGCCCCCGCGGGATGGCCGGGCTCGAGGCGATCGGCAAGCAATTCGGAATGTCCGCTGATGGCGCAGAGCAGATTGTTGAAATCATGGGCCAGGCCGCCGGAAAGGCGGCCGACGGCCTCGAGCTTTTGCGATTGGCGAAGAAGGTTTTCCAGATTGCGACGCTCTGTGATGTCACGGGCGATGCCCTGAATACCGACCTTGTCGCCCTGGCGGAAAAGGGAGACGTTGAAAACTTCGGCGATGATGCGGCGGCCGTCGGGGCAGAGGAGTGCGAGCTCAACGACGGGAGCGGGCTCGCCCTTGAGGACGCGCTCGAACATTTCGAGGCAGTGCTCGAGGTATTCCGGGGCGATGACGCTGCGCATGCTGATGGGGACATCGGGATTTTCAGGACAGCCGATGGTGAGTTCGGCGGAGCGGTTCAGGGAAGTGATATTGCCGTCCTGGTCGAGGGTGAAGATGATGTCCTGTGAGTTTTCGAACAGATTGCGAAGGCGCTCTTCGTTCTGGGTCAATTGCTGGGAGGAATGCGCAGATTCGACGGCATAGCGGACGGCGCGGCGGAGCAGCCACGGCGAAAGGCCTTCCTTGATGAGATAGTCGGAGGCGCCGGCGACAACGGCCTGCTGACCGAGAGCTTCCTGAGCGGCCGGAACGAGCACAATTACCGGCAGCGCGGGAAAGCCGGAGCGCAGGGCGGCGAGAGTCTCAAGCCCCTGGCTGTCGGCGAGATCGAGATTGAGCAAGACCGCGTCGAACTTCAGTTCGCGAAGGCGATCGAACCCGCCGCGGAGGCTTTCCGCAGAATCGACGCGAAACGACGGACTGGACGCATCATGGAGGAGAAATTGAATTGAGCGATAAACCGTCTGGTCGCGTTCGAGGAGGAGAACTAAAACCGTTTCTGACTTCATTGCTGCTGTCTACCTTTCCAGCTCGCGCGTGCGATGAGGTCCGCTATTCGCGCGCCTTGCGATATCCCGGGAAAAGACGCCAAACCTCGCGAAGCAATTGCTCCGGCATCTGGCTCTTGTGCACGAAGGCGCTGGCGCCGTGGCCGATGCACTCCGCCCAAAGCGTCGTTCCAGCGATTTCGGAGAAGACAATGATGGGCAGGGCGGCATGGGCCTTGCGGAGCTCGCGCGTGACGTCGAGACCACTGAGCCGGGGCATATGAATGTCCAGCAGGACGAGATCAGGACGGAGAGCTTCTGCCTGCTGAAGGACGTTTAGACCGTCGCTGGCCGTACCCACGATTTCGAAACCGCCCTCCATCTCCAGAAAAGCGCAGATGGAGTTGAGAGCGGTGGGGGAATCGTCGGCCACTAAGACGCGAATCTTACTGGGAGCAGAAACCATCAGGCACCTCGGCATGGCTATGGTCGTCATTGCTGCAATCCGAGGGTGAGTGTGCCGGAACGGGACAGAAATAAGAATTCAGCAGAATTCCTACGTAGTTTGCGGTATGCGGGAGGGACGAAAGTAACGAAAATCGAAAAGCGAACAGTACAAATTGGAGGGCGAAGTACGAATTCCTACGATTCCGGAGGGAGGACGACACAGCAGTTCCCTCTCGGCGTCCTGCTGGGGATGAGAGTGCAGTGGTCAGCCTTCGATGATGCGATTGCGTACGGCGTAGCGGACCAGATCCACGACAGAGTGGATGTCGAGCTTCAACATGATGTTGGAACGGTGCGTTTCCGCGGTGCGTACGCTGATGCCCAGGACGCCGGCGACTTCCTTGTTGCTCTTGCCTTCAGCCAGGAGCTGCACGATTTCCCGCTCGCGCTGGGTCAGACGGCCGCGGGCGCGGCGGGGGGAATGGGAGAATTCGGCGCCGGCCCGGCTGAATCCGGCGGCGCCCGCAGCCACGCGGGAGGAAAAGAAAGGCTTGTGGCGACGAAGGGAGTCTAGAGCCGCGAGAAGATTGCGGTCGGCGTCGTCTTTCAGGATGTAGCCGCGGCAGCCAGCTTCGATGAGCTGTTGAACCATCTGATCGGCGTCATGCATGGTGAGAATTAGCACTTCCGTTTCCGGAGAATGCTTGCGGAGCTGGCGGGTGGCCTCGATGCCGTTCAGGACGGGCATGCTGACGTCGAGAACAGCGATGTCCGGCTTCAGCTTGGCGGCACTGTCAACGGCCTCGCGCCCATTGACGGCCTCGGCGCACACCTGCCAGCCCGGCCGGGATTCGATGAGGCTGCGAAGGCCGGCGCGAACGACGGAGTGGTCATCAGCCACGAGAACGCGAAGCAACATCCAACACCTCGGTCTTCACCGGGAGTGTAGCCCGAACTGTTGTGCCGGATTTGCCCGAATCGATATCCAGTGTACCGCCTAATTGAGCCATACGCTCGCGCATTCCCGCGATGCCGACCCCCATGGGGGCGCCGGGCTCGTTGAGCTTCTTGGCCGAGGCTGCGGGGATGCCGTGCCCCTGATCACTGATCTCCAATGTCACGCGATTGTGGGCGCCATCCAGGCGAATGCGGGCAGAACGGCTGCCGGAGTGACGCTGGATGTTGGCGAGACTCTCCTGGATGATGCGGAATAGAGCGGTTTCCGCATCCTGAGGGAGGCGGGCGAAACCGGGAGAGACGCCGACTTGAATCTGGATGCCGCTGCGCTCACTGAACCCGAGAGCGTATTCCTTAACCGCGGAGACCAGGCCCAGCTCATCGAGCAGAGGAGGGTGAAGGAGGTAGGAAAGAGTGCGAATCTGGCGCGACATGTCCTGGAGGAGGGCGCGGGCATCGCCCAGTGTGCGCTTGGAACGATCGTCCAGTGAAGAGGAGGATCGAGTGAGCTGAGCCAGGCTGAGATTCACGGCGAGCACACTTTGGGCCAGGCTGTCGTGCAAGTCGCGGCCGAGGCGGCGCCGCTCTTCGTCCTGGAGTTGAAGGAGACGGCCGGAAAGCTGGCGAAGGGCCTGGTCGGCTTTCTTCTGTTCCGTGATGTCGGCGAAGGAAGCTACAGCGCCAACGATCCTGCCGTCCTCAGCGAAGAGGGGAGCAACGTTCACAAAAATCCACAGAGTTTCTTCGCCATTGGGGCGCTTGAAGCCAGCGACCACGTTTCGAGCGGGCTGCCCGCTCTCGAGGACCAGCGGTGTGGGTCTGGCCGACGTGGGGAAGGGCGAACCGTCTTCCCGGATCACACTGAATCCAAGGTCCACGGCTTCCTTGCCGAGGACTTCCTCCAGTTTCAGATGCAACATGTGCAAAGCAGCTGGATTCGCGAATTGGATTTTAGCATCAGTATCCATAAGAACCACACCCGCATCGAGGCTTTGGACCAGCGTGCGGAAGCGCTTCTCGCTGAAACTCAGGGCCTCCTGAGCCAGCTTCCACTCGGTGATATCGTCGCTGACGGAGAGCATGCAGGCCTGACCATTGAGCTCGATAACGTCTGCGGAATGCAGAATGGTGCGGAGCTGCCCCGACTTGGTGCGGAACTGCAATTCCATCTGCCGAACCCGGCCCTGCTCGCGCAGCGCGCGTTTGAGCAAATCACGGCCTGCAGGTTCGGGCCAGATCCCCAAATCGAACACCGTTTTTCCGATCACTTCTTCACGGCGCCAGCCGAACAGACGGGTGAATCCTTCGTTGACCTCTATATAGCGGCCCTCAGCCATCGTGGTGATGGTGACGGAGTCGGGGGAAGCGTGGAAAGCCTTGGAAAACATCTCCTGGGAGATGCGGGTTTGTTCTTCGGCGCGCTTGAGGTCAGTGATGTCCGTGTAGGAAGAGACAAGGCCTTTGAATTCACCTTCCGGGGTGTATTCGGGAACGGCGTCCGCAAGAACCCAGAGCAGTTTATCCGAGGAGGGGACCTTCAACCCAAGGACCTGCTTGCGGACAGGCTTGCCGGTAGCCCGCGCAAGGGCTGCGGGACGCATAGGGCCGGGGATTTCCTTTCCGTCTTCGCCGTAGGCGGGCCCGATTTCGGCACCCGTCTTACCGACGAACTGCTCGGAATTCATGGCGGTCATTTCCAGGAACGCAGGATTGACGAGGAGACAGCGACCGTCGGGTCCCCAGGTGCTGATTCCGACCCGCATGGCTTCCAGCAGGGTACGGGAGCGCTGTTCGCTGGCTCTGAGTTCGGCCTCTTGGCGCTTTCGGTCTGAAATGTCCTGACAAAGCGCAAGGATGCAGGTCTCGCCGTTGAGGGTGATCAAGTCGGCAGAGATCTGAACCGTCCGGACCTCGCCGGATTTGATGCACATGGTCGCCTCTAATTGGCTGGTGGGGCCCTGGTTGAGGAGCCTGGACCGGAGATTCTTACCGTCGTTGGGGTCGAGCCAGATGCCCAGTTCGGAGGCCGTCTTTCCGACGGCCTCGTCGCGCTGCCACCCGGAAAGGCGTGTAAAGCCCTCGTTGACTTCGATGTAGCGGCCTTCGTTGAGCGTGGTGATGGTCATGGAGTCCGGGGAGGCATGGAAGGCCTTGGAGAACATCTCCTGCGAGACACGCTTTTCCTCTTCCGCTCGTTTCAGATTGGTGATGTCCGCAAGGGAAGCAGTGACGCGAGCGAGTTGGCCATCCGGTGCGAATTCGGGCACCGCGTCCACCAGCGTCCAAACGATGCGGCCGGAGTCCGGCGGGGCCCAGCCGATTATCTCATTGCGTACCGGGGCACGCGTGGCGATCACGCGAGCGACGGGGCGCATTTCGGCGGGGATCTCGGTCCCGTCTTCGCGAATTGCGCGAAGAATATCGGGACCCGCCTTTCCAAGAACCTGCGATTTGGGCGTGCCCAGCATTTCAATGATGGCAGGATTCATGAATCGCAAACGTCCGTCCGGTCCCCAAGTGGAAATGCCCACGCGAAGAATCTGAACGAGAGAGCGAAAGCGCTGTTCACTGGACTGCAAGGCTTCTTCAGTTTTCCTGAGGACGGAAATATCCGCGAAGGAGGCAATGACATAGTCCACTTCGCCGCTCGATCCAAGCATGGGGATGGCGTTGCCGATCAACCATAGGGTCGCGTCGGAGCCGCGACGACGCCAGCCCATCACCTGGTTGCGGACGGGCTGACGGGTTTCGATGGCGCGGGCCACGGGACGCTCGGAAAGGGGAAATTCCCTGCCGTTTTCGTCCACGGATACCAGATCAAGTTCGGTCACTGACTTGCCAGTCATTTCTTTCGCAGCGAAGCCGAGCATTTCCTGAGCGGCTGGATTTGCAAACTGAATCACCGCGTTGGGGCTCAAAAGGACGACGGCCACCTGTAAGTCGCGCACGAGGGAACGGAAGCGTTCCTCACTGGCGCGGAGGGCGACTTCGGCCTGCTTGCTTTCCGTGATGTCGCGGACGACGATCAGGGAGTAGGCGCGGCCCTCGAGTTCGATGATGTTTCCCGAGAGCAAGCCATTTCGAATCGCTCCGTCTTTCCTGCAAAAACGAAGGTCTGCCTCATGTATTTCGCCCGTCTGACGAAACTGGGCGCGCAGGGCGAGCATTTGGTCATGGTCCACCCAAAGGCCAACATCTTCCGGAGTTTTTCCGAGCACCTCCTGCCGGGTGTAGCCGGTGATCCGGACGAAGCTGTCGTTGATTTCCTGTATGCGTCCTTCGGGAATCAGCCCGATGCTGATGGCATCCGGGCTGGCCCGGAAGGCGGAGGAGAACATGGATTCGGAGCTGCGGAGCGCCTGTTCGGTGCGGAGGAGGGTCTGCGCAATGCGGTGCTGCCGCTCGCTGGTGATAACCAGGCGGGTCGCCGAACAGGCGAACGAGGCGGCGACGGCGATCCACGCGATGGTGAGTTGCTCCATGGCGACGCGATGGCCCATGAAGATGACGAGAATCGGGAAACAGACGGGAAGCACCTGCGAAGCCACCCAACCGCCGGGAGCAGCCCGCGGTGATTCCTGATCCGGCTGGTGCTGAGTGTCCCAGGTGACGGCCAGGAAGATGGCGAGGAAAAAAGGAATGCTCCAAGACGCGTTGGCCCATTCGGCGGCCATCCCCGATTTGCCGAGCTGCCCAATGCTCGTGAATTCGAAAACGCCGAGAAGGGCAAAGAGCGCGGCGATTCTCACGAAAAACGCGCGGGCCGGTGACGGACGGGTGATGCGGGCGCGAATGCCGAAGCTGACGGCAAGGAGAGCATCGCGAAGAACGATACCGATCATCAAGCGGTGAAACATGCGCATGCCCTCGGCTTCCCACAGAGAGGGCACGTAGAAGAAATAGAGATAGACCATGAGGGCCACAATGCCCGCCTGGATGAAGTCGAGTGTGCGAAGCCAGTTGACGCCAGCCCTGCGCGAGCCGCCGTAGGGGAGAAGCATCATGGCGGCGGGAACGACCCAGATGAAGTTGACGATGTCGGACGGCCAGGGCGTGGCCGTGCGTGCATGGGTCAAACTGGAAAGATAGGAGACCATGGCCTGGCCCGCAGCCAGCAGCCAGAACGCAGCGGCAAGGAGAAACCACAATTGACGCAGGTGGCCCCTGGAGCGGCGCGCGACCACCGTGGCGCAAACTGCGGCCAATACCACAACGAGCGCCTGGATGAGGTTGGAAGCGAGATGGCTGGCAGAGAGCGAGCGCACGCCGACAACGGCATAGATGAGCGAAGCGGCCAACAGCAGTGCGGCCGCGAGCGCAAATCGCGAAAAGGAGCGGAGCGAAAACACTATTGCCGTTGCCCCCGGAAATCAGTGCTTAGTCTAGGCTGCTGAAGTTTTCCAGACAATACCGTGAGTCGGGTATGGTTCTTGGGACCAGGGAGTTGCCCGCGCACGAGTGCGGTAAACTACCGGGCCATGAAGGCTTATCCCGGCGAGAGGTTGCGCGTGCTGATCTCGCGAAGGCGAATCGCGCGGCGAGTGCGCGAAATCGGCCGGCAGATCACCAGGGAGTTTCGCGGAGAGCCCGTATTGCTGGTGGGCGTGCTGAAGGGCGCGTGCATCTTTCTGGCGGATTTAAGCCGGGAGATCACGCTGGACGCCAGCTTCGACTTTCTGGCTGCGGCGAGCTACGGGCAGTCTGCGGAAACGTCGGGGCAGGTGAGACTGCTCAAGGACCTGGACGCAAGCATCGAGGGTCGCAACGTGATCCTGGTGGAGGACATTTTGGACACGGGCGTGACGCTGAACTACCTGGCTCGCGTATTGCGAGAACGACAGCCAAAGGCTCTGCGCGTGGCAACGCTGCTGGACAAAGCAGAGCGCCGGACGCAACCGTTCGAGGCGGATTTCGTTGGATTTCGCATCCCCAATGTTTTCGTGGTGGGATACGGGCTGGACTATGCGGAACGCTACCGGAACCTGCGAGACGTGTGCGCGATGGAGAGGGTAACCGGAAGGGAACGGCGAGAGAAGAAGTAGGCGGAGACAGTGAACGGCATGTGGTGGAGCAATCCGATTCCGAAGGAAGTGCGCGCAGTGGTGGAGGCGCTGGAACGCCTGCCGAAAGGCGTAAAGAAGTTCGGAGGCCCGGACGCGTTGTGCAGAGCATTCGCGAGGCTCGTGGATCACACACTGCTAAAGCCGGAGGCACAGCCGGATGACATCCGCCGGGCGTGCGAGGAGGCGGCGGGCGCCGGGTTTGCGGCCATGGTAGTGAATCCGAGCTACGTAGCATTGGCCGCCGAGCAACTCAAAGGAAGCGGAGTTCGAGTGGCGACTGTGGCGGGGTTCCCGCTCGGCGCTTCGCGGAAAGAAGTGAAGCGCCACGAAGCGGAGAGGGGACTGGAGGATGGGGCGAGTGAGGTGGACATGGTCATCCGCGTGGGCGCGCTAAAGGCGGGCGACGACGAGGCGGTAGAGGATGAGATTCATGAACTGGCGGAACTGTGCCACGAACGCCAGGCCATTTTGAAAGTGATTCTGGAGTGCGCGCTGCTGACGGATGAAGAGAAAGAGCGGGGAGCGCGCGCGGCGGTGCGCGCGGGAGCCGACTTCGTGAAGACGTCGACGGGGTTCGGGCCCGGCGGGGCAACGCGAGAGGATGTGGCGCTGCTGCGCTCGGTGGTGGGCCGGGACGCGGGCGTCAAGGCGGCGGGCGGAATTCGAACCCTGGCGGATGCGGGATCGATGCTGGCCGCCGGGGCATCGCGGCTGGGCATGAGCAGCAGTGTTTCCGTGCTCGATGAACTGCGCGGCCGCGCTTCGAAGTAGCGGCGAGCCAAATTGACTTCCCTCGATTCTCCCCACGGACACAAAATCTCCATTGCTATACTTGAGAGGAGGAACCGCCGGACGGGTCTGCGGATGCTCCTCCATTCGGATGAGGAAAATGTCGAGTGACAGAGAAACATCTACGGAGAGCCGGGCGCCGGGATCCGCGGCCGAGCTGCCGCCAGAAGTGCTGGCCACGCTGGTGGAAATCGGCGAAGAGGTCAACTCTTCGTTGAATTTGGACGAGGTCCTGAAGAAGGCGGCAGCGCTGGTGCGGAGGCTGGTGCCGTACGAGATCTTTGCGGTGCTGCTGCTGGACGAGGCCAGGCAGGACCTGTTTTTCCGTTTTGCCATCGGTTACTCGCGTGAAGTGGTGGAGACGTGGCGGATCCCCGTGGGGAAGGGCATTACCGGCACGGCGGCGGCCGAGGGGCAGCCCGTGCTGGTGGGAGATGTGCGCAGCGACCCGCGCTATTTGAGCGCCGTGGAATCCGTCCGTTCGGAAATCGCGGTGCCTTTGCTGCTGAAGGGGCGTGTGGTGGGCGTGCTGGACATTCAGAGTCGCGAACCCAACTCGTTCACGCGGGAGCAGCAGCAGGTGCTGGCATTGGTGGCCAGCCGGCTGGCGGGAGCGATCGAAAACGCACAATTGTACGAGAGCGCGCGCCGGCAAGCCGAGACCATGCGGGTGCTGAACGAAGCAGGACGGGAGGCCAGCTCGATCCTCGACGTGGACGAACTGTTGCGGCGCGCCGCGGACCTGATCAAACGGGTGATTGACTACCAGATGGCCAGCATCTTGGTTTACGACGCACGGGAGAAGCGGTTCACCCACGCGGTGGACGTGCGCTATGGGCGCAGTGAGCAAAGCAAACTGGCAATCGGGCCGACCGGCGGAATCGTGGGCGCAGCGGTTGCTTCGGGGCATCCGATTTGCGTACCGGATGTGAGCCTGGATCCGCGCTACATCTGCTGCAATCCAGAAACGGCATCGGAACTCGCGCTGCCGATGATTCACAAAGGCCGGGTGGTGGGTGTGATCGACCTGGAGAGTCCGGTGAAGAACTATTTCACGGAAGAGCATGTCCAGACGCTTTCGATCCTGGCGGGCAGCCTGGCGGTGGCGATTGAGAACGCGCGCCTCTATCAGCACGTGCTGCGGGAGGAATCCGAGCAGGCGGAGGAACTGGAGGCCGCGCGGCAGATGCAGGGCGCGCTGCTGCCGGAGGTTCCCGCGGAAGATTTGGGGCTGGAGATCGCGGCGCGGTACGAGCCGGCGCGCGAATTAGGCGGGGATATGTATGACTTTCTGCGCTATGGGCCGCAGCAGCTTGCCGTGGCCATCGGCGACGTGACGGGGAAAGGGAGCGCGGCGGCATTGTTTGGCGCGACGGCGGTGGGCATGCTGCGGAGCCTGGCGCCCCAGAAATATTCGCCGGCGGATACGCTGCGGCACCTGAACCGTTTGCTGTGGGAGCTGCGCGTGGAAGGAGGATTCGCCACTCTGTGCTATATGACCTGGCAGAAGGGCCGGCGCAGGCTGCGCATCGCCAACGCGGGGCACTGGCAGCCGCTGCTCTGGAAGGATGGGCGGTGCGAGAAGATTCCCGTGGAGGGACTGCCGCTGGGGATTGAGGAAGTGGCGACGTACGAGGAAAGAGCCTACTCGCTAGCTGCGGGCGATGTGCTGGTGTGCTACTCGGATGGAATCACGGAGCGCATGAACGCGGAGGAAGAATTATACGGCTCGGAGCGGCTTCGGCTGCTGGTCGCGGCGAATCACCGGCTGAGCGCGGAGGAGTTGGCGGCGAGGATTTTTGAGGATGCGGAAAAATTCGCGGGTGGAGTTCAGGCCGCGGATGATGGAACGCTGATTGTGCTGAAGGTACGGTAAGGAACGAACTACCGGTTTGACACTACTGTGGTTTGGCGGGTTGGGGTGTGCCGGCAGTTGGCGGGTGCAAATGGGGAAGTTCGTTGCCCGAGGCGTCTCCGGGTGCCTCGTGCGAGCCGTCGATGGGCGGGTGGGCAATCTGGCCGCCGGCGGGAACGCTCTTGAGAACGGCCCATGCGCCGTTCTGGCGCTCGAGGGCGTAGGTCATCTGCATCGTGGAGCCTTCCTGTTTGGCGCGAAAGAGAACCTGAGCCTGGGCGTTGTCGCCGTTTACGGTGATTTGCTGGAATTCGACGTCCATCCCCGCGAGATTCAGGCCGCCGCTTTTTTCCAGGTGCTGGCGGATGGCGGTGCGGATGGCCTCGTCATCGGAGGAGGCTTTGTGACAGGCGGGTGCGGCGAGCACCAGAGCCGCGACCAGGAGTATGGCGAGTTTGATTGACCCGAAGCGCATCCCTGTGATCCGTTGTCCAGTCTCGGCCGACGCCTCTGCTTTTCGGTGCAACCGCAAGCCAGACCAGGGCGAGCGGAAAGAGATCATTCTGAACTTGTCGACGTGTTCCGGCAAGCCTCAGGCACGGAGCAATGGGAAGAGCGGAGATCCGGACGCGCGGGCAAGAGTGCCCGCGTTGCGGAGCAGACGTTAGGGAGCGTGGGAGAAGACCACCTTGCCGCCGACGATGGTGGCGATCACCTCTGCATCCTTGATGCGATCGGGAGGGAGATGGAAGAGGTCGGAATCGAGGACCACGATATCGGCCAGCTTTCCGGGAGTGAGCGATCCCTTTTGGTTGTCGGTGAATTCGGCGTAGGCGGAGCCGAGTGTGTAGGCCTCGATCGCTTCAGCGAGCGAGATTTTTTGCTCCGGAATCCAGCCGTTGGGATTCTTGCCGTCGAGCGTGGCGCGAGTGACGGCGGAGTACAGACCCAGCATCGGATTGAGGGGGACGACGGGCCAGTCGGTACCAAAGGCGAGCCGAACGCCGTGGTCAAGGAGGCTGCGCCAGGCATGAGTGGTGAGCGCGCGCTCGTGGCCGATTCGCTTCTCCGCCCAGATGCCATCGCCGGCTTCGTGGTAGGGCTGCATGGAAGCGATCACGCCCAGACGCGCGAACAGGTCGAAGTCATCGGGGCGCAGGTGCTGGGCATGTTCGATGCGCCAGCGGCGGCCGCGGGCGGGCCCCGGGCCGTTGCGGCGAGCGATTTCCTCATACATGGCCAGGATTTCGTGATTGGCGCGATCGCCGATGGCGTGAATGGCGATTTGGAGGCCGGCAGCGTCGGCGGGCTGGGCCATCTGGAGCATGTGGCCTTCGGGCAGCATCATGGCGTTGAAGAGGCCGCGCGTATTGGGCGCGTCGTTATAGGGCTCGAAGAAGAGCGCGGTGGTAGAACCCAGCGAACCATCTGCGAAGCCCTTGAGGCCGCCGGTCCGGATCCAATCGTTGCCGAAACCAGCGGTAATACCGGCCTGCACCTGGGACTGATAAAGCTCGATGGGGGTGATGGCGTAGATGCGAGCGGTGAGCTCGCCCGCCGCGAGAAGTTTTTGATAGATGCGGAGTTCGATAGCGTGGCTGATGTCCTGGAACGAGGTGACGCCGAAGCGGCGAACCTCGGCGAGTCCCTGGCGGATGGCCCGGGTGAGCTGTTCTTCGTTAGGCGGGGGAATAAGACGCTGGACCAGCCCGGCGGCGGCCTCTTTCAGCGCGCCCGTAGGATTGCCTTCGGAATCGTGCAGGATGAGGCCTCCGGGGGGATCGGGCGTGTTGCGGTCAATTCCCGCGAGGCGGAGGGCGGCGGAATTGGCGAGGCCCATGTGGCCGTCGTAGCGATTGAGCCAAAGGGGATTGTCGGGAGAGACGGCGTCAACCCATTCCCGGGTGGGCATCGCGGCGCCCGGGAATTTCTCGTGATCCCACCCGCCGCCAAGAACCCACTCGCCTTTCTGCAGGCGTTTGATGGTGGCAGCGACGCGGCGGGCGAACTCCTCGCGCGATGTGACGTCGCCCAGCTCCACGCGGTTCAGGGATAGCGAACCGGAGACGAAGTGGACGTGTGAATCGTTGAATCCGGGGAGGACGGTCGCGCCGCGGGCATCGATCACGGCGGTTTGCGGGCCGATCCAGGGATCGATTTGTTCGTCAGAACCAACCGCAGCGATGCGCTCGCTGACAATGGCGATGGCTTGAGCCTCCGGACGTGCGCGATCGACGGTGTGCACCTTGCCGTGGTGAATCACGAGGCTGGCGGTGACGCGTGCAGGGAGTGATTGTGAGCTGCCGAGGAGTGCAAGAAGAAGAGGCGGAGCAAGGGCGAGCAGAAGACCAGCAAAGAGCCGTGAGGATATCAATTTGAAACTCCCTCCAAGAATCGGACGTTCGCGGCACAACGAGAAAGTCCGCCGCAACGGATGCCCCCAGGTAGAGCCTTCACTGTGGGCGGCTGGAGATTGGTTCAGCGGGCCCCCCATTTGAGCTTGGTGCGCAGGATTTCGAAGTAAACCTTATCGGAAGGGCGAATGAGCTTCAGCTTGTTCCGCGCCTTGGTGACGGTGACGCGGTCGGCGTCGCGTAGCTGGACACCGACCT
>JASHSV010000127.1 GCA_030038535.1 Candidatus Acidiferrales bacterium
GTCGAAGGCCATCTGCGGAAACCGACGCCTGCACTCGGCAGCGGAGAGCCGCTCCCAGGGTTCGCGCAGCGCGTTGATGGCGGCAACGCTCGCGCGATAGTATTCGTTTTCTTCGCGGAGGAGCCACAGCATGCCGCAGGGCTCGAAGAGCGGGACTTTCCATTGGGCCTCGCACTGGCGCCAGATTTCACGAGCACGATGCGTCCATCGGGTGTAGATCGATTTTTCACCATAGGCAAAGCGCAGGATGCGCGCCTCGCCGCTCGAGGTGCCGCGCGAATTGCCCGCGCCCCATGCGTCCACGAGCACCACACGCGCTCCGCGGCGGGCGAGATGCCACGCCGTCCAACCGCCGAACGCTCCGGCGCCGATCACGGCGACGTCGAGGGCAGAGGTTCGACGCCGGAGGCTGGAGGTTCGAGGAGCAGAGCGTCCGGAGCGGGCTCCGCGCCGGCCGCGAGGCCGGCTCTTCCGGTTCTGTCTTTTTGCTTTCAACCGTTTCTTCATCCTAGCGCTTTTGATAAATCCGCGATCAGATCTTCCGCATTTTCCAGTCCCACGCTCATGCGCAGCAAATTTTTCGGCGCGGTCGAGCCGGGCCCTTCGGCTGAGGCGCGATGCTCGAGAACGCTTTCCACGCCGCCGAGGCTCGTGGCATTGCGCCAGAGCTTTACCTTTGAGGCCACGGAGACTGCTTGGTCCCAGCCGCCTTTTACGAGAATCGACATCATGCCGCCAAAGCCCTTCATCTGCCGTTTGGCGATTTCGTATCCTTTATGCGACGGGAGGCCGGGATAGAAGACCTTTTCCACGTTCCTGCTTTTTTCGAGAGCGCGCGCCACGGCAAGAGCATTGGCGGCGTGGCGCTCCATGCGCACCGGGAGCGTGCGGAGGCCGCGCAGCACCAGCCAGGAGTTGAAGGGCGAGCCCACGGCGCCCAGGATCAACCGCGTGTGATAGAGCTTTTCATACAGCGCGTCCCGCTTGCGCAGAACTATTGCTCCGCCTTGCACGTCGCTGTGGCCTCCGCAGTACTTGGTGGTGGAGTGCAGGACAATGTCGGCGCCCAGCTCGAGCGGGCGCTGGAAGACAGGCGTGGCGAACGTATTGTCCACCAGGACCAAGGCAGCGGGAGCTTTGCTCGCCCGGACGGCCGCGACAACGGCCGCGATATCGGTAACGTCCATGCGCGGGTTGGAGGGCGTTTCGAGCCAGATGAGTTTTGTTTCGGGACGAATCGCTTTTCCCACACTTTCGACTGATGTGGCATCGACAACGCTCGCAGCGATGTTCCATTTGGGCAGGTAGTCCTGCTGGGCCACGCGGACATGAACGTACACGTCCTCGGGAAAAATCACGTGCGAGCCGGGATCGAGCGTTTGGAGCATGGCCGCAGCCGCGCCCATGCCGGAGCCGAAGGCAAGCGCCGCGGGGGTTTCCAGTTTCTGGTGACCGGATGCTTCGTGGAACTGAACCAATCCCGTTCCTGCTTTGCCGAAGCGCGGGCATTCGAGCTGGGCGAGCGCCGCTTCAAGGCGGTCCTGCGTGGGATTTTCGTCGCGCACGTAGGTGTAGCCGTGCAGGATCTCCGTGGCGGGGCCGTGCTCGAACGTGGTGGAGAGATGAATGGGCGGAGCAATGGCCGCAGTAGCGGGATCGGGCTCGCCTCCGGCGTGAATGGCAATCGTTTCGATGTTCATAGGGCCACCTCGCCCATCACTCTAGCGAAGGCGTGCCTGCGGCCCAAACGCCAATATGGAAGTGGCGAGTGCCGGGGGGCGAGTGGCGAGCGTGAGGAATGGGACGATTCTCGATTTTGAAGATGGGTATCGACCCCCCCTCCCCCTGATATTGCACAAACGATTGAAAAGACAAGGGTTGTGTTGATACCGATTGCACAAAGCACTGAAAGCACAGGAGATAGAAGGTCGAGGTTTTTGCTTCGAAAGCGGAGTATCGCCCCCGGGGAATGCGCAAACGAATGAAAGCAGAAGGGTTGGACGAGCTTCTGGGCGAGCGGCGCCCGGGAGAGCGGGTTCGAGAGACACGGGCATGCAAGCGAGCATGCTGAGAAACCTATGAAAAGAAGCGCCTTGCAGGTGATGCGAACAGAGCTCGGTAGCAGAGGGTGGTGCGTGTGCTATGCGGAGCTAGTCCCGTCCCCGGCGCGGATCGCTGTGGCGCGTGTCATGGACATTTACCACTAGATACAGTATAGCACAGTTGAAGGGAGCAATGCAAGGGGAAAATGAGCCTCCTTAGTTGATCTGGCCGGTGCTGTCGCGATGCCAGCGCGATTGCGAACCGCATGCTCTCTTGCTTTCGGTGCGATAGCTTCGGAGCGAGTTCTGCACTAGCATCTCATTCCAAGATGCGGTTTTACGTCGGCATAACGGATTTCGAATGGTTCGGCTTTCTGTCAGCGAAAGCGCCGCTCGACGAGGTGAATTTCTGGCGGCCGAGCGCGGGGCAGCCATTCAGGGCGCTCGATCCCGGCGGACCATTCCTGTTCAAGTTACATAGCCCGAGGAATTTCATCGTTGGCGGTGGCTTCTTCGGCTATTACACGACGCTCCCCGTTAGCTTTGCGTGGAAATCATTCGGCGCGAAGAACGGCGCGCGAACCGAACAGGAAATGCGGACGCGCCTGGCGCGATATCGCAAAGAGTCCTCGAATCCCGCCAAGGACTACGAGATTGGATGCATTCTCTTGCAGTCTCCATTTTTCTTCCCCGAGCGGGAATGGATTCCCGCCTCGGACTGGCCGCAGAGCATACAGGTGGGGAAGGGTTATGACACCGCAGACCCAAGGGGACGGGCACTTTGGGAGCAGGTGGAAGCGTGGCTTGTTGCTCATAAAGCGGCAGCTGAGTTACCGCTGGTGCCGTCTGAAGCCGGAATTAGACGAGGGCAGCCCCAAATTGTTCTGCCGCGATTGGGACAGGGATCGTTCCGCGTGGTGGTGGCCGATGCCTACCAGCGGCGCTGCGCATTTACAGGGTCGCCCGTTTTGCACGTGCTTGAGGCAGCGCACGTGCGGCCAGTGGCGGATGACGGACCGAATGACGTTCAAAATGGAATTCTATTTCGCCAGGACGTGCACACATTATTTGATCGCGGGTACATCACGGTAACGCCGGAATACCGCGTGGAAGTGAGCCGGCGGATCAAGGACGAGTTTGAGAACGGGAAGGAGTATTACGCGGCGCAGGGGAGGGTGATTTCGCTGCCTGATGAGCCGGCGCGAAAGCCTGCCGCG
>JASHSV010000128.1 GCA_030038535.1 Candidatus Acidiferrales bacterium
GATTCGGCGATGAGCGCGGGATACCACTGGCGTGCGGAGGATTCGTGACGATCGATGAGCGCGGAAAGCTGGGCGAGAGCGTGCTGTGTATCGCGCGGCTTCGCATTGGGAGAGAGCGCGGCGGTGATGTCCCCAGCCGACATGGGCGCACCGAACCAACTGGCGCGCCAGAAGAGAAACGGCATAAAAACGAAGAGGCAGGCGATAACGAGAATGGCGACAGTGGCCCTGCGGGGCATGCCCTTGCTGGGCGGAGCGGGAGTTAAGTTTTCGCTTGCGGACATCGAGACCGGTCGCGCTCCTTTGAGCGCCGCCTCGGATGGGGCACGACCATGTCGTGGCCCTACGGACGGGCGAACCAATGATAGAGCATGAAGTAGACAAGCACACCGGTCAGCGAAACGTACATCCAGAGCCACCAGGTGTAGGGAGCGATGCGGCGGTGCGCCGGGAAGTTCTCGCGGAGGGCGCGAGTGAGCGTGACGGCGACGAAGCCGACGTTTACCACTGCCAGCGAGGTGTGCGAGATCAGGAGCGAAAAATAGGCGGGGCGGGTCCAGCCGGCGCCCTGAAAATGAACGGAGCCGACGCGCAGATGGTAAATGACGTAAGAAGCAAGAAAGACGATGGAAGCGGCCGTGGCGGTGAGCATCGCGGCGCGGTGGGCCGGGACGTTTCCACGGCGGATGAAGATGTAGCCGGCCAGGAGAGCGACCGCGCTGGCGGCGTTGAGGGCGGCGTTGAGAGTGGCCTGAGAAATCATCGTCCTCGAAGGAGGCAGGCAGGGAGGACGCCGGAACCGGCGCCCCTACTTCCCTTCCGTAGTCGTGGATTCGCCGGACTTGTGGGCGCCGAAAAGACCGGCATCGCGAAGCGCCGAAACCGCAAGCCAGCCGAACAGCAGAGCCATTCCGCCACAGACCATGAGCATCAGCAGGCCGTCCACCCCGGTGAGTTCGCCGCTCAGGAACACGGCGGCGAGTCCCGCCAGAGAAAGAAAGAGGAAGAAGAGGCAGGCGACGGCCATCTCCAGGTCGTTTGATTTTTGGCTCATCAGCAGGTCGGGTCCTCCGGCGGGTTCCTAGCGGGCGATTTTGTCGATCACGAGCAGAACTATCAGAACCGGAATGTGGATGACGGTGGAATGCATGAGCCACATGGCGCTGCGGTTCGTCTGCTCGCGCGCGGTCCACAGGCTCATCTGCAGCAGGGCGAGGCCGAGCAGGAGCGCGCCGAACAGATAGAGGATGCCGGCGAGTCCGGCGATGGCGGGCAGCAGGCTGGCGAGGATGAGAACCACGGAATAGCCGACAATCTGGCGGAAGGTGGAGCGGCCGGAAGGTTCTACGACGGGGAGCATGCGGATTCCGGCGCGGGCGTAATCCTCACGGTAAATCCAGGCGATGGAGAGGAAATGCGGGAACTGCCAGACGAAAAGAATGGCGAAGAGGAGCCAGGCCGGGGCGTCGAGAGAATTTCGTGCGGCGGCCCAGCCGATCAGGGGAGGCACGGCGCCTGGAAATGCTCCCACAAACGTGCACCACGGGGTGCGCATCTTGAGGGGCGTGTAGAGGGCGAGGTAGGTGATCGCGGAGCAGGCGCCGAGAAGCGCGCAGAGCGGGTTGACGAGCAAATAGAGGTAGGCGAGGCCGGCAAGAGCCAGCGTGAGGGAGAAGGTGAGCGCTTCGCGCGGGGAGAGGATGCCCGAGGGCAGCGGCCGGGAGGCGGTGCGGCGCATCTGGGCGTCGAGATCGCGCTCCACATATTGATTGAGCGCGGCGGTGCCGGCGCTGAGTAGCAGCGTGCCGAAGGCCACCTGGGTGAGTGCGAGCCAGTCGAGAGGGCCGCGCGCTCCGGCGCAGTAACCGAGCGCGGTAGTGGCGACGACGAGCAGAGTGACGTCGGGTTTGGCCAGGGCCCAGAACGCGGCGGTGCGGGCCCAGGCGGGAGCCGGAATGGCACGAGCGGTTCCCATATTCAGCGAACGCCCCCCCTCGATGCTGCGAGTTCTCTGTCCCGAAGTTCGGCGGGCAGGCCTGCCTGCTGCAGGCGAGCCCTACGATGAAACGGGTTGCGTGCCAGCGGCCATCGCCGGCTCCGAAGCGGAGAGCAGGCGGTGGGAGACTAACACGAAGACCACCGTACTCGCTAAAACTATGGCGCCCAGCACCGTGTGTGCCACGGTAAGCCAGATGGCAATTGGTTCGGGCTGGAGCGCGTCGCGGGTGGCGAGGCGCGACCACCAGGCGGCGCCACCGAGCAGGATTTGTGCGCCGACGACGGCATTGAGCCATTTGCAAAGCACACGAAGCGACCCGGCCGCCGCAAACCGGCGGCGAGTGGCTCGCGAAACGATGATGACAAGTGCGAGAACAGCCGCCGCGCCGGCTAAATGCGGCCAAATGCCGAAGGCGTTGTGGCGAAGGGCTGCACCGAAAACGAGTTGAAGAAACGTGACGCACACGAGCCAATAAGCCAGAGACAAGAGACGCGGGGAGCCGGAATCGTCAGCGACGGCGGGCTCGGCAAACCACCAGCGGCTGGTGAATACCGCGATGGATACGGTGATGCAAAAGAACGTCTGGGCGAGGGCCGCGTGAATAATGGATGCGGCGGGCGGGAGCCGCAGCATGACGGTCAGGCCGCCGAAAAGCCCTTGCAGGATCACGATGCTCAGCGCCGCCCAGCCGAGCGCACGCATCCAGGGGCGGGACTCCACGCGCCACAGAAGGACGGCGAGGCCAATGGTAACCAGCCCTACGAAGGTGGCCACCATACGATGGCCGTGCTCGTAGAAAATGCCTCCGACCATGGGCGGAAAAAATGTGCCGTAGGAGGTTGGCCAGTCGGGAACGGCAAGGCCGGCATCGTTGGAAGTGACCAGAGCTCCGGCAACCAGGAGAAAGACTGTGCACGCGGCAGTGAAGAGCGCATAGCGGTGGAGCGTCGAGTTGTAGCCGGCGGTCATAACTTCGCGATTCGCTTCAGCCGCATAGTATCCCGTCAGTCGATCCGCGTGACGGCCCTGCAAAGACCGCCGGAGCAGCCCTTACGATCGAAAGCATCAAACACAAGACGTCGTGCGGGCAGGGGCACGGCATGCCGTGCCCCTGCGGCATTTAGCTCGCCTTGAAGACGAAATCTACCTTCTTGGCCTCCTTGGGGCCGACCGTGACTTTCTGCTCCGTGCTGCCGTATTTTTCCTGCCAGGCGGCGATGGTGTAGTCGCCGGGAAGCAGATTCTTGATTTCAAATGTGCCGTCGTCCTTGGTGACAAAGAAATAGGGCGTCTTGAGGACGGCGATGTAGGACTTCATCCAGCTATGCACGTTGCACTTCACGGGAATGGCGATCTCCTCGCGGGCAAAGGAATCGGTGATCTTGTCGGCGCCCGGGGCCTGAGACTTGTTCCAATCGCGGTTGTTGGCGGGCGTGGGGTGAATGTTGTGCGTGGTCTGGTCGCTGTTCACGATGGCGAGGGGCTGGTTGACCATCAGGGCGATGACGTGGGGCCTGTAATGGCAGCCCGTCTGGTCGAGCTGGACAGTGTCGCTCGGCGTGGGAAACGTGCGGTTCTCCAGTCCCGTCTTGATGTACACCACCACGTTGGCCAGATCGTTGTTCTTGTCCACCACGACTTCCTCGGACATGAGCGGATCGGAGGCGTGAACCTTGGAACAGTACGGATCGGAATCCGTCTTGAACCGGACGGGCTTGGGCGCGACGCCGTCGAGCTTTACGGTGCCGGTGATGGTTCCGGCAGTGGCCGCGTCCACGGGAGCCGCAGCCGGGGCGGAGGCAGCGGGCTGCGACGGCGGCGGAGCTTCTTCGTTCTTGCTGCAGGCCGCAAGGGCGAGCGCGGCGGCGAGGCTAAACGTCACAACATGATGCGAACGGAGTTTCATTACGTGATTCCTCCCATTGAGAGATGCGAAGAATTATGGCGCAAGGGTGATGATTTGTCGCGGCGGAGCGGCGCGCGCAGAATCTCCCACAAAGAAGCGAGCGCAGCGGAGAGTCCCGGCGCCGCCTTTGGACCGGCGCTAAAGCGCCGCATCATTGGCCGGCCGGCTTTCCGCCGCCGGTGGGGGTGCGGCCGACGAGCATGCGCTGTTCCTCCGGAGTCATCTGGAACATGTAGCGGACGAGAAGGTCAGCCTGGTCCTTACTGTAGCCGTGGAAAGCGGGCGGGAGCGGGCCGCTGAAGACCCAGTGGTCCCCATCGCGCTTGAAGAGGCCGGAGGGCATGTTGGTTCCTGGAGCGATGCGCGAGGGATCGAGAATCCAGCGATTCGTCCAGGCGGGCTTGAGCCGGTCGGGTGCGAGCAGGAAATTGGGAGCGGTGGCGATGGCGTCGTGCGCAGGAACGCCCGTGGCGTGGCACTTCAAGCAAGGCGCTGCCGGGGAGGTGAACAGCTCGCGGGCGAGCGTGCGCTCCTGGTCGGTGAGCGGCTCGAGCTTGGGCGGCAGATAGGGCAGCGACTGCGAAGCGAGCGCGGAGAAGAAGCGCACGAGTTTCTGGATTTCGTCGTCGGAGAAGCTGAACGTGGGCATGCGCACGGCGAGGTAGCTGCGCACGCCGTCGCGGTCGGTATTGACGGGATCGAGCGCGGGATTGGCAAGGAAGCGCTCGAGCCAGCGCGGGTTGACGCGCGCGCCTTCGCCGATGAGCTGCGGAGGAAGCTTTTCCTTATTGTCGCCCTGATATTGCGCGAGGGTCATCAGGATGCTCTGCTGGCCCACCTGCAGGACATGGCAGCCCATGCAGTTGTATTTGGAAACGATCCACCAGCCCTCCTGGATGTCGTGGGCCGCACCGGCCGGGTCGTAGATGTAGTTCTGCGGGAGCGTGATGTCCACACTGCCGAGGAGAAAAGTGACCAGGGCGTTGCGGTCTTCCGCGGTGAGCACGGGCTGGGGCATCTTCAACTGCGGTTCCATGCGGCCCTGATCGAAGATGTTGGTGTGGAGCAGCTTCTGCTCGAAAAATCCCTTCTGGTCATACCAGGAGCCGCGCGGAGATTTTTTGCCGTCCGGGAGCACGCCTTCCCTGGCCGGGACGGTGAGCAGCGCGAAATCGAGGCGCTCGATGGGCTTGGAGCCTTCGGTGGTGAGCTCGGTGCCGATGCGCGCTTCCTCTTCGAGGCCGGAAATCTCGTGGCATCCGGCGCAGCCGTAGTTTTTCACCAGCGCGAGACCCTTGTCGTGCAGCTTGGGATCGTCCATGAACGGCGCGGACGGATAGGTTGCGTCGGCATGCTTCTGGGTCATCAGGTAGCTGGCGATGTCGCGCGATTCCTCGACGGAGAGGCGCAGCGACGGCATGACAGTGGGAAGCTGGACCTGGAGCTCGTGCTTGCCGTCGGGAGAGCGGGAGTGGTCCAGATCGAACACGTACGGGAGGTTGAATTTCGCGTAGTCCTCGGGGCCAAGATCCTGTTTCGAGATGGGATCGTACGGCCGGGTGCGCTGGCGGGGATTGTGGATCCAGCGGACCAGGTAATCGTAATTCTCCTTTTCCCCGATCCGGGAGAGATTGGCGGCGAAGACTCCGCCGAGAGTTTTGTCGCCTTCACCAATGGAATGGCAGGCGAGACAGCCGCGGGTTTCGAGGGCGATTTTGCCCTTGTCGGGATTCCCGGGAGTCTGATGTTCGGGCACCGGGCCGGTGAGCGCGTCCTGCCAGATGAAGGCGGCGATGGCCTGAATCTCTTCCTGTTCGCGCCCTTTCGCGAAATTGAACTGCGGCATTTTGGTCGTGGGCCGGAAGGTGTGCGTATTGGCCAGCCAGTACGGGATCCACTCCTTGCGGAGCTTCATGCGGACTTCTTTGAGCGAGGGGCCGATTTTCTTTACCTCGCGCAGCAGGCTGGCGGATTTGCGTTCGAGCTGCTCGACCTCGGCGTCGATGCTGCTGGTGGTGACGCGCATGTCGGTGGCCTTCTGGTAGAGGCGGTTGGCGGTGGCGTTGTCAGAAGCCTGGTCGCCTTCCTTGGTGAGGCGCGGTATTTCCAGCTCGAGTTCGTGCTTCTGGGCTTCCAGCGTGCGAATCTGCTGGCGCGAGGCGAGCAGCAGATCGTCCTGATTGTCGAAGCCTTCGTATTTGTGGCAGCCGATGCAGCCCTTGCGGCGGAAGAGTTCCTTGCCCTCGTTGATGACGGTGGCGTGCTCCAGAATCATGTCGTGCGGATGGCAGGACTGGCAGCCGGCCTCGTAGTTTTCCGGAGCATGGAGCGGCCAGAGCCAGTGCTCGTACTCGCCGTGTCCGTGGATGATCGAGTTGGTGGCGCGGCCATTGCCGCCGTGGCAGGGGGAGCACCCGAACGTGTCGGGATTGTGAATCGTGAGCAGCTCGGGATCGGGATGGGAGGTGAACGGCGCGTCCTTGCTTCGCTCGAAGCCCAGATCGGCCCTGGTGAGCGTGAGCGTAGTGGGGACGAACTTCGAGTCCATGCCGATGTGACAGGACTGGCAGCGGTCCACGAGGCCGGCGGAGGCGACGTTGACCTGAATGATTTCGGGTTCCAGCTTTTCCGTTGCGTCGAGCAGGCCTTGGAGCTGGTCTTTCGTGAGCCCGACCATGTGGTCCTTGAAATAGTCGTCGGCCTGGCCACTCAGCTCCCGAATGTGATTCAGAATGGCGCCCTGCTCATTGGAAAGCGAGGCCTTCTTCGCCTTGAGCGAGGTGAATTCCTCCTCGATCCGCGGGAATTTCCATTCGACGGTTTCGTTGCCTCCGCCTTGCTTCGGCAAGACGATGCGGTGAACTACGGCGTTCGCTTCTTCGACGTCCTTTTTCGCGGAATCGGAACGCGAGGTTTCCGCGTGATAGACAAGAGCCTGAATGCGGGCGCGCTCGGTGACGAAGGTGTCCTGAAGAGCGGCAGTGCGGCCATTGACGAAATCGATCTCGGCCTTGATTTGGTCCAGTTGCGGCTTGGCAGCCGTCTCCGCGGCCCTGGCGGCGGCGTCGAGCTTCTTGTAGTCGGCGGAGTCGTGAATGTCTTGTTCTTTTTTCTGCTGGACGGGGATTTGGGCTTTCAGGTATTTGACGTAGGCCTTGGCGAAGCGCTCCTGATAGGACCGCCAGGGACGGAGGCCGAACATCTCCTGCCACATGGCCCAGGAGACGGTGAACATGAGCAGCAGCACGCTGACGAGTATGGCCGTGGCGTAGGACTGATTTAAGATCGGGTCATCGGATTCAGGTTCCGGCACTGATTACCCCCGAAAAGC
Source organism: Candidatus Acidiferrales bacterium (assembly GCA_030038535.1). GTDB lineage: Bacteria > Acidobacteriota > Terriglobia > Acidiferrales > UBA7541 > JOPF136. The sequence goes on from JASHSV010000128.1 coordinate 7,237, forward strand.
GTAAGTCGAAAATCGGCCCAACCGACCCTCAGGTGTCGCTTGTTGTAGATCCGTTCCCAAGCACATCTCCGGACAAGGGCGCACAGGCAGAAATGCCTGCGCCAGCTAGATGTTGAACCATGGCGTCACCCAGACGTACTTGATGCGGAACAGATGGCGCAAAAGAATTTTGATGGGCAGGCTGGCCATGAGCACCAGCAGGCCCTGGAGAATGGTGGTCTGAGTGAGCGACATGCGCGCGTAGATGCGGCGCGTGAAGGGCGTGGCCATGCACAACTTGTGCGCCAGGTAGCCCATGACCACGAAATAGACGCCGACGACGATGGCGCCAAAAATTCCGGCGCCGAGCGGGCTCGAGATGCCGAAGATGGTATGGAGGTCGCGATTGACCTCGAAGATGAGCCGGTTGTGATCCCACGTCTGCGAAGGCCAGAACCACTGCCAACCGGGGCCGCGGATGAGCGTGCCGATGGAAATCATCAGCAGCCACAGGCCCATGAAGCCGATGAAATAGGTCCAGATGGCGAATTTTCGCTGCTTGTAGGTGTAGTAGCCGTTGCCGAGCGGATTCTCGTCGATGTAGGGAATCACCATCAGGCCGACGATGATGAGCGTGGGCATGACCACGCCGGCGATCCAGGGATCGAAATAGACGAGCATTTCCTGCAGGCCGAGGAAATACCAGGGGGCCTTGGCAGGGTTCATGGTGAGGTTGGGATTGGAGGGTTCCTCGAGCGGCGCGTTGAGCGTGATGGACCAGACCATGAGGATGACAGTGACGATGAGGGCGGCGAGGAACTCGATGCGCATCAGGTAGGGCCAGGTGTGGACCTCCCGGTCCCAGCCGGGCTTCCAGGGGAAAATCTTGCGATACGAAGTCTTGGCAAGAGCGGGATCGGCTTCTAGCTGGGTGATGAGCGCGTCGGCCTGTTTGGCCTGGCGCCACCAATACCAGGTGAAAAAGGGAACGAGGAAAATCATGGCCACGATGGGAATGTTGTCCGGCGTGGAGATGATTTCCCAGAGCTGGCCCCAGTCGCCCCACATGGCAAAACCCCCAAAAGGCGAAATTCGAAAATCGCAGAACGAAAATACAAGAACGCGCAGGCTAAAAGCCTGTGCTACTGCTACCGCATGCCGCTCGGGTGCATGATCACCGGCCGCGGGCCTTTCTGGTCCTTTATTTCCGATTCCAGCATCACGGGCGAAGGCCCGGAGATGCCGCCATCTTTTCGAACGCGCCAGAAATGAAGGCCCATGAAGATGGCCGCCATGAGCGGAATGGCGATGCAATGCCAAATGTAGGCGCGAAGGAGCGCGTTGGCGTCCACGATGGAGCCGCCGAGAAGCGCAAAGCGGACATCGTTGAACGGCGTCATGCCGAGCTGGCGTCCGAACGGGCCTTCGTGTCCTAACAAGGGAGTGGCGCGGGCCATGTTGGTGCCTACGGTGACGGCCCAGAAGCCGAGCTGATCGTCGGGCAGCAGGTAGCCGGTGAAGGAAAGGAGCAGCGTGAGCACCATGAGGAGCACGCCGACGCACCAGTTGAATTCACGCGGCTTCTTGTAGGAGCCGGAAAGAAAGACGCGGAAGGTGTGCAGCCAAACGGTCATGATCATCAGGTGGGCGGCCCAGCGGTGCATGTTGCGGAGGAGCTGGCCGAAAGGAACGTCGTGATGGAGGTAGAGGATGTCGCGATAGGCCTGAATCTTGGTGGGGTGGTAGTAGAACATCAAAAGGACGCCGGTGAAGGTGAGGACGATAAAGAGATAGAAGGTGATGCCGCCCATCCCCCAGGTGTAGGAGTAGCGGACCGCGTCGCGATTGACCTTGGCAGGATGGAGATGGAAGAAGACGTTGGAGAGAACGGAAAGGGCGCGGTTGCGAGGAGTTTCGTCGTGCTTGACGCGGAAGATGGAACGAAAGGCCTGTGTCTTTTCCGGCTCTTTGAGGGATTCCAGGTCGGCCTTGGCCTTTTCCGTGAACATCTCTTTCAAGTCACGGGCCTCCTGCTGGACTTTGTCCAGAAGGCCGGTGGCCTTGCCGCCGTTTGAGGACTTATTGTTCGGTTCGTCTGGCATGCTGACCCTCGGAATAACTGAAAATCGAAAACCGGTCAAAACATAAGCTCAAAGGCGCACGGGCGCACGCTGCGTCAGGGCGGGCAATCGTGCCCGCGCCACTTAGACATTTGCCAAGAACGCGCCTTTGTCATTGAACTCGTTGCGGCCGGCCTTGAAATCCTGAACGTAGAGCCGGCTGCTGTCGACGATAATTTTCCCCGTGGCGTCCAACTCGATGTGGCAGCGGTCCATGGGACGCGGAGCCGGGCCCTCGAAATTGACGCCCTCGCTATCGTAGCCGCTCCCGTGGCAGGGACACTTGAATTTGTTCTCGCTGGGCTTCCAGTCGGGGGTGCAGCCCAGGTGCGTGCAGCGGGCGTAAATGACGAACAGGCGCTCGGTATTGCGAACGACCCAGATGCGGTAGTCTTTTTGGAATTTGGTGTCCACGCCGAGCGCAAAATCGGAAGGATAGCCGATGGAAAAGACCGTGCTGGGTTCGAATAAGACGCGCGGGAAAAAAAACCGCAGGAACATCAGGAAATTGACGCCGAGATAGCCCCAGACGCAGGCCCAGATGATGCGCCGGCGAATATCGACGGGCTTATCGGCCTCTTTCTTGTCTTTCTTGGGCGGTGGGGAAGTTTTTGCAGCGCCGGGGGTTGCGGCAGCCGCTAGGGGTTTGGGTTCTGGTGATTGTCCTTGATTCGCTGTGGTCATAGACCCCGCTTGGAACCCTACTGCCAGGACGCGGAACTGCCCAACGCTTCCGACCTGCCGGCGGCCTCGAATCTGCCGCGGCTCGAAATGCCACCGAGTCAGCCCGGCGCCGGGAGCACCGAAACAACCGCGCCCAAGCACCGAACAGACTTATATACCGTCGCGCCGAGGTGAATGTCAAGGAAATGGAGCACAAGCGGAAAGGAAAATTATTGCTGCGAGCAATGGGGGAAAGGACGAGGTGAGGCGGAAAACGGCCGCGGGAGCCGAGACGGTCCGGGCCACAACCCGGGCGGACGGGGGAATCCGGGTCGGATATACTGCCGGCGGTGGATAAAACGCCATGAATGAGGTGGTGAAACACACGATTCTGATTGTCGGGGCGCTGTTCCCGATTGTGAATCCGCTCGGAGGGACGCCGATTTTTCTGAGCATGACGCAGGACTACTCGAGCGGGGAAAGAGCGTCACTTTCGCGAAGGATTGCGTGGAACAGTTTTGTACTGCTGGTTGGTTCGCTGCTGGTGGGGACGCACATCCTGACGTTTTTCGGGATATCGCTGCCGGTGGTGCAGGTGGGAGGCGGACTGATCGTCGTGAGCACGGGATGGACGATGCTGAACTGGAAACAGGCGCCCGAATCCACAACGACGGCGAGAAAACAGACGGGCCAAAGTGACGTGATGCAGCAAGCGTTTTATCCACTGACGCTACCGATCACGGTGGGACCGGGATCGATTTCGGTGGCGATCACGCTGGGGGCGAATTTTCCGCATCACGCGGGAATGAACGCGCTGGCGATCGCTGCGGCGGTGATTGGAGCGCTGGTGACGGCGCTGACGGTGTGGATTTGCTACGGGTCATCGGAACGGCTGGCGCGGCTGATTGGGGAAACGGGGATGGGAGTGATTATGAGGCTGTCGTCGTTTCTGCTGGTGTGCATCGGGGTGCAGATTATCTGGAATGGAGTAAGCGGGCTGCTGAAGACGCTCGGGTAAACCCGAAAACTGAAAAACGGCCGAGGAGTGGGTGGCCTCAGGAAGAGAGGTGGAGGCGGCGAAGAAGATTCTGAAAGTGAGGGTCGGAGCGGAGGGGGTCGAATTCGGGATCGAAAGTAACAAACGTCAGGAGCGTGGAACGATCGGCGTAAGCCTTCTCGAGCATGGCAAGAGCCTGCTGCTTGTCGCCGAGCCCGATATAAACCGTGGCGAAGTTGTAGGCAGGCACGTAGGTGCGCTGCGAGAGCGTCTTGAGTTGCTCGAGGAGTTCGACAGCTTCCTTTTTCTTTCCTGACACAGCGTAGGCGTGGGCGAGCTCGGCGACCGGATAAGGAAAGTCCGGCACGGCCTTCCTGGCGGCTTCGAGTTCCCGGACAGCGGCGGGCATATCGCCTTTGGCTTCGTATGTCAGGCCGAGCCACATGAGGGCATACCAGGCGTCCGGGGCAAACTCAAGTGTCTTGCGCAGAGTGGCGGTGGCCAGGTCCGACTGACGGGCCATATAAAAGGCTCCGCCGAGACTTGCGCCGATATCCAGGGAGAGTGGGTCGAGCTCCAGGGCCCGTTTCCCCATGGCAATGCCCTCTTCGGTTCGGCCGACCGTCAGCAGCGCTCCGCTGTAGTACTCGTAAGCCGGGGCATATTGAGGGCCGAGCTCGATGGCGCGCTTGAATTCCTTTTCAGCCGCACTCCAGTCGTATTCATAATAGAAGTGAACCAATCCCATCTCGACATGCGCCTCGTCGAGTGAGTCGTCGAGCGCCAGCGCCTTCTTGGCGGCCTCGCTCGCCTGCGGCATGGAATCACGCGGCGCCAGATAAAAATCATCGGCAACGAAATAGGCGTAGGCCAAGCCGGCATAAGCCAGGGCGTAGTTGGGGTCGAGGTCCAGAGCTTTGCGGAAGGCCTGAATCCCGTTGTCGACGCCCTCGCGGGTAAAGTGCTCAGCGAAGAAACGGCCTTGCAGGTAGAGGCGGTACGCTTCGGGGTTCGTGGTGGAGCGCCTGGCCAGGCGAGCTTCGTCTGCGGTGTCGAGTTTGCGGCGCAGCTTTTCGGAAATGTCGCGGGTGAGGTCGCGCTGAACGGAAAGCAGATCGGTGAGTTTGCGGTTAACTTCCTCGCCCCACAGGTGCGCGTTGTTTTCCACGTCCACGAGCTCGACGCTGATGGAGAGGTCGTCGCCGCGCTGGATGATCCTTCCGGTGAGAACGGACTGGACCTTGAGAGCGCGGCCAGCGGCCTGCGCGTCGGTGGCGCGGCCGACATAGGGAAGCACCGCATTGCGCGACATGACGCGAAGATTGGGCAGCTCGGAGAGGTTGTTGATGAGCGCACCCGTGATGCCCTCGCTCAGATACTCCGTGTTGGGGTCCCCACCGACATTAACGAAAGGCAGAACGGCGATGGAGTCGATACCGGAGGTGCGCGCGGAGAAAAGGA
>JASHSV010000129.1 GCA_030038535.1 Candidatus Acidiferrales bacterium
TTATGCCCTTCACGCTCCGCATCGCTGCGTCTGCCGCCAGCAGCAAGTCGAGCTGTCGCTCCACCGGAATGCGGAACGGATCTTTGATGTAGGGGCTTTGCCAGGTATCAACCGCGGGCGCCTGCGGGGCCAGCACCACGTCCTTCAATTTCGCCAGCGCCGATGCCTTCGCGATAGCCACCGCCCGCGCCGCGCATGCGGAGACGCCCTCGCGCGTCAGCCGGTCCGTCGAGGCGAAGCCCCATGCGCCCGCCGCAATCACGCGGATGCCCAGTCCGAGTGATTCCGCCTCGTTCAGCGTCCCCACCTCGCCGTTTTTTGTGGATAGCTCGCGCGAGCGGATGTCCATCACCCGCGCATCGGCGTAACTCGCGCCCCGGCGCTTCGCTGTTTCAATCGCAATCGTCGCAAGATCGAACATATGCGCTAAACCGAGCGCCGCATTCTATCTCACTGCTGGCAGGTTCGTCGGCCCAAACAAGCAAACGATTGCAAAGACATCACGTTGTTGTGCAACTGAACTGCGCGTTTCGCCGCGGCCCCCGAGAGGCACTCTCGTTTTTCGGTTTTCGTTTTTCGTTTTTCGAATCTCGGTCTCTTCAGGTGCCTTCCTGCCACGATGCCAGGTAGTGCTCCTGCTCGGTCGTGAGCTTGTCGATCTGCACACCCATGGACTCGAGTTTCAGCCGCGCAATCTGCTTGTCCAGATGCTCGGGCACCGAATACACCTGGGCCTTCATTTCCTTGTGATGGTGCGCCATGTACTCCGCCGAAAGCGCCTGGTTCGCGAAGCTCATGTCCATCACGGATGCTGGATGCCCTTCCGCTGTGGCCAGGTTCACCAGCCGTCCTTCGCCCAGGACAAAAATCTTCCGCCCATCCTTCAGTTGGAATTCCTCTACCAACGGCCGCGCCTCGCGTTTCGCTGTGGAAAGCTTCTCGAGGGCCGGCAAATCGATTTCCACGTTGAAGTGGCCCGAATTTGCCAGCACCGCACCGTCCTTCATCAACTGGAAATGCTCGCCGGTCAGCACGCCCTTGTTGCCGGTCACGGTCACGAACACGTCGCCCAGCTTCGCCGCCTCGCGCATCGGCATCACGCGGAACCCGTCCATCGTCGCCTCGAGCGCGCGCGTCGGATCCACCTCTGTCACGATGACGTCCGCACCCAGCCCCTTCGCCCGCATGGCCACCCCGCGCCCGCACCAGCCGTAGCCGCTCACCACCAGCTTCAGCCCCGCCAGCAGCAGGTTCGTCGCACGCAGGATTCCGTCAATCGTGGACTGTCCCGTCCCGTACCGGTTGTCGAAGAAGTGCTTCGTCATCGCGTCGTTCACCGCGATCACCGGAAATTTCAGCGTCCCGTCTTTGGCCATCGCCCGCAGCCGGATTACGCCCGTCGTGGTTTCTTCCGTCCCGCCAATCACGCCGGGAAGCAGGTCCGTGCGCTTGGTCAGCAGCGTCGTCACCAGATCCGCTCCGTCGTCCATCGTCATGTGCGGCTTGTGGTCCAGCGCTGCGGCAATGTGCGAATAGTAGGTGGCATTGTCTTCCCCCTTGATCGCGTACGTGGGAATCCCGTAGTCCTTCGCCAGCGACGCGGCTACTTCATCCTGCGTCGAGAGCGGATTCGATCCGCATACCACCACGTCTGCTCCACCGTCGCGCAGCGTGATCGCCAGGTTCGCCGTTTCGCTGGTCACATGCAGGCAGGCCGACAGCCGCAGCCCTTCGAGCGGCTGTTCCTTGATGAACCGCTTCCGGATCAATTGCAGCACAGGCATCTGCTGGTTGGCCCATTCGATCTTGCGCTTGCCGCGCTCAGCCAGGGCAAGGTCTTTCACATCGCCGGTCAGGCGTTCTGTCGTGCTCACACGAGTCTCCTTTTATGATTGAATCTGCCGCAGTGAAAAAATTCTGCGCGGGCTAGCGCCGCGCCGCCACCTCAGCCGGACTCTGCCCGGCCGCCTGCCGCAGCGCCTCCGCCTTCCCCGTCTGCTCCCAGGTAAATCCGGGCTCACGGCGCCCAAAGTGGCCGTACGCGGCCGTGGCGCGGTACACCGGACGGCGCAGGTTCAGCGTGTCAATAATGCCTTTCGGAGTGAGTGAAAAATTCTCGCGGATGATCGCGGTCAGCTTTTCGTCCGGCACAATCCCCGTTCCGAACGTATCGGCCATCACAGAAACCGGCTCCGCAACTCCGATGGCGTACGCGAGCTGCACCTCCACCTTCCGCGCCAGCCCCGCCGCCACGAGATTTTTCGCGATGAACCTCGCCATGTAACACGCCGATCGGTCCACTTTTGTCGGATCTTTGCCGCTGAATGCGCCGCCGCCATGCCGGCTGTAACCGCCGTACGTGTCCACAATGATCTTGCGCCCGGTCAACCCGGCATCGCCCATCGGCCCGCCGGTGACGAATCGTCCCGTCGGATTGATGTGGATCTTCGTCCGGGAGTCGAGCATGCCATCCGGAATCACCGGACGGATCACATGCTCTGTAATGCCCTTTTGCAGCTCGGAGTTCGGCACACTGTCGCTGTGCTGCGAGGAGACCACCACGCAGTCCACCCGCGCGGGGCGCCCATCGCGATATTCCACGGTCACCTGCGATTTTCCGTCGGGCCGCAGATAAGGCAGCGTGCCGTTCTTGCGCATCTCCGAGAGCACGCGGCACAGCCGGTGCGCCAGCGTGATGGGAAGTGGCATCAGCTCTTCCGTCTCGTCGCACGCGAACCCGAACATCAGCCCCTGGTCGCCCGCGCCGCCCGTATCCACGCCCATGGCGATGTCCGGCGACTGCTGTTTCACCGAACAGATTACCGCGCATGTTTCCGAGTCGAATCCGTGGTCCGAATGCCGGTAGCCGATCTCGTGCACCACCTTGCGCACCAGATCGCTGTAGTCCAGCTTGGCCGTCGTCGTGATCTCACCTGCCACCACCACCAGGCCTGTCGTCAGCAGCGTTTCACAGGCCACGCGGCCTCTTGGGTCTTCCGCCATCACGGCGTCGAGCACGGCGTCCGAGATTTGGTCTGCCATCTTGTCCGGATGGCCTTCGGTAACAGACTCCGAGGTAAACAGAAAATTCCGTTCGCTGGAACTCAACTCGCTCTCCTGTGAGGAATCAATCAGGGGATTCCTGCTTGTAGGTCTCTCCACCTCAGGCTAACAAACGCCCTCAGAGGTGTCAACGCGTCCGGCTCACGGGGTTTCTCCACCCATCCAACGGCCTTTTCCGCGGGTCGAATGGCGCTCCACCACAGCCCACTACGGCTCTTCTGCCTCGACCTCGACCGGCTCGGCAAACCCGGTCCTGCGCGCCAGCAAATAGGCGCGGATGAACGCATCGATGTCTCCATCCAGCACCCGGTTCACGTCTCCCGTCTCCACACGCGTCCGCAAGTCCTTCACCATGCGGTACGGCTGCAGGACATAGGAACGTATTTGGCTCCCGAACCGGATCCCGCGCTTCTGCTCGTTCAGCTTGTTGGTTTCTTCCTGCCGTTTCTCGATCTCCAGCTCGTACAATTTCGAGCGCAGCAGCTTCATGGCGATTTCGCGGTTCTTGAACTGGCTGCGCTCGTTCTGGCATTGCACCACGATGCCGGACGGTAGGTGCGTGATCCGCACCGCCGTCTCCACCTTGTTGACGTTCTGTCCCCCGTGGCCCCCCGCGCGGTAGGTGTCCACACGAATTTCGTCCGGCTTCACCTCAACCTCGATTCGGTCGTCCACCTCGGGGGTCACGAACACCGATGCAAACGAAGTATGCCGCCGCGCCTGCTGGTCGAACGGCGAAATCCGCACCAGCCGGTGCACTCCGCTTTCGGAGGTAAGCATGCCGTACGCGTTCTCGCCCTCGATCAGCACCGTCGCATTCTTGATCCCCGCCTCTTCACCCGGCGTCGTGTCGAGCACCGAGGCGCGGAACCCCTGCCGCTCCGCCCAGCGCAGATACATCCGCAGCAGCATCTCCGCCCAGTCTTGCGAATCAATTCCGCCCGCGCCCGGTTTGATGGTCACGATGGCGTTCAGCCGGTCGTTCTCGCCGGATAGAAGCGTCGAGGTCTCCAATTCTCCGATCCACGATCCGGCTGCCGTCAGCTCGCGCTC
>JASHSV010000010.1 GCA_030038535.1 Candidatus Acidiferrales bacterium
CAGCAGGTGAAGAAAAATTCCCACTGTAAATCGGTGAGTTCGATCAAGCGCGCCCCCGGCTTTCTTTCCAGCCGGGTGTCTTCGAGCGGGACAAACAGCGTGGGCACGACGCACCACTTCGAGTCTTTCAGCGCAAAAAGCAGGTCGAGTGATTCTTTGGTGTCCTCGCGCGTTTCGCCCGGCAGGCCGATGATGAACGTCGAGAAGGGAAACCAGTTGTTACGGTTGAGCAGTTCCATCCCTTTCAGCACCACGTCGGGCCACTGTTCGGGACGGAACGGGTAGCATTTTCCTTTCATAAACTGCTTGAACAGACGCACGGACCCGGTTTCCAGACCGACAAACAAATTCGCGTACCGGTTCTCGGGATGCGTGGACGATTTGTGCCGGTTCACGCTTTTGCCCACGGCGATGGGCGAAAGCTCCTCGAGCACCGTGGGCTCGAGCACCACGGGCGAGATCGTCCCGTGGGTGAGCATGATGTAGTCAACGCCCGGCACGTCGGCTACGGATTCCAGCAGCTTTCTCAGCGCCGGAACGTTGGTGGCGAACTTCGGGCCCTGCTCATAGAGGAAAATATCTTCGGTGGTAAGGAGAATCGTGTCCGCCCCTTCAGCCACCTGCGTCCGCACGTTGTCCACAATCTGCTCGAGCGGAATGCTCTTGCCCTCGCGCAGCGCCACGGAGCAGAACTGGCATCCCCGCCCGCATCCGCGCGTGATCTCCACCACTCCGAACGTGGAGCGGTGCTTGATCCGCGGAATCCGCGCCAGCTTCGGGCTGTCGCATTCGACCTCGCGGGGCAGCGGCTGGTTGTTCATCGCCGCGACAAACAGATCCAGCACCACGTCTTCCGCTTCGCCGTGCACCAGCGTGTCCACTAGCCATTCGTCCTGCAAATTTTTCTTCGCGATCTGCCAGGCGCCCGGCCCGCCCACGATAATCTTCAGGTGCGACTTGTGCTCGCGTAAGGCGGGATGCACGATCATTTTCCGGAATTCGGCCGCGTTCACCGGCTCGATGTGCTGCCCGCCGTAAAAATTCGCGTAAATGTCGGTGGCAAACGTGATGCCTAGCGGATTGTGCGCGTGCAGCCCTACCACCCGCGTTTCCGTCCCGATGAAGTCCCCCAACTGGTCGGGATAGCACACGGCGATATCGTCCGCGGAGAATTTCTCCAGGAGCAGCGCCTCCACGATGCGCAATCCGTGCGGAACGTGCCGCGCCTGGCCGTCCGGAAGCATCTCCGTGTCGAGCGACACGTCCGTTCCCATGGCCTTTGCGTACTTCGCCGGCAGCGTGGCCAGGAGCATCTGGCGCCAGGTACTGCGCATGTACTCCGAGGATTCGCTGCGGCTTGCCGCGAGCACAATCTTCCTGCCCGGCTTCGGCGTCGCCTGGCGGGCGCACGCGCTGCAGCGCACCACACTCTGTGGCCGTATGCTCCCCACGCCTGGAATCAATGCTTCTCCTCCCCTGCGACCGGTCCCCATGGCCCCGGCCAGCGCATGGCCGGCCGCCGAACCCTCGCCGCGGCCGCTTCAGTCCGACTGCCCGCCGGTTTCCGCGCTGGTTCCCTCCGCGCGCCTCACCCGATAATCCCCGTATTCAATGGTCAAGTGCGATTGGCCGAGCAAATGGAGTTGCGTCAGCGTGTCGTTCTTCGCCGGCAGCCAGAATCCGTCCAGCTGCACGTACTCGTGCGAGAAGTCGCTCTGTTTGGTCCACCGGGAGGGATTCTTAGCCGGCTCGCCCTCGATGCGCGCCACGGCGAAATCGCGTCCTTCCACCCACACCTTGCCGCGGAACAAGTACGTGCTTTCCGTCTTTGGTTCTGCTTCCAGGACGTAGTAGGGAGTTCCGTCCGCGGCCGTTTCCACACCCACAAATGTGAAATCGTAATTCGCCGGATTGATTTCGGTGCGTTCCCGCGCCCCCGGCTGCGAGTTTTCCTTTTCAACCTGCATCAGCCGCCGCAATACGTGATTACAGATCCACTTCGACCCGCTCTCGCTTACCACCTCAAAATCCTTCTCGTTTGGGGAGTGGTAGAGAACGTCCACCACCATATCCGCCTGCCGCGAGCCTAGAACGCCGTTGTAATCCAGGTGGTAATGCCGCCGGCTCCGGTACCCTTCCAGTTCTCGCGCCCGCTCCCGGTTGCGCGCCACCATCCGCGCCACCACCTGTGCGGAGTCGAGTGTTTCCGGCGGAGGGTCGCCACCGGCCCACACACCCCCGGCAGCGGCACTCAGAGCGACTGTGACGCTTATCACAATAAATTGTGCCGACAGCCGCCTCGTTCCCGTTCTCATGCCCTCAGTGATTAGATTTGCTCGAATCTACGGAAACTGCGAGCCCCGGTTGGCTGGGCATGTTCCTATGATGCACTGACTACGATACAGGTTGACGCCGACTCTCGCAAACCGACACTCGTCGGCGGTTCCCCGGCCAGGCCGCTACATTTGTAGAGGATGCCCCAGCGCGGTTCCTCGCGATGCTCCTCTCGCCCTTCCTCGCCGTTGCAAATTCCGGCCTGCCAGAATAGGCTAGCCAGTCGAGCGCTCTCCCTCGATCCTACATGACAGGC
>JASHSV010000130.1 GCA_030038535.1 Candidatus Acidiferrales bacterium
CTGGAGATTCCGGAAGCGGGAGCGGCCGAAACAGGCGGGCCGGCCTTTGCTGCCGCGCCGGCCGCCTCGGTTTCTTCAGCAGGCAGAAAAGCAACCACGGACAGCGGTTCCGCGCGAGCTCAGTCGCAGGCGTTCTGGATTTCGGTGCTTCCCTTCACACAGACCGGAGCTGATGCCGAGCTGGAGTCGTTTGCGGAGGGGCTGGCGGAGGACATTACGGCGGGACTGGCAAAGTTTCCCTATCTCTCGGTGAAGTCACGGAGTTCGGCACGGGATTCGAAGGGACAGACGAGCGATGCGCGATACCGGCTGGAAGGCGGAATCCGGAAGAGCGCGAAAACGATTCGAATCAACGCGCAACTGATCGACACGCAGAGCGGCGCGCATCTGTGGGCGGAAACGTACAACCGCGATTTGAAGGACACGGATATTTTCGCGGTGCAGGACGACATCACGGACCGCGTGGTGGCGACGGTGGCGGATGCAAACGGCGTTCTGGTGCGATCCATGGCGGACGACGTCGAAGAAAAACCGGAAGCAGGAATGAGCGCGCTCGACTGGGTGCTGCGCAGCTTCCGCTACCGGAGAAACGTGACGCCGGAGGCCCACGCGCGGCTCCGCGAAGGGCTGGAGCGGTTCGTGGAGCGCGAGCCCCGGAATGCGAACGTGTGGGCCTGCCTGGCCGTGGCGTATCTCGATGAATTTTCTTTTGGATTCAACACGCGTCCCGATGCCCTGGGCCGCGCGCAGGCCGCGGCGCGCCGGTCCGTAGAGATCGAACGGACGTGCCAGCACGGAAATGTACAGCTCGCCCTGGTCCATTTTTTCCGGCGGGATGTTCCCGCATTCCGAGCGGCGGCGGAGCAGGCCATTAGACTCAATGCGCGCAATACAGAAGCGCTCGCCCAACTGGCCATGCTGTTCGTATTCATCCGCGAGTTCGAACGCGGCGCAAACCTTGCGCGGCGCGCCATGGACCTGAATCCGCAACACCCCGGCTGGTATCACGTGCCGCTGGTTTGGTTCCATTTTGAGAAAGGCGAGTACGAACAGGCGCTCGATCAGGAGGCGCGCGTCAACATCCCGGGACTGTTCTGGCAACCGCTGGCGGTGGCCGCGTGTTGCGGACTTTTGGGGCGCGAGGCGCAAGCCGCCGCTGCCGCCGAGGAACTGCGCCGACTGGATGAAGACATCGAGCGGCACCTACGGCGCCACATCGAAATCTACAATTACGCGAGCGGGATGATGGAGCGCATTCTCGAGGGCCTCGAAAAAGCAGGGCTGAAGATTCCTCCTGCGGATGCGCCGGGCGCAGGCACCGGCGCTGATTCCGACAGCGCTTCCTCGGGCGCGGTTCGGGCGGCGGAAGGATTTTGGATCGCCGTGTTGCCGTTCAAGGCTCGGGTCGCCGAAGCCGGCTTGGAGGCATTGGCAGAAGGACTCACGGAAGAGATCATTACGGGACTCTCGCGATTCTCCTACCTGCGGGTGATCGCGCGAGGCTCGACTGCGAAATATTCGAGCGAGTCGAGGGACACTCCCGCGATTGGAAAGGAACTGGGCGCGAGATACGTGATGGAGGGAAGCATTCGGCAGGCCGGCTCGACCGCGCGTGTCGCGGTGCAGTTGGTGGATGCGGCCACGGGCACGCACCTGTGGGGGGAGACGTTTGAGCGCGGGTTCCGTCCGGAGCAGGCGTTCGCGCTGCAAGACGAGCTTGTTCCCAGGATCGTCTCGACTGTCGCGGACCAGCACGGCATCCTGCCGCGAAGCATACTGGCGGCGATCCGGAAAAAGGGGGATGCGCAGGTGAGCCCCTACGAATCCATCTTCCGTGTTTTTGGCATGCACGAACGGATGACCGCACCGGAACACGCCGCGGTGCGCGATCTCGTGGAGCGTGCGGTGAAGGCGGCGCCAAACGAGGGGGATTGCTGGGCGATGCTGGCCACGCTGTACAGCGACGAAGACTGGTTCGGATTCAATCTCCGGCCCGACCCGCTGGGCCGCGCAGCAGCGGCGGCGACGCGCGCAGTAGAACTCGCGCCGGGCAGCGCGCTGGCCAGCCAGGCGCTGGCGCAGAACCTGTTCATGCGGCGCGAGTGGCAGGCGTTCCGGCCAGTGGCGGAACGCACCATCGCACTGAATCCGATGGACGGCGCGATTGTAGCCATCATGGGAATTCTGCTGGCGTGCTCGGGCGAATGGGAGAGGGGCTGCGCGGTGGCCGAGTCCGCCATGAAGCTGCACCCGACCTTCCCGGGCTGGTACCGCCTGGCGACAGTGTTCAACGCGTACCGGACGCGGGATTACCGGGGGGCTATGGATGCCGCGCTGCGTATCCAGATGCCCGAATACTTCTGGACCTACATCGCCTTGGCAGCGGCGCACGGGCAACTCGGCGAGATGAAAGCGGCTCAGAAGGCGCTCAAGGAATTGCTGGCGGTCCGGCCCGACTTTGGAACGGCGGCGCGCCGGGAATTAGAGAAGTGGTTCGAGCCCGAGCTCGTGGAGCACTTTCTGGAAGGGCTGCGGAAAGCGGGGCTGGAGACAGCGGAGGCACCCGGGTAAGACACGCAGGGCGGCGCCCTGCGCTACGGGCGGGTCAATCCTTTTCCTGAGTGACGACGTGGATGTCCACCTCGGGGGATTCGCGGAGAAATTTGTAGAGAGCGGAAACGTAGAGCCACTTGCGCCAGCCGTGGATGACGGAGCGGCCGAAGACGACCTGGGTGATGTGCTTCTCGCGGACAAAGGAGCCCACGGTGTCGGCGACATCGCCGTCGTCGAGGCGAACGACCTTGGCACGGAGGTTTTGAGCGAACTGGAGATTGGCGGCGAGGGTTTTCTGACTGGAGGGAGTCTCGTCGTCGGCCTCGTTGACGTGGACGACGTAGAGTTCGGCGTCGAGGCGGCGGGCCATGCGGGCAGCGCGGGCGACGAGGTACTGCGCGGCGGGATTGGCGCTGACGCAGACGGCAATGCGCTCGCGGACGGCCCAGTTCTTGCGGATGTCCTCGGCG
>JASHSV010000131.1 GCA_030038535.1 Candidatus Acidiferrales bacterium
CCCCCGGGGGTGGGGGTACCCCCGCCTAAACTACACGCCTTCAATGGCTTGGAAAGAGAACGAACCATGACTCCACAAGATCCAAAGAACGCATCCCATCGCCGTTCGCGTCGCCGCGTTGACGCATCCGGCCAGGATGCGCGCCTTTTGCGTCCCGACCAGCGCGGGACGTCATCCCGAACCGGGTCTATCGGTGAGGGATCTGCCTTTTCTGCACTCGCCACTCGCCACCAGCCACTAACCACTGTCTTGTCTGCGGCCCGCTGGAATCTTGAAACCGCAGAGCGTATCCTTACGTACCTTGCACTCAGACGGACGAGTCCTCAGGGTGGTTTTCGTCGGGGATCTCTGACTGCATCGGGGGGTAGCCCATGAGGTCATTAGGGAAAGGCAGGATGCTGCGCGCTCTGGCTGGCGTCGCAGTCCTGATCGCTGCGGCGCCTTATGCATCTCGCGTCGCCGAGCGCGCCGCTCGCGCCGATGAGCCGCGCTTCTTCGCAATCAAAGGCGCAAAGGTCGTGCCCGTCTCCGGCCCCGCGATCGATGGCGCAACGGTGGTGATCGCCAAGGGACTGATCACCGCAGTGGCAAAGGACGCGCCCATCCCTCCCGAGGCCTGGGTCATTGACGGCAAAGATTTGACCGTCTATCCGGGCCTTGTCGATGCGCTGAGCGACATCGGTCTCGGCATTCCCGAAGCTGCCGCGCAGGGGGCCCCGCGCGGCCGCGCTGCTGGGCCGACGGTTTCGCCCGAGATGATTTCCAAAGGGCCGCAGGACCGTCCCGCCTCCACTCCCTGGGAAGATGCGGCGGATGCATTGAAGCTGGACGACAAGAAAATTGAAAACTGGCGCAGCGGCGGCTTTACCACTGCGCTGGCCGCGCCCAAAACAGGGCTCCTTCCCGGTCAGGGCGCCATCATTGATCTGGCCGGGGCGCGTCCGGGCGATCTGGTCGTCAAGCCCGATGCCACGGTACAAGTCACGCTGAACGGACCGGGCGGATTCTTCGGTTTTCCCGGCTCGCTCATGGGCTCCATCTCTTACATCGAGCAGGTGTTTTTCGATGCGCAGCAGGACGCCGAGGCGCAGCGCATCTACGGCAGCTCCGTGCGCGGCACCGAGCGGCCGGAATATGACCGCGTCCTCCGCGCCCTCGAAGACGCGCAGAAGGCCGGCGAGCCCGTGCTGCTTCCCGCCAACACCGCTCCGCAAATCCTTCGCGGTCTCTGGCTTGCGGACCGCATCCACGCCGCGCCGTTCCTTTACGGCGTCCAACAGGGCTACGCCCCCGGAGTGGCCGAAGCGCTGGCCGCAAAGAAAGCCGTGGCTCTGGTCAACGCAAAGTGGCCCGAGAAGGAAAAAGATGCCGATCCGGATGCCGAAGAGCCGCTGCGCACCTTGCGCTTTCGCGATCGCGCCCCCGGCACCCCCGCCGCGCTCGAAAAGGCCGGCGTCCGCTTCGCCTTCTACGACGGCGGCCTCACCGGCCCAAAGGACATGCTGAAGAACGTGAAGAAGGCGATTGACGCCGGCCTCGCTCCCGACGCCGCGCTCCGTGCGCTCACGCTCTCGGCCGCCGAGATTTACGGCGTCTCCGACCGCCTGGGCAGCATCGAAACCGGCAAAATCGCGAATCTGGTGGTCACCGATGGCGACCTCTTCAACGCGAAGACGAAGATTAAGTTCGTCTTTGTGGACGGACAGAAGTTCGAAATCAAGGAAGAGGAAAAGCCCAAAGAGGCTCCCAAGGGCGACCTCACCGGAAAGTGGAGCATCACGATTTCCGGCGACCAGGGACCCATGCAGGCCACTGCCGATCTCACCATGGCGTCCGGCGGGAGCGTTACTGGCACAGTCACCCATCCGTTCGGGACTTCCACCATCAAGACGGGCTCGCTCAGCGGCAACACCTTCTCGATCACCATCACCGTCGATGCCGGACAGGGCGCGAACGACTACACCTTCTCGGGAACGATTGAAGGAAACACGATCAAGGGTTCCATCAACGGCCCCGACTTCTCGGCCGAGTTCACGGGAACTCGGCCCTCCGGCGGTTCCTCAGCGGAGAGCGCCGCGCCGCGCTCGCAGGAGGACGACCATGAATAGACTGAGGCTGCTTGCTGTTTTCCTCCTTGCCGCTGCTGCGGTGCCCGTCTGCCGCGCGCAGGACTCCGGCGTCACGCTCATCAAGGACGCGACCATCCTCACCGTGACCAAAGGAACCATCGAGCACGGCTCCATCCTGATTAAGGACGGCAAGATCGCGCGCGTGGGGAAAAACATCAGCGCCCCCGACGGCGCCACCGTGATCGACGCCACCGGTATGTACGTCATGCCGGGGATCATCGACTGCCATTCGCATATCGCCGTGGAAGGCAGCGTTAACGAGGGCAGCGTCGCGGTTTCTTCCATGGTCGGCGTCGGCGATGTCCTCAATCCCGACGACATAGAGATTTATCGCGACCTCGCCGGCGGCGTGACCGTCGCGCACGTCCTGCACGGCAGCGCCAATCCCATCGGCGGCCAGAACCAGCTCATCAAGCTGCGCTGGGGCAAGCCCGCCAGCGAGCTCAAGTTCGAAGGCGCTCCGCTCAGCATCAAGTTCGCCCTCGGCGAAAATCCCAAGCGCAACAATTTCAATCCCCCGCCCGGCGTGCCCCAGCGCTATCCCGAAAGCCGCATGGGCGTCATGGACGTCATCCGCCAGGCCTTCGTGGACGCCCGCGAATACAAAAAGTCCTGGGACGACTACAACCGGCGCGTCGCTGCAGGCGAAAAGAACGTGATTCCGCCCCGCCGCGACCTGAAGCTCGACCCTCTGGTCGAGGTTCTTGAGGGCAAGCGCTGGGTGCACGCCCACTGCTATCGCGCCGACGAAATGATCCAGCTCGTGCTTCTCGCGGAGGAATTTGGGTTCCATATCCGCACCCTCCAGCACGTCCTCGAGGGCTACCGCGTGGCCGACGAGATTGCCGCCCACGGCGTGGGCGCCTCCACCTTCTCCGACTGGTGGGCGTATAAGGTCGAAGCCTACGAAGCCATTCCCTACAACACCGCCATCATGACCAGGCGCGGCGTGATCGTCTCCATCAATTCCGACGACGCCAACGAGGCCCGTCACCTGAACCAGGAAGCCGCGAAAATGATGAAGTACGGCGGCCTCACGGAGGACGAGGCCCTCCGCCTGGTCACCATCAATCCAGCTATCCAACTGGGGGTTGAGAAGCGCGTTGGCTCGATCGAGCAGGGCAAGGACGCCGACCTGGTGATCTACAATCACCATCCCCTCAGCGTGTATGCCGTCGCCCAGAAGGTGTTCATCGACGGACATATGTATTTCGACCGCGACAAGGACCTTGCGCAGCGCGCCGTGAACGATAAGGAGCGCAAAGCGCTCATCGAAAAGGAAAAGAAGGCCGCGGAGGCCGAAAAGAAGCCGGGCGAAGGCAAACCGGGAACCGAGAGAAGGCCGGGCCCGCCCGCCGGGAAGGAAGAGAAGCCCAAAGAGCAGACCAAGCCGCCGCAAGTGGACACGGTGGCCACCGGCGCGCTCGACTGAGGCGGGAATACGAACATGCGCATACCCCACATCTTCCACACAAAAATCGTTCCGGCGCGCCTCGCGGCCTTCGCATTCACTTCCGTCTTCGCGCTCGTCTCCTTTGCCGTTGCCCAGGAAAAGCCCAAGGCCAAGCTTCCCGATGCCGGCAAGACCTACGCCGTCCGCGGCGCGAAAATCACCACGCTCGCAGGGCCCGTCATCGAGAAGGGAAATATCGTCATGCGCGATGGCCGCATCGTGGCCGTCGGCGCCGACGCGTCTATTCCCGCCGACGCCCAGGTGCTCGACGCCGCGGGGCTCGAGGCCTATCCCGGCATGTTCGATGCCGAATCCCAGATCGGCCTTCAGGAGATCGGCGCGGTGGCCGCCACCGTCGATTCCCGCGAACTCGGCGAATTCAATCCCCAGCTTCTGGCCGCCACGGCTGTTCATCCCGCCAGCGAACACATTCCCGTCACGCGCGCGGCGGGCGTCACCCACGTCGTGACTGCGCCCACCTCAGGCCTCGGCGGTGGCAGCTCGCTCATTCTTGGGCAGGCTTCCGTGATCAACATGGACGGATGGACGCTCGAGCAGATGCTCGTCCGTCGTTCGGTGGCTATGATCGTCAACTGGCCGGACTTCAATACGCGCTCGTTCGACTTCAATACCTTCAGCGTGCGCGAGCGCTCCTTCACCGAAGCGAAGAAGGAATACGACAGAAAGGTGCAGGAGCTCACCGATTTCTTCGCGGAGGCCCGCCATTACCAGCAGGCCGCGGAAAAGGGATCGTCCCAGAATTTCACCCGCGACCTGAAGTTCGAAGCCATGATCCCGGTCTTGAAAGGCGAATTGCCGCTGCTCGTTCTGGCCGGCCGCGCCCGTGAGATTCGCGGCGCCGTCGAATTCTGCGACAAGCAGAAGGTTCGCATGATCCTCGCTCGCGGCGACGACTCCTTGAAGGTGGCTGACCTGCTCAAGGCCAAAAATATTCCCGTGATCCTGGGCCCTACCATGGAGCTCTCACAGAATGAGGACGATCCCTACGATAAGTTCTTCACCCTGCCCAGCGATTTGCAAAAAGCGGGTGTCCGGTTTGCCCTCGCCACCTTCGACGTGGAATTCGTTCGCCGCCTCTCCCAGCAGGCCGGCAACGCAGTCGCTTACGGCCTCTCCCACGAGGATGGGGTCAAGGCTGTCACGCTCTTCCCCGCTCAGATTCTCGGGCTCGAAAAGGATCTGGGCACCCTCGAGCCCGGCAAGTTGGGCAACATCATGATCACCAACGGTGATCCGCTCGAGCTTCGTACTGAAGTGAAGTACCTCTACATCAACGGCAGGCCTGTCTCCACCGACAATAAGCACAAATCGCTCTACGAAAAGTACAGCAAGCGGCCCTGAGCGGGGCCGGGGCTTCAGCTCTACTCGACTTTCTTCCAGGAAGCGTCTGGAGGATAGGGGATCTTGTCGGTCGCTGCGCTGGATGAAGCTGAGCCGAGATCTTTCTGATATGCCTCGCCGCTCTGATCCATCAAGAACGACATGACCCCGGACGACCTGTATTCCGCAGGAAACGCAAAAACCACGAAATCGCTGCCCGGAACAGCAGAACCCACAGGCAGCAGAATCCTGTAATAGTAACCGTGGAAGGGCTGGCGGCTCCCGGTTTGCGAACCCTCTACACCTGCGTGGGCCAGATACGGGCCGATAGGACTTCTTCCCAAGTCTTCTGTAGTCTGCCAGTAAAGGCCGTCGTGCTTGCCTTTGGAGCTCACGAATTTGTCGGTGTATCGATGAGCTGCGGCAAAGTAGTCTTTCTCCGCGTCCCCGAGCGCGCGGCAAACCTGGATTGCTTCCATTTCGTTTCTGCCGATTCGGCGGTAAAGAATCTCCTGCCGGCCAAGCTCCGCATCGAAGTACCACGCACCTTGGTACTCGACTATCGGAATCGGAGCCGGCCAATTCTCCGCGCCCACGTAAAGCGCCACAGTTCCGTCCGGCTCCGTCACCAGCCGGTGCACTTGATCGTATCTCTGCGCGAATTGCTGGTGCCGCGCCTGGCGCTCCTGGGGATCATCGGCCCACCCAATGGCCTCCTTCGCGCCAGGACCGAGAATCGCAAGAATCTCGGCTTCATCATTCCTGCGCGCGGCGGCGTAAATCGCGGCTGCCGCTGCTTCGGGTGAGGAGAACGCCTTTGCTTTCGGCGATTCCGCGATCTGGGCGGCCGCCTTCGATGTTTGCTGTTGCGCCGCGGCAGGCAGCCAG
Source organism: Candidatus Acidiferrales bacterium (assembly GCA_030038535.1). Lineage (GTDB taxonomy): Bacteria > Acidobacteriota > Terriglobia > Acidiferrales > UBA7541 > JOPF136. The sequence continues at coordinate 5,812 of JASHSV010000131.1, forward strand.
AACATGGCCAGCGTCAAGGTAGCGATTGCGGGCCAAGCCCAGGGCAGAGAAAACTTCCTCGGTGTTAGCTTCACGCTTCGCAGCATACTCTCCTCGCTTCCCACCTCTGTCCCCCCAACCATAGTCCGCTAGGGTCTGCCTCTGCCTCCGCCCATTCCGCCGCGAAATCCGCCACCGCGAAATCCACCGCCTTGGAAGCCGCCGCCAAAGCTGCTCTGCCCTCGCGCAGAGTATTTGCGCTCGGCGCCCCCGTAGTTGTAATTGCTGAAAGCACCGGAGCGGACGCCCGTGCCGCCTGCTGGAGCCTCGTATCCTCGGTACGCGTCCCTCCCCCGGGCCGCGCCTCCCATTTCTCCCGGCCGGGCAAAATCCGCATGGCCCCCGTAGTAAGCCCCGCGATTGAAGAATGCTGGCCCCCGCGCAAAATAAGCTCCTCCGTGATAGAACACATTTCGGTGGTACCAGTCCACTCCCCAAAAGCCCCATCCCCAACCAAATCCGATAAACGGGGCGATAGGGAAGCCCACCCCGAAGTAAATCCCCGGCCCGCCCCACCAGATGCCGGGCACTTGGACCCAGTAAGGCCACGGCGCGATTGGGTAGCCGTACACGATCCATGGATCGTAAGCGGGAACGTAGACGACGTTCGGCTCGACCGGAGCGATCACGACCTGTCCGTTCTGGTCCGTCACATTGAGTTGCGGCGTCGTCTGAAGATTCCCAGCTTTCTGCGCTTTCTTGCGCATTTCCTGCACTGCGTTCATCACGTCCTGCGGCTGGTTGTAATAAGCGTCTCCCAGTTCTGAAGTCCAGCCAAGATTTTGGCTCAGGTTCGCAAGCACCGAGGGAAACTGCACGAGCGCTTTTACGCTCGGATCCCACGGCTGCTGGTCCACCTGCTGCCCCAATTGCTCCGGCGTGAGCCCAGGATGTGCCTTGAGCCACTCATTCGCGTCCACGATCTGCCCGGGAAAAGTGGAAGCGGCCAGCACCTGCGCCACAACCCCATCCGGATAGAGTGCGATTGGCGCTACCAGCCGTTCCAGCTGATCCTTGGAGAGATTTGCGTAGGGAGCCTGCGATGGAGGTGGCGGAGCTTGCGGTGAGTCCGGAGGAGCTTGCATCACTCCAATTTCGGATACGCTTCCGGCCGCGCGGATTGATGCGACGCCGGATATCCCCAGGAGGAGGGTCAAGATTGCTAGGAACCGCTTTGTCATGGGAATAAGCCTCCTCAGAAGCTTCCTGTATATTATGATTCACGGCGCGCGGGAAGGTTTCTTTGTGGTGATCCCGTTGGCCCGCGCGGTCCAGATTCCGCCGGCCGGAAATTCCCAGGCTCTAAGAAGCTTGCAAGGCCGCAGGCGCGTAGTGCCGCTCGGGCCCCTTGTAGTGGCCCCGGGCCTGAAGGAAGTCCCGGGCGCTGCGTTTCTTTCGCACTCCGGTGTACACTAGCTGACCCTTTCCATGAACCGGGAGTATCACCGTTGGTACAGCCCGCGGCTCGGCAAGGATCTGCAGCTCCTGGTGTTCGGCCACGCCGGGACGCCGCTACTTGTCTTTCCCACTTCGCTCGGCCGCTTTTTCGAATATGAGGACCGAGGCATGATTGCGGCCACGAGCTGGTGGTACGATTCCGGCGGGATGCAAGCCTACTGCGTGGATAGCGTGGACGCAGAAAGCTGGTACAACCGGCATGTGCATCCCCGCCACCGCGTCGAGCGCCAAATCGCCTACGAGTCCTATCTGCTGGACGAGGTGCTGCCGCTCATGCGGGTCAAGAACCCTTCGCGCGATCTCGCCGTCACCGGCTGCAGCTTCGGCGGCTATCACGCCATGAATTTTGCGCTCCGGCATCCGGACATCGTCAGCCATGTGGTCAGCATGGGCGGCGCTTTCGATATCCAGCACTTTCTGGACGGTTACTACGACAATGATTGCTATTTCAACTGCCCTATGCACTTCCTGCCCCAGATGAGCGACCCGTGGTATCTGGACCGTTACCGGAATATGCGCATTGTCCTGGGGACCGGCGAGCACGACATGTGCCTAGGAGAAAACCGGCGGCTCTCCTGGATGCTCCACGAAAAAAACGTCCCTCATTGGCTTGACGTGTGGGGCGACGGCACCGGCCACGATTGGCCCTGGTGGCAGCGGATGGCGCAGAAGTATTTCACCTGAGTTCCCAAGTAGCGCAGGGCTTGCCCGCCGTGGCGCGCGAAGCCCTGCGGCTGTCGGTTCCGGCTGTTGCGGCCAGTTCGGCGGGCCCAAGCTCCGTGGCTTTCGGCTCTGCCCAAGAGAGGAGGCGCACCATGAAGCGCATTGGCATCGTATTCGGAAGAGAGGAAACATTTCCTCCGGCGCTCATCGAGCGCATCAATTCCCTGAAGTCGCCGGGCGTCACCGCAGAGATGCTCAAGACCGGCGGCGTGGTGATGGCCCAGCCTTCCGGCTACCGTGTGATCATCGACCGCATCTCGCAGGACATTCCCTTCTATCGCGCCATGCTCAAGAACGCCGTGCTCAACGGCACCATCGTACTCAACAACCCCTTCTGGTGGAGCGCGGACGACAAATTCTTCAACTACGCTCTGGCTTCACGCATCGGTGTGGCCACCCCGCGCACCGTGCTGCTGCCGCACAAGGAGCATCCGCCCGACACCAACGACCGCTCCATGCGCAACCTGATTTATCCGCTCGACTGGAAGCAGATTTTCTCCTACGTAGGCTGGCCCGCCTTCCTCAAGCCCCACTCCGGCGGCGGCTGGAAGCACGTTTACAAGGTCCACGACGAGGAGGAATTCTTCAAGGCCTACGACAAGACCGGCGACCTCTGCATGACGCTCCAGGAAGCCATCGAATTCGAGAGCTATTTCCGCTGCTACGTGATCGGCCAAGAGAAGGTCCGCGTGATGCAGTACGAGCCGCGCGCGCCCCACGCGGAGCGCTACGTCAAGGCCCCGGCTCCCGTCCCCGCTCCGCTCCACGATCGCATCGTGGACGACTCGCTCAAGCTGTGCCGCGCACTGGGCTACGATATCAATACCGTCGAGTTCGCCGTTCGGGGCGGAATCCCCTACGCGATAGATTTCTTGAACCCGGCGCCGGATGCCGATTATCATTCCGTTGGAGCTGAAAACTTCGAGTGGGTGGTGAACGCCGTGGCCGACCTGGCGGTTCGCGCCGCGCAGAGCGAGGCCAATCCCGCGGCCGAATTGCGCTGGGCTCCGCTCCTCCGCGGCGTTCAACTCGGCGCACGGGCCGCCACGCGCTAGCCGGAGGCGCAGCGACGGAGTGTTCACAGGCAACGATACGGACGAGCGAAAGGGCATGAAACCGAGTTTCACGATCGGCATCGAGGAGGAGTATCAGACGATTGATCCCGTCACGCGCGAGCTGCGTTCGCATGTCCAGACGGAAATCCTCGAAAAAGGCAAGCGGCTGTTCTCCGAGCACGTAAAGCCCGAATTCCACCAGTCCGTGGTCGAGGTGGGCACCGCTGTTTGCGCCAACATCCAGGAAGCCAAGCGCGAACTGGTGAACCTGCGCCGGACGATGGTCGGCCTCGCCGAGCAGAACGGCCTGCGCCTGGCCGCGGCCGGGACGCATCCCACCGCCGACTGGCGCTCGCAGGAGGTCTATCCGGACCAGCGCTACTTCTCGATCATCGAGGACATGCAGATGGTGGCGCGCGCCAACCTGATTTTCGGGTTGCACGTCCACGTGGGGATCGAAGACCGCGAAACGGCCATTCATCTGATGAACGTGGGGCGTTACTTCCTTCCCCACATCCTGGCCCTCTCCACCAATTCGCCCTTCTGGATGGGCATGAACACGGGATTGATGTCGTACCGCTGCAAGGTATTCGACAAATTTCCGCGCACCAACATTCCGGAATTCTTCGCGAGCTGGGGCGAGTACGAAAGTTTCGTGAAGCTCCTGGTGAAGACGGGCTGCATCGACAACGGCAAGCGCATCTGGTGGGACATGCGTCCGCACCCGAATTTCCCCACGCTCGAGGTGCGCATCTGCGACATCCCCATGCGCGTGGACGAAACCATTGCCATCGCCGCGCTGATCCAGGCGACCTTTGCCAAGCTCTACCAGCTCTTTTCCAGCAACCAGACTTTCCGTCCTTACCGCCGCGCCCTGATCATGGAGAATAAGTGGCGTGCCGCGCGTTACGGCCTCAACGGCAAACTGATCGATTTCGGCAAGCAGGAGGAGGTTCCCGTCCGCGACCTTATTGTGGAATACCTGAGCTTCGTGGATGAAGCCGTGGATGAACTCGGCAGCCGCCGCGAGATCGAATACATCTACGAGATCCTCAACCGAGGCTCGGGCGCGGACCGGCAATTGAAAGTGTACGAGGAGACCCACGATTTGGCGAGAGTGGTGGACTACATCGTGGAAGAAACCCAGGCCGGCCTCTTCGAAGCTGTTCCGAAAACCGCAGGAGCCGTCTAGTGCCGGCTCCCCCGCCGTTTGATCCCGAATATCTTCCCGGCGCCCGCAATGCCGTTCGCGTGTGCCTGCGCGTCCAGCCCCACGAAAAAGTCACGCTCATCACCGACCGCGAAACAGAGGAAATTGCCCGCAGCATCGCGAGCGAAGTGGCCGCCGTAGGCGCGCCCCATCGCCTCTGGACCCTCGAGGACGAGGCCGCGCGCCCGCTCCGGCACATGCCGCAGGCGGTCCTGGACGATCTGGAGACCAGCCAGGTGAGCATTTTCGCCGCGCAGGCGCAGACCGATGAGCTCCATTCGCGCATGGAAATGACCGCGGTGGTGAACCGCCGCCGCATCCGTCACGCCCACATGGTCAACATCAACCGCCAGATCATGCTGGAAGGAATGCGCGCCGATTTCGGCAAAGTGGATGAACTCAGCCGACGCGTCTGGGAACTGGCCGGCCGCGCCGAACACGTGCGCGCGGAGACGCCCGCAGGCACCCGCATCCAGGCGGATCTGACCCGGCAGTACCGCTGGATCAAGACCAGCGGAATCATCACTCCGGAAAAATGGGGCAACCTCCCCGGCGGCGAAGTGTTCACCACTCCCGCCGAGGTCAACGGCACCTACGTGGTGGACGGCGTGGTGGGCGATTATTTGTGCGGGAAATACGGCAATCTCGAATCGGAGCCGCTCTCCATCCGCATCGAACAGAACCGCGTCAAGGAGATTCATTCCTCCAATCGCGGCCTCGAAGACGAGTTCTGGCGCTATACGCATACGGATGACAATAGCGACCGCGTCGGCGAATTCGCCATCGGCACGAACATCGAACTGAAGCGCGTGATCGGCCACATCCTCCAGGACGAGAAGCTGCCCGGCATCCACATCGCCTTCGGCAATCCCTACGGCGAGCACACGGGCGCGGAGTGGTATTCCGGAACGCACATCGACGTCGTCGGCACTCACTTCCATATCTGGCTGGACGACCGCCAAATTATGCGCGACGGCGAATTTATTTTGTAACGCCGGCGTCCCGCGCCGGCCTCTTCAACCTCGCCCAATCCTCATGACAACGCTCCCGTGTTTGGGTATCGTTCCCCCCGAATCCCATGATCCCCGCCCTCCGCGAGCGCTTTAACCGCGAATACACGCCCGAAAAATACCGCGCCTTCCTCGCCGCGCTCGATGAAGCCTGTGGCACTCACGTCAAGTTCCGGGTCTGCGAGACGCCGTGTTTTTTTCCCCGCGCGCTCGTCGAACGATTGGCGGCCGCAGGGCGCGAAATGATTCATCAGCTCGTGGACGATCCCGCCTACCTCGAGGCCTCCCGCGCCGTGATCCCTCCGGATTTCGATGTTCCGGGAGAATCGCAGCGGCCCCTGTTTGTGCAGGCTGATTTCGGCCTAATTCGCGGCGCGGGTGGAGAAATCGAGCCGCGGCTGGTCGAGATCCAGGGATTCCCCTCGCTTTACGCCTATCAAATTTTGCTGCTCGATTCCTATCGCCGCAGCTACGCGCTCGATTCCGCGCTCGGCGGCTTCCTGGATTTTCCCGACGAAAATTCCTACTTGCGCGAGCTGCGCCGCGCCATCATCGGCGGACACGATCCCCAGAATGTCGTGCTGCTCGAAATCCATCCCTGGGAGCAGAAGACTCTGCCGGATTTCACGGCTACAGAAAAACTGCTCGGTGTGCGCCCCGTCTGCATCACGGAACTGAAGAAGGAAGGCCGGCGCCTGTTCTACGCGCATGAGGGGCGGCGGATTCCCATTTTTCGCATCTACAACCGCGTGATTGTGGACGAGCTGGTGCGCAAAGACCTGAGCCTGCCGTTTTCGTTCACCGATGAGTTGGACGTCGAGTGGGCAGGGCACCCGAACTGGTTCTTCCGCATCAGCAAGTTCTCCATCCCATTTCTCAAACATCCCACCGTGCCGCGCTCCTGGTTCCTCGATCGACTTCTGGAATGGCCCGCCGACCTTGAGAACTACGTTCTGAAGCCGCTTTTTTCGTTCGCCGGTCTCGGCGTGATTGTCGGCCCGACGCGCGTCGACCTAGAAGCGATCCCGCGCGAGAAGCGCGGCGACTACCTGCTCCAGGAACGCATGCGCTTCGAGCCTGTGATCGCCACGCCGCACGGCGCAACGCAGGCCGAGCTGCGCATCATGTTCCTGTGGGCCGATGAGCTGAAGGCCGGCCCGATAATCGTCCGCATGGGCCGCGGCAAAATGATGGGCGTGGACCACAATCGCGATCTCGAATGGGTGGGCGCCTCCGCCGCGTTTTTGCAGTCCGGATCGCCCTGAGGAGAAGCCCATTCGGAGTGGAGTTTATGACTACCTCGAAACCCAGATTTCCAATTTGTGCGATTGCGGTAGCCAAGTCCGGGGCCGAAGAGGCGGATAGGAGCCGTCTCTGAGAATTCGTTGTGTCGAGAGTGGGAGAAGCGTTCGAAGCGCGAGTCAGAGGTCCAAATCGGAAATTCCGGCTCAAATTAAGGAGAAAAAGGAGGCACCGTATGAGAAAGATGACCTTCCTATTGGTCGCCGCCGTAGCAACGGCCGGTGTGGTCGCCTTCACGGCGCCCACAACGGGAAGCGCGGAGCAAGAGGCCGCACCGGTCTACCGAATCAAGATTTTCCCCGGCTACCGCGACTGGAAATTGATATCCGTGGCCCACGAGGCGGGCAACCTTAACGATTTGCGCGCCGTTCTAGGCAATGATATTGCCGTCAAGGCCTACCGGGAAGGGAAACTGCCGTTCCCCGACGGCGCAGTCATCGCCCGGCTATCCTGGGAGTATGTCCCCTCGGAGGAAAACAACAAAGTTTTCGGCCGTGAGCAATCCTTTGTCGCAGGCCCTCAGCCGGAGTGGTACCTCCAATTCATGGTCAAGGACTCGAGAAAATACGCGGCGTCGGGCGGCTGGGGATACGCTCAATTCGATAAAAATGGCAAACCCGCAAACGAGGCCAAGCACAACACCTGTTTCCCCTGTCACGTACCGATCAAAGATCGCGACTACGTCTTTACCCAGTACGCGCCTTGATCGATCGTTTTAGAAATGAGGTCTAAAGACGGATCGTGCGGGTGCAGGCAGTCCGGTGGTTTCAACACCGCGATCCCAATTAAAAGGGAAGTTTATGACGGCCTCCAAAAACGCGTGGAAGATTCCGCTAGCTTTTCTGGCTGTTCTCGCTGGCCTGCTCCTCGTTCGTTACCGGGACCGCATCGACGAGGAATATAGGCTGGTCCTTTTGGCCGTTCTCGCAAGCGTATTCGTTGCTGAGGCATGGCGCCGGTATAGGAGGTATGACCGGAGCACGCTTAGGCCGTCGCGGAAGGTTTGTGCCCTAGCGGGCTTGTGGGCCGCGACTGCCAATGTGGCCTCCGGCCTTGCCGTGGTGATCTTAGCCTGGTCGCCTCCGGTTCCCACAAGGCTCGTGGGACATGTGGTCGGTTTTGACGCGCTGCTCTCCGGGCCGGCGATGATCCTCGTCGCTGTGGGAGGCGGAAAAAGCGGCTGGTTCGCTTTACCGTCCTTTTTAATCCTCATGCCCCTCTGGGTGCTGTTGGGGTTTGGCGTCTGAGAAAGCTCGGCTGCAGGCGTGGCGGGGCCGCGTGGAGAGAAAATCAACTGCGACCCTGGCGTCGTAGCGCGCTCCGCGGGATGTTGCGTTTTCGCCGTCCCAGGCGTCAAATACTAAGAATCAGGATTGCTGGAAAGGGAAGGGAATCACCATGCGTGAAGCCGTGATTGTGAGCTCCGTGCGTACTGCGGTGGGGAAAGCGGGTAAGGGCGCTCTGCGCACCATGCGCCCCGACGATTTGGGCGCGATTGCCATTCGCGGCGCACTCGCACGCGTCCCCCAGCTCGATCCCAAAGAAATCGACGACGTGATCATTGGCTGCGCCATGCCCGAAGGCGAGCAGGGGATGAATATGGCGCGCATCTGTTCGCTTCGCGCCGGCCTGCCCGTCGAAGCCTCGGCGATGACCATCAACCGCTTCTGTTCCTCCGGCCTGCAATCGATCGCCATGGCCGCGGAGCGCGTCCGCGGAGGCGGCTCCGACGTAATCCTTGCCGGCGGCGCTGAATCCATGACCATGGTTCCCATGGGCGGCAATAAAGTTTCTCCGAATCCCTGGCTGATTGACCATTATCCCGACGCTTACCTCGGCATGGGCCTCACCGCTGAAAATCTCGCCGCCAAGCACGGCATCACGCGCGAAATGGCCGACGCGTTTTCGCTCGCCAGCCATCAGAAGGCCCTCGCCGCCATCTCTTCCTGTCACTTCAAGGACGAGGTGGTTCCCGTCGAAGTGAGCGTCACGGCGATGAACGGCACGAAGCCGAAAACCTCGACCTACACATTTTCGATCGACGAAGGCCCGCGCGCGGACACATCTGCAGACGCCCTCGCCAAACTCAAGCCCGCCTTCCATGCCAAGGGCACCGTCACCGCCGGAAACAGTTCGCAGATGAGCGACGGCGCCGCGGCTTCCATCGTGATGAGCGCGGAACGCGCCGCACAGCTCGGCCTCAAGCCGCTCGCGCGCTTCGTCTCGTTTGCCACCGCGGGCTGCCTGCCGGAGGAGATGGGCGTGGGTCCGGTGTTCGCGATTCCCAAGGCGCTCAAGCTTGCCGGCCTCAAGCTCGACGATATCGCTGTGATTGAATTGAACGAAGCCTTTGCCGCTCAGGCGATGTCCGTCATCAAACTCGCCGGGCTTGATCCCGCCAAGGTGAATCCCAATGGCGGAGCGATCGCTCTCGGCCATCCGCTCGGCTGCACCGGAGCCAAGCTGACAGCTACGATCCTCCGTGAACTCGAGCGCCGCAACGCGCGCTACGGCATGGTGACCATGTGCGTGGGCGGCGGGATGGGCGCGGCGGGCATCTT
>JASHSV010000132.1 GCA_030038535.1 Candidatus Acidiferrales bacterium
GCCGCGTCTCCACCGAGCGCGTCCGCAAATTGCGTTTCTTCCAGACGCACGAGTATCTTTCCGTCGATTTCGCCCGCCGCGATGCCGTGCGCATCCGCGTCGCCGATTCCGCGGCCCCCGGCCCGCCCCAGTTCAATTTCGAGAAATTGCCGGCCGAGCCCGTCGAGCCTCTTCGCAAGGAGCTTGCTTCTTTTCTCGACGCCGTCGCCTCGCGCAAAACTCCTCTCGTCGATGGCGCCGCCGGCCGCCGCGCCCTCCAGCTCGCTGACCGCGTCATGGCGGGCATCCTCACGCACCGCGGCCGCGTCCAAATCGACGAATTCGTTCCCCAACATCCCGCATGATTCCGCGATTGCTAGTCCCGGAAAAGTTGTCGCCCGTCTCCCCGACGCCGACGGATGGGCGCAAGCGCGCCTGGACCATCCTCGACGAACGTCAGCTCCTCCAGGCCGACATCCCTCTGAAACCGCTCGAAACAGAATCCAAAATCCCCCTGCATATGCCGCTGGAAGTGCTCGGCGGGCGCATCCTGATCCCGCGCGAAGCCGAGCCCGGCACGCTTGAATTGCCTTCTCCCGGCGACCACATCCTCCCCACCGATGCGGACGAGCGCATGGCCGTGCCCGTGGACGCCCGCCCCAAGGAGCTTGTCGCCGAGACCTTCCTTCCTATCGAGGTGCTCGAACAGGAAGACCTCGTCACCGCCGACGTCTTCACCACCGGGCAGGTCAAGCTCATGCCCAAGCAGGTGAGCGAGCTGCCCAGTGATCGCAGCTGGCTCATTCCCGCTGGTTCCTTGGTCGTTCACCTGGTTCTGGCGCTCATAATCTTCATTCTCGCCGTCGCGATTCCCCGGCACGAGCCCACCGAGGCGGAGATCGACGCCACCTCGCGCGCTCTCTCGCTGTATCTCCCTTCCAATTCCATGTTCAGCCAGCCGAAGTCCGCGCCGAAGCCTCCTGGTCCCGGCGAGAAACTGAACGTCGATCCCGGCCTGCTCAAAAAGCTCGTGCCCGACGTTCTTCCTACGCCTGCGCCCGCTCCCGCGCCCGCTCCGCGCCCGACGCAGGAATTGCCCAGTGCGCCCGTTCCTCAGATTCCCCAGCAAATTCCGGCTCCAATCGAACGGCCCCAGGCTGCTCCGCGTATTGAAGCCCCCAAGCCTGTCCCCGACGCTCCTACGCCAGCATTCAAGCTGCCCTCCGTTTCTCCCGGCCGTGCGCTCGAAGATGCCATCAATGGCGCGGCGAACAAGGGACAAACACCCCCTGTTTCCTTCGGCGGAGCGATGCCCCGTGGCATGGGCGGTGGAATGGGTGGCATGGGCGGCGGTGGTGGCAACGGCTATCTCGGCGGCGGCGTGCAGATGCTCACGCCCGACCAGGGCATCGACTTCAGCAGCTACCTCAATCGCGTTGTGGACCGCGTCCGCCGCGAATGGTATTCCGTCATGCCCGAATCCGCCCGCATGGGCGATCGTGGCCGCGTCGTCATCGATTTCAAAATCATGCGCGACGGTTCCGTTCCCCTCACCGATCCCAATCTTCGCTCTACTTCGGGCAAGGAACCGTTGGATCGCGCCGCTCTCTCCGCCATTCGTGGCTCCAGCCCCTTCGAGCAACTGCCCCCCGCATTCCCCGGGCCCTTTATCGAGCTCCGCTTCATCTTTTTCTACAACTACCGGCCGGAAGAAATTCAGTGAAGCCCACGCGCCCTCAGGTGCTCGGCTCGTTGCTCGCCGCGCTCCTCGTCTTCGCCTTCTTGCTGTTCCGCTACGCGCGCCTGTTCGAATGAATCAGCCCGCTCCCCTCCTCGTCATCCTCGGTCCCACCGCCGCCGGAAAGTCCGCCCTGGCCATCGAACTCGCGCGGCGCTGGCAGGGCGAGGTGGTCTGCTGCGATTCCACTCAGCTCTATCGCTACTTCGATATCGGCACCTCCAAGCCGCGAAGCCCCGAACGGCTCGGTGTCCCGCACCATCTGATGGATCTCCTCGAACCTCACGAGATTTTCACCGCCGGAGACTATCGTCGCCGTGCCCTCGATGCGCTCGCCGGCCTGCGCCGCCGCCGCCGTCTTCCCGTCCTGACCGCTGGCACCGGGCTCTACCTGCGCGCCCTCCTGGAAGGCCTGGCCGACGCTCCTGCCCGTTCCGAGGAGCTGCGCGAACGCCTCCGCGGCCGCGCAAAGCTGCGCGGCGCCCCCTATCTCCACCGTATTCTCCAGCGACTGGACCCGCCCACGGCCTCCCGCATCGCGCCCCAGGATGCGGCCAAGCTCATTCGCGCCATCGAAGTCTGCCTTTCCTCCGGCCAGCCCATGAGCGACCTCTTGCGTCAGCCGCGTCCGCGTCTCGAGGGCTTCCAGGTTGTCAAGATCGGCCTGCTCCCGCCGCGCCCTGCACTCTACGAACGTATCGAGCGCCGCACCCGCGCCATGCTCGCCGCCGGATGGCTCGACGAAGTGCGCTCGCTCCTCGCCCGCGGCTTCGACCCCGGCGCCAAGCCCTTCCAGTTCATCGGTTACGGCGAGCTGCGCGCTCATTTGGCCGGCGTCGTCGATTTCGAGACCGCCGTTCGCGCCATCCAGCAGGCCACGCGCCGTTACGCCAAGCGCCAGATCACCTGGTTCCGGCGCGAATCCGGCGTGGACTGGTTCGATGGATTTGGTGACGATCCGGCCGTCGCTGCGCGCGTCTTCGCACTGCTCGCCGATCGCATCGGGCCTCCCGCGGCTGGAAGCGGCGCGGCAGGCGGCGCGCTATAATGTTTCCGAGGCAACTGGACATTCTTCGCAGGTCGCAACGGCAGTTCCCGCCCGTGGTCCACATTGCGCTTCCAACCGCGGCCTCCGGGAGGCTTTCGCGGCCCTGCTTCCCGTTGTTCCCGAAACGTAAATGAAGACGCTTCAACCCGTCGGCTCGTCGGAGCACGTCCTGCTGGTGGGCGTCGGGCTCAGGCGTACCGCGCGCCTGCCGGGCCTCGCCGCTTCCGACTATGAGCGCGAACGCATCGAAGAACTCCGCGAGCTCGCCCTCAGCGCTGGCGCCGATGTCGCCGGTTCTCTCATCCAGATGCGCGACGAGCTTGATCCCGCCAGCGTTGTCGGCCGCGGAAAATTGGACGAGATTCGCGCTGAGGCCCTGGCCCGTCGCGCCTCCGTCGTCATCTTCGACCGCAACCTCACTCCCGCACAGCAGCGCAACATCGAAAAAGCCCTCGATTGCAGCGTGCTCGACCGCACCCAATTGATTCTCGATATTTTCGCCCGTCACGCCCGCACCCGCGAAGGCATGCTCCAGGTCGAACTCGCCCAGCTCAATTACCTCCTGCCTCGCCTCGCAGGCCGGGGCGTCGAGCTTTCCAGGCTTGGTGGCGGCATCGGCACCCGCGGCCCTGGCGAGCAGAAATTGGAAACCGACCGCCGCCGCATCCGCGGCCGTATCGCCAAAATCCGCGCGGAAATCGAGCTCGTCCGCCGCCGCCGTCGCGTCCAGCGCGGCGCGCGCCGCGATATCCCGCTTCCCTCCGCTGCACTCGTCGGCTATACCAACGCCGGCAAATCCACCCTCTTCAACGCCCTCACCCGCGCCGGCGTCGTCACCTCGCCGCGCATGTTTGCCACGCTCGATCCCACCGTCCGCGCCGTTGCGCTCCCCTCCGGCCGCCGCGTTCTCCTTTCGGATACAGTAGGCTTCATCCGCGATCTGCCCCCCGGTCTGATCGCTGCCTTCCGCGCCACGCTCGAAGAAGCGCAGGAGGCCGCGCTCATCCTGCACGTCACGGATATCTCCAGCCCTCATCACACCGAGCACGACGCCGAGGTTGTCAAAATCCTCGACGAGCTCGGCCTCGCCGGCCGTCCGCGCATCCATGTCCTCAATAAATGCGACCGCCTCTCCGAGGACCAGCTCCAATCTCTCGCTGGCGGTCACAGCGTGTGCGTCTCCGCCCTCCATGGCGACGGCCTCCGTGATCTGCTCGCTCGCATCGAGGTCGCGCTCCCCTCGGAAGGTTTGGTGCGCATGCAGTTCGAATTGGCCCTCGACGACGGTCGCACCCTCGCCCGTCTTCACTCTCGCGGCCGCGTCTTCGCCTCGGAAGTGCGCGATTCGCATCTCTGGGTGGATGCCGAAGTTCCTCCGGCCCTCGCCGCACAACTCAAGCCCTTCAGTTTGGCCTCCGGGCGCGATCACCCGTAACCAGCGCCATGTGAGCCTGCGCACAGAACCTTTTACCCGTTTCGTGCGTACCTGAATCGAGGCTGCCCGCGCGGCCGGAGGGGACCATGGCCGGATTTTTTCTCTGGTGCATCCTGTTCGTTCTGTGCTGGCCCATTGCGATTCTCGCTCTCGTATTGTTTCCTCTCGTGTGGCTCATCCTGCTGCCTTTCCGCATCGTCGGA
>JASHSV010000133.1 GCA_030038535.1 Candidatus Acidiferrales bacterium
CGACCGGAGCGTACACATGATCCGGTACAACCCTGCGGACCCAACACAGGTGCAGATCGAAACGGAACTGACAACGGGGTCATTCACACCGGCGCTCGTGGCTGGAGGAATTGGATTGTGCGTGGTGGTGGTGTCGCTTTTCGGGCTGGTTTCCAGGGTGACGCGGGAGCCGCTGCCGGGGGCGACGCCTCCAGGAAGCGTTTAGGGGCGCCTGTGGGCGCCGAGCAGCCTCTACCCCTTAGGACGAAACGATCGCCGAAATTAGACCCTGTGCGCCGGGGGCACAACCCCAATTAGGAAGCCGGGTTTGGACGCGAGGAGGGACGAAGGCCGGATTACAGGGTGAGCTATCCCCCGTCGGGGAGGGAAATACCCTGTGGCTTTACGGCGGCAGACCCACAGTGTGACGCCTAAGGCAGGCCTTCGGCGGCGGAAGAAGATTTCCCCGCGGCTTGGTTCAAGCAACCCGGACACAAACAATCCTTGTAGCGCGATTTCAGCTCTGCCAACGCGTGTGCGCTCAGCTTGACTTCGCCGCACCAGCAGGGCTTGGCAAGCGAAGAGCATTCAAATTGCGCATCGCAAGCTTCGCAGGTCTTTTGCCGTGCCCTGAAAATTCCAAAGAACGAAAGAATCCCGAGTCGTCTCATGCCTCGCTGCCGGCTCCGTTGTTCCATGGCTTCATTTGCAAACGCGCGCTTCCGCCGAACCATCAAGCGACGGCGCGGACAGATGCAGGATAGCTCGATTATTTCACCTTTTCCCAGACGACCTTGTAGGTCCCGCCTTGCGGTCCCGAGTCCGGGCCGGAAAAGGTGAGGCGGTCGCCGTCAAACGAATAGGGGCGAGGCTGCAGGCTGCGGACATAGTCGGGCGTCAAAGCCACCTCGGGAAGGTGCATCATGACGTGCTCAGCCTCTTTGATCTCGTATTTCCCGCAGTAGGCGTAGAACGAATCGAAGAGCGCGATCTTCTCTTTCTCGGTTACCTGGCGCGGCTCTTTCCACTGCGGGCGATCGGGGTTCATGAGTGCCGCGCACATGCGGCCTTGGGGCGAGTAGATGAGGTAGCCCACGGCATGGGGGCCGAAATCCGGGTAGGTCACCTTCCCTTCCTTGGAGATGTTTTCGATAGCCACCAGCCGCCAAGTGCCGAGGAAGCGCTCCCGGACGCTTTCCGCCGCACCCGCTGCCAGAATCGCGGGGCGCTGGGCGAACAAGAGCAGCAGAAGCGCCGGGTAAAGCACTCTCCGTGTCCACATTCGATGCATGAAGCGGTCTCCTTATCCCAGGGACTAGATTTTGTTTTCGAGGACTGAGGGTCGCGATTTTATACCGGGTTTCCAGCCCCCGGGCCTCGCCGTTGCCATCTATCTGCTATGCTTTTCGGCGGGATGGGGAAGAAAAAGTCTGCGCGCACGGCTGGCTTGGCGGCAATATTCGTCGCGCTGGCCGCGTTTGGCAGCGCGAATCCTGGCGCGCAGGCGCCCATGCCGCCGCAGTCGCCCGGGCCGCCGATACACGCTCCCACCACGCAGCAGGCGCCGCCGCCGCTGTTTCCGCCCCCGTCCCCCATCGAGCGCCCGGCCACACCTCCGCCGACCACGGTGATTCTCGATCCGGCCCACGGCGGGCAGGACAGCGGCGCGCATGGAGATCCAGCGGAAGAAGGGGCGGTGGAGAAAGACCTGGTGCTGGCGATTGCGCTGGGAATGCGGCGCGAGCTGGAGCGCCAGGGAATTCGCGTGGTGCTGACGCGGCAGAACGATTCGGCGGTCTCGATCGACGAGCGCGCGGCGGTGGCGAACGCGCTGGGGGCGGGCTACTTTGTGAGCCTGCACGTGGGGTCGACGGGAGAAGCGAACACGGCACAAGCGTATTCCTTCGGCACGCCTCACGGCGGAGCGCCGCCAGCCTTTGTGCCGCGTCCGCCGGGGATCGAGGCGGTGCGCTGGGACGACGCGCAGGCGGGATATCTGGTGGCGAGCCGGAGGCTGGCGGAACTGGTGCAGGTGGAGCTGGCGCAGAAACTGCCACGATCTCCGGACGTGCCGCAATTCGCGGAGGTGCGGCAACTCCGCGTGGTTGCCCATCCAGCAGTGGCCATCGAACTCTCGCGGGTGGCGGAAGCGAATCCGGCGTCGCTCGAAAAAACGGCGGTTCCGCTGGCTACGGCAATGGTGAAAGCGATCGCGGCGTACCGGCAGGCCAGCGAAGGGAGACCATGATGCCGCGGGCAGTACGCATCGTGATTCTGCTGCTGGTGCTTGCGGTGCTCGCGGGACTGGTGGAGCTGCCGGCGCTGCGACTGCGGGTGTCGCGGCTGGAACGTCCGGAGCAGACGGAGGAAGTGGCGCGGCGGGAAGTGATCCGTCCGGCGGAGGAAGCGCGCGACGCAAAGAAGGAAAAGGTGCCCATGTACTGGCTTTCAGAGACGGACCCGGGACAACTCGCGCCGGTGGAAACGCCGCTGGCGCTGGGAACGGACCCTGTGGAGCGGGCGCGCGCGGCGCTGGAATGGCTGATTACGGGCGCGCCCACACCCGAGCAACGGCCGCTGCCGCTCGATACGACGCTGCTGGCGTTCTATTTGATGGACGACGGGACGGCAGTGGCAGATTTTTCCGAAGCGCTCCCGCACGAGCTTCCCTCCGGCATCGCGACCGAGCAACTGGCGCTTGACGCCATAACGCGCACGCTGCATGCGGCAGTGCCGCAGGTGCGCCGGCTGCACATCCTGATTGACGGCCACGAGGCGGAGACGCTGGCGGGACACGTGGACCTGAGCGGGGCGTTCGACTTGACGCTGATGGGGCCGGCGACACCGGCGGCGCCCGCAGCCGCAACGCCTGCGGCACAGCCGAAGCCGGCGGGGACGATTGCATCGCAGCCCTCCGAGCCACCGGTAAAAGCCCCTGCGGCCGAAGAAAAGAAAATTCCAGCGGCGACGAAGCCGCGAGGCGGGGAGTAGAATCCCAGCCGGGCAAGCGGAGGACGAGTGCGAAACGACGGACGAGCCCCGAACCAAATGCGGCCGGTGCGATTCACACCCGATTTCATTCCCAACGCGGAAGGAAGCGTGCTGATCGAGGTGGGAAATACGCGGGTGATCTGCACAGCCAGCCTGGAAGACGGCGTTCCGTCGTTCCTGAAGGGCACGGGAAAGGGCTGGGTGACGAGCGAGTACGGAATGCTGCCGCGAGCGACGGAAACGCGGACGCAACGGGAATCGATGCGCGGACGCGCATCGGGGCGAACGCTGGAAATCCAGCGTCTGATCGGGCGGTCGCTGCGCGCGGTGACGGACGCCGCGGCGCTGGGCGAACGGACGGTGTGGATGGATTGCGACGTGATCCAGGCGGACGGGGGGACGCGGACGGCGTCGATTACGGGAGCGTTTGTGGCGCTGGCGCTGGCGTTCGAGCGCATGGTGGCGGCGCACATCCTGCGGGCAATCCCGCTGAGGGATTCGGTGGCGGCGACTTCCGTAGGCATCGTGGAGGGTGAATGCCTGCTGGACCTGTGCTACGAGGAGGACTCGCGCGCAGCGGTGGATATGAACGTGGTGAGGACGGGGCGCGGCGAATTCGTGGAGCTGCAGGCGACGGGCGAGGGGCGGCCATTCACGGGGCCGGAACTGGACCGGCTGCTAGAACTGGCAGGACAAGGCGTGCAAAAGATCTCCGAAGCGCAGCAGGACCTGCTGCAGATGGACTTCCGTGCCCGGCGTTAGATTGCTGGTGGCATCGTCGAACCGTGGAAAAATCGAGGAATTCCGCGAGCTTGGCGCGCGCTCGGGCGGCGGGCTGAGCGTGGAGCCGCTGCCGGGGTTCGAGAGCGTGCCGGAGTTCGAGGAATCCGCTGAGACGCTGGCGGAAAATGCGGCGGGAAAAGCGATGCATTACGGCCGGGGAAATCTGGCGCTGGTGCTGGCGGACGATTCGGGGCTGGTGGTGCCGGCACTGGGAGGGGAGCCCGGAGCGCGTTCGAGCCGGTACGCGGGGCCCGAGGGCGACGCGCGAAAAAATATCGCGAAGCTGCTTGGAGCAATGACGGGAAAAACAGGGACGGAGCGCGCGGCGCGGTTCGTGTGCGTGCTGGCGCTCGCGCGGCAGGGGCGCGTGGAGGCGGTGTTTTCGGGAGCGGTGGAAGGAACCATTCTGGAAGCGCCGCGGGGGAGCGGAGGCTTCGGATACGATCCGGTGTTCTACTACGAGCCAGCGGGAAAAACGTTTGCAGAGCTGGCGCGTGGAGAAAAGGATCGAGTGAGCCATCGCGGGCGGGCGTTTGAAAGGCTGGCGAGATACCTGGCGGAGGCAGGGAAAGGATGAAGAGGATCACGAAGACGAGGAAAAAAGAGCGGAAGCAAGCCTTGGCGAAGAAAGGCGGAGGCCCGCCGAGGCATGCCAAAGGGCCGGCGAAGGGGGCAAAGCCGGCGCGCGTGCAGGCGATCCTGGAGAAACTGGACGAGGCGTATCCGGCGGCAACCTGCGCGCTGCACCACGACAATCCATTCCAGTTGCTGATTGCCACGATTCTATCGGCACAGTGCACGGACGAGCGCGTGAACCAGGTGACGGCGACACTTTTTCCGAAGTATCCGACGCCCGAA
>JASHSV010000134.1 GCA_030038535.1 Candidatus Acidiferrales bacterium
CCCATTCCCGCTTCGCGGGACTGGGTTCGGGATGACATCTGGCGGACGAATCCTTTACTGCAAGCCTTCGACCAGGTACAAGTTGCAGAGAATTCGTACCTTGCTAAAGACGCAGGTCCTGCTGCGCTGGGCGTAGGCCAACCGCAAGGGCATGGTCGAGCCCGCCTTGTCGGAAGGTTCGAAGGCCGCGAGCAAGGTGCGCCTGCCGTCAGGCACTTCGACGCGGAAGATGCGCGCCTCCCAGGGCGTTGACGAGAAGACGATCAGAGCGCGTCCATCCTCCGTCCATTTGTCCAATACTTCCCCGGGCTCGACGCCCGGAATGATTTCGAGTTTCTGCGTCGTCAGATCCAACACGGCAGCTTCGCCGGAAGCGATGCGTCCCGCGATGCGCTTTCCATCGGCGGCGACGGCGACGCCCATGAAATCGGCAGAGCCCAAGGGCCGCAAATTACCGCCGTCGAGATCCATCTGGTAGCTCCGAAGGGCCTGCCCCTCAGCCGCTCCGACGACCAACAGATGTTTGCCGTCCGGAAACCAAGCCACATGCTTGAGGCTCGTAATCTCTCCCACCGGCAAGCGACGGCTCTCTCCCGCGCCGATGGGATGCAGGACAACTTGCGGAGGCCGCGTGAGCAGCGTCGCCGCGAGCGTGGTTCCGTCGGGTGAAAAATCGGGATTGCCGCCGGGGCCCAGAGCTACCGGCGCCGAGCCGTCCAGTTTCCGGTAGACCACGAGGTAGAGCGGGCCCGCCGGCCCGCCATACTCGAGATAGGCAATCGCACTACCGTCGGGGAGAATATCGCCCATGACGGAGCCATCGAACCATTCCAAGCCGCGCCGTTCCTTGCCGGTTGCCGGGTCGACACCGTCGACTTCCGTCTTCTGCAGTTCGCTGGAAACCAGCACGCGGCCATCTGCCGCGATATCCAGAATGCGCATATTCTGCGGCGTGGCGAGGATGGTGCGGAGCTTTCCCGCGAGGCTCACGGCGAGGAGTTGCCGATCCGTGGAATCGGCAGCGGTGAACCAGATTTCCTTCCCATCCCGCGACCAGGCGAGTCCCTGGGTGGTGGCAAAATCCGCGGTCAACTGCTTGCGGCTGCCTGTGGCATCCACGACGGAAATCCAGCCCCGGTCGTCGCCGTAGACGGGATGTTCGACGAAGGCGACTTCCTGGCCGGACGGAGAAACACGCACGTAGTCCAAGTACCCAGCAGTGGAATAGATGATCTTGCCCTCGGGATACTCGAGCTGGACTTTGCGGCTGGCTCGACGGACAACCGCCAGGGTCTTGCCATCGGGCGCATAATCGACCGCAATCACTTCGTTCTCCTGGGGACGCGGCGTGCCTCCCGACATTTGCGCCCGGGCCATGGTTCCGTACGAAAACCAGCCTTCACGCACGGTATCGAGTTCGAGCTCGAGATCACCGCTGGGAGAGAGCGCGAACAGGCCCGCGCTGGGAAGATCGACTTTCGTCGATTGCGGAAATTCCATCCGGACGGAGTACACCTGGATAGGGTCGGCGTTCCACTGCGCGCTATAGACGACGGTTTGCCCATCCCGGGCGAATCGCGCATTCGAGATATAGCCTTGCTGGTAGGTGAGTTGGGTAAATTTGGGCTGCGGTCTGACCGCGGAGCGAACGGCGAACAGCCAGGCAGCCGCTCCGACCGCGATCATGCCCAGCACCGCGCCGGCCCAGGGCAGCCAAGCCCGCACGGCCTTCGGCCGATCAAGGGCCGGAAGCGGGGCCGGAACTGCGGCCGTTGCCGAGGTTCCGCTGAGTGATTCGATGGCAAAGGCGAGGTCGCTGGCGGACTGAAATCTGCGCTCGCGATTCTTTTCGAGACAGCGGGAGAGAATCCGCTGCAGCGCCAGCGGGGCCTGCAATCCTGTGCCGCTCAACTCCGGTGGCTCTTCCCGCAGGATAGCGGTCATGGTTTCCGCGGAGGTATCGCGTCTGAAGGCGCGCCTGCCCGCGAGCATTTCGAAAAGCACGGCGCCAAAGCTGAAGATGTCGGAACGCGCGTCGGTGGCTTCGCCTCGCACCTGTTCGGGCGACATGTAGCCGACGGTGCCCATGACGGTGCCGGGCAAAGTGGCGGGACTGGTGAGAGTGGCGGCAGCGTCCTCGACTTCGGCCGCAGTTACGAGCTTGGCCAGACCGAAATCGAGGACTTTGACGCGTTCGTCGCGAGTGATGAACACGTTCTCCGGTTTCAGGTCGCGATGCACGATTCCCTTCTCGTGCGCGGCGGCGAGTCCGGAGGCGATGCCGAGCGCGTACTCGACGGCGCGGCGAACGGCGAGAGGCCCGGCTTCGAGCTTTTCGCGAAGGGTTTGGCCCTCCAGAAGCTCGCTGACCAGGAACGGCGCACCCTGGAACGCTCCAATGTCGTGGATTCCCAAGATGTTCGGATGGTTCAAGGCGGCAATCGTTCGCGCTTCCTGCTCGAAACGCCGCAGGCGATCGGGGTCTTTGGCGAGCGATTCGGGGAGAACTTTGATGGCGACGTCGCGGCCCAGCCGCGTGTCGCGCGCACGATAGACTTCGCCCATGCCGCCCGCGCCGAGCGGCACGGCGATTTCATAGGGCCCGAGTTTTGTGCCGGGGGCAAGGGCCATGAGCGCGCGCATTATAACGTTTGAGGCAGCGGCTGCGGAGGAAACTGCGGTCCCTTGACAAATCGTGCGGCGTGGACAAAGGTTCTGCCCTGCTCGCGGAGGAGATCGATGCGGCGAATGGCCTTGGTCTTGGTGGTGATTTTTGTTTGTGGTGATTTCGCGCTCGCGCAGAAACCCACGGAGTCTGCCGGCCCGGCGACAATTGCGGCGAAGACAGCCGGAATGCAGAAATTGCCGGGATACGTTCCGCTCTACTGGGATGAAAAAGCCGGAAAGATGTGGCTGGAAGCGGGCGATTGGGGCGCGGAGTTTCTCTACATCGAGTCGCTGCCGGCAGGCGTGGGTTCGAACGACATCGGACTCGACCGCGGGCAACTGGGGCAAACACGCGTGGTGCGCTGGGAACGCAGCGGGCCGAAGGTGCTGCTGGTGGAAGCAAATTATCGCTACCGCGCCGTGAGCGACAGCGCCGATGAGCGGCGCGCAGTGCGCGAATCGTTTGCGGAATCCGTACTTTGGGGCTTCGACGTGGCCGCGGAGGAAGACGGGCGCGTGCTGGTGGATGCGACCAGCTTCTTCCTGCGCGATACGCACAACGTCACCGGCACGCTCGGGCGCACGCACCAAGGCAACTTTCGTGTGGACGCTTCTCGCTGCGCTTTCTTCCTGCCGCGGACGCGAAACTTCCCGCTCAATACGGAAGTCGAGGTCACGCTGACGTTCACCGGCGAAGAGCCGGGGAACTGGCTGCGGCAGGTGGTGCCGACGCCGAACGCGGTGACGGTCCGGGAGCACACCTCGTTTGTAAAGCTGCCCGAGCCCGGCTACAAGATGCGGCGGTACGATCCGCGCGCGGGATATTTCGGGATCGAATACGCGGACTACACCACCCCTGTGGGCGAGCCGCTATTGAAACGTTACATCGCGCGGCACCGGCTGGCGAAGAAGGACCCGAGCGCGGCGGTGAGCGAGCCCGTCCAGCCTATCGTTTATTACCTCGACCGGGGCGCTCCGGAGCCGATCCGCTCGGCGCTGATGGAGGGCATGCGCTGGTGGAACCAGGCCTTCGAAGCCGCGGGATATAAGGATGCCTTCCGCGTGGAGTTGATGCCCGAAGGCGCCGACCCGATGGACGTGCGTTACAACCTGGTGCAGTGGGTGCACCGCGCGACGCGCGGCTGGTCGTACGGCGGGGCGGTCACCGACCCGCGCACAGGCGAAATGCTGAAGGGCCACGTGACGCTGGGCTCGCTGCGCGTGCGGCAGGACTATCTGATCGCCGAGGGCCTGCTCGCTCCCTATACCGGCGATGGAGATGTCCCTTCAGGAATGCTGGCCATGTCGCTCGCGCGGCTGAGGCAGCTTGCGGCGCACGAGGTGGGCCATTCGCTCGGATTGCTGCACAACTTCGCGGCGAGCACGAACAACCGTGCGTCGGTGATGGATTATCCGCACCCGCTCGTCACGCTGGGGAAAGACGGAGTGCCGGACCTCTCAAACGCATACGCCACCGGAATCGGCGAGTGGGACAAGGTGACCATCGCCTATGGCTACCAGGATTTTCCACCGGGCACCGACGAGCAGCAGGGCCTCGAAGCCATCCTGCGCGGCGCGCGCGAGCGCGGCCTGCGCTATCTGACGGACCAGGACGCGCGCCCGCCGGGGAGCGCGAGCCCGATCGCGCACCTTTGGGACAACGGAACGAATGCGGTGGACGAGTTGAACCGCCTGATGACCATCCGGGCGGCGGCCTTGAAGCGTTTCTCCGAGCACAACATCCGCATCGGCGCGCCGATGGCCACGCTGGAAGACGTCCTGGTTCCGCTCTATCTGCTGCATCGCTACCAAGTGGAAGCCGCGATCAAAGAAATCGGCGGAGTGGATTACACGTTTGCGGTGCGCGGGGACGGGCAGAAGCCGCTGGTGCCGGTGACCGCGGAAGAGCAGCGCCGGGCGCTCCATGCCGTGCTGCGCACGCTCGACCCCGCCGTGCTTTCGCTTCCCGAGCCGGTGCTGCGGCTGATTCCGCCGAAGCCCCCGGAGTACGAGCGGGACCGCGAGGATTTTCACGGGCACACAGGACTCACCTTCGACGCGACAGCGCCGGCGGAAGCAGCGGCCAATCATGTGACCGCGTTGCTGCTCGACCCGGAGCGCGCCGCGCGCCTGGTGGAAGGCCACGCGGAAGACGCCAAGATGCCCGGGCTCGAAGAAATCGTGGACCGGCTGCTCGCCGCCACCTGGAAGTCGCCGCGCGCGGCAGGCTACGCGGGAGAGGTGGGCCGGACGGTGGACGACGTCGCGCTCGAACATGTGTTCGCGCTGGCGATGAACGAGCGCGCGCCGGCGCAGGTGCGCGCGGTGGCCTGGGCAAAACTCGAGGAATTGCGCAAATGGCTCGCCGCGCAGTCCGCGGTGGCCGATGCCGCCCAGCGCGAGCACTTTGCCTACGCTGCGGCGCGCATCGCCCTGTTCCAAAAGAATCCGAAGGATTGGAAGCCCGCTCCCACGACAGAAATTCCGGAAGGCCAGCCGATCGGGATGGACGCGTCTGCGCTCACGCCGTGGATTTGTGACGCGGATGAGGAACCGTGGCCGTGAGTCCGCTTCCCGGTGCACAATAGACGACGTGGGTATGAACCGCCGCAGATTTCTCCGGATTTCGGCGGGCGTTTCCGTCGCGGCGTTCCTGCCAGACGGCGCTCGCGCTGCCCCCGCGCGAATTGTCGTGGTGGGCGGCGGGATCGTCGGCAGCTCGATCGCCTACCATCTGGTGCGGCGGGGCGCGCAGGTCACGCTGCTCGAAAGAGCGAAACCGGCCTCGGGCGCCACGGGCAACTCGTTCGCCTGGATCAACGCCACCTTCTCGAAGCAGCCGCGAAACTATTTCGATTTCAACGTGCTGGGAATGTCCGGCTGGCGGCGGATGGATCAAGAGTTTTCCGGCGACCTGAAAATCCAGTGGGGCGGGTGCGTGGAATGGTATCCCGTCGGCGCCACGGCGGACGCGCTGCGCACCGACGTGACGCGCGCCCAGCAGTGGGGCTATGCCGTGCACTTTGTGGATCAGATCGAATTCCACCGTCTGCTGCCGTTCGTCATGCCCGAGCCGTTTGCCGCAGCCAGCTTCAGCGAACGCGAAGGTGCATTGGACCCGGTCTATGCGACGCAGACGATCCTCGAGCGCGCGAAACAGCTGGGCGTGAACGTGATGTATCCCTGCGAGGTCAAAGGCCTGGTCCGCGCCAACGGCAAAGTGAGCGCGGTGGAGACAACGAACGGCCGCGTCGAGCTCGATACGCTGGTGCTCGCTTCCGGAGTGCAGACGCCTCACCTGGCTGCGATGGCCGACCTGCGCGTGCCGTTGAAGATCTCTCCCGGCGTACTGGCGCACACCTCGCCGGTCGCGCCGCTGCTCGACCGGGTAGCGCTCGCGCCACAGGCACACATGAAGCAGAACCCGGATGGGCGCGTGGTGACCGGAAGCGATTTCGGCGGGACTCCGGTGACGGATTCGAGCCCGGAGTTCGGCCAGAAGCTGATGGACCGGGCTGCGGCCTACCTGCCCGAGCTGACGCAGTCGAAGCTGGAGTTCGTAACGCTGGGCTGGCGCGTGATGCCGCAGGACGAATACCCGATCCTGGGCTTTGCCGACGCGTGCCCGAACCTGTACATCGCGGCCACACACAGCGGCGTCACGCTCGCGCCGATCATCGGACAGTTTGCCGCGACAGAAATCCTGGACGGAGCCCGCGTCGAGATGCTGGCGCCATACCGGCTCTCGAGGTTCGGGTAAGGCGAGAGCCGGGGCGGAGGCCCTGCCGGCCTCAGAGCACGCGGACGCTACAACGCGTGGTCTTGACAGTGCAGTAAAGCCCGCATAGCCTCTCGGCGGGTCATGCCATCGGATTCCTATCTGGGCTGGCTGGCGCTTGGGCTGACGCCGGGTCTGGGTGCGAGGCTTGCGGGGAAGCTGCTTCGCGAGTTCGGCTCGCCCGAGGCTGTTTTCGCCGCATCACTGACGGCGCTGGAAGCCTGCCACATCCCCGCGGAGGCGGCGCAGGCCATCCGGTCGCAGCAGCCGCTGAGGCTGGCGGAAAAAGAGGTGGCGCGCGTCCGGGAGCTGGGCGCGAAGCTGCTCACCTGGGACGATCCCGCCTATCCACCCCGCCTGCGTGAGATTTACGACCCCCCGCCGGTGCTATATGTTCGCGGCAATGCGGAGCTGCTCGGCCGCCATTCGATTTCCATCGTGGGCTCGCGCAAACCCTCGCCGTACGGCGTGCAGATGGCGGAAAAGCTGGGGCGCGATCTGGCAGGGCGCGGACTGGTGGTGAACAGCGGGATGGCGCGCGGCATCGACGCGTCCGCGCATCGCGGCGCGCTCGATGCGCTGAAGCAGTCCGGCCGCGGCGCTACGGTGGGAGTGCTGGGCACCGGAATCGACGTCATCTATCCGAAGGAGAACCGTAAGCTGCATGAAGAGATCGCGCAGCACGGCTGTCTGATCTCCGAATTTCCGCTGGGCTCCTTCGCTGCGCCGCAGAATTTTCCGGTGCGCAACCGCATCATCGCCGGCATGGCGCTCGGGGTGGTGGTGGTGGAGGGCGCGCAGTACTCCGGTTCGCTGATCACTGCGCGGCTGGCCATGGAATTCGGCCGTGAAGTGTACGGAGTGCCCGGCAACGTGACGCACGCCGGAAGCTTTGGGCCGAACCAGCTCATTAAACAGGGAGCGAAGCTCGTTACCGGCTGGGAAGACGTGGTCGAAGAGCTGCCCACCGACATCCGCGCTGAATTGTTTCCGGCCGAGAGCGTTTCCACCGAAGAACGCGCCACGCTGCTCGAAGCCACGTTTTCGCCGGAGGAGAAGACCCTGTACGGCCTGCTCTCCGCGGACAAAACGCGCCACGTGGACGAGTTGGTGGAGCTTTCCGGCCTGAGTTCGAGCGAAGTGCTGGCCGCTCTCTTTGAACTGGAAATGCGCGGCGCCATCCGGCAGATGCCCGGGAAACACTTTGTAAAATCCCTCTTGTAAGTCTTTGCCCTGATGTGACTAAGATGAGTCGCGAGGTCAGGGGAGGCGTGCTCCGGTAACCTTTCCGGGCAAGCGCGCATCCATTCAGGGCAACGAGGCCGCCGAATACCGATCACTCTATGGCACGCTCGCTCGTCATTGTCGAATCGCCCGCAAAGGCGAAAACCATCAACAAATACTTGGGACGCGATTATGTAGTGAAAGCGTCCTATGGCCATGTGATGGACCTGCCGCGCAAGGAGATCGGCATTCTTCTGCCCGGAGAGAACGGCAGCAAGAAGCGAAAACGGAAGGCGAAGGCCGCGGGGAAAGAAAGCGCAAAGAAATCGCCCAGGACTCCGGCCGCGACCCCCGAGACCATCTTCGAACCGAAGCTCCAAATCATTCCCGGTAAGGCAAAGGTGATTAACGACCTGAGGCGGGCGGCCTCCACCGCGGACGCCATCTACCTGGCGGCCGACCCGGACCGCGAAGGCGAAGCGATTTCCGCGCACTTGAAGCTCGTGCTCTCGAAACCTGCGCGCTTCACGATTGATGAGGCCGCCGAAGAAGGAAAGAACGGCAAAAACGGAAGCAAAAACGGCAAGACCCCCGAGCCGAAGGCGAAAGAAAAGAGCGCCAAGGCCGCCCCCGTGCGCGCCGCAGACCCGAAGAAGATCTTCCGGGTCACCTTCAACGAAATCACCCAGAAGGCGGTGAAAGAAGCCTTCGAGCACGCCGGCCAGGTGAACGAAAACCTGGTGGACGCGCAGCAGGCCCGGCGCGTGCTGGACCGTATCGTGGGCTACAAGATTTCGCCGCTGTTGTGGGACAAGGTGCGCCGGGGGCCTTCCGCCGGGCGCGTGCAGACCGTCGCGTTGCGGCTCATTGTGGAGCGCGAGCAGGAAATCCGCGCGTTCGTGCCCAGGGAATACTGGACCATTCACGCGCTGCTTGAAGCGGCCGCGGCTCCGGCGTTCGAAGCCAGGCTGGTGAAATTCCAGGGCGCGGACATCGAAGTCCCCAACGAGGCGGAAGCGCAGCGCATCGTGGCCGCGTGCGAGGCCGCGCGCTGGCAGGTGGTTGCGGTCACGCAGAAGGAGCGCCGCCGCTACGCGCCGCCGCCGTTCACCACGTCAAAGCTGCAACAGGCCGCCTACAACCGCCTTCGCTATACCGCAAAGCGCACCATGGCGCTGGCACAGCGGCTCTATGAAGGCGTGGAGCTGGGCGAAGAGGGCAGCGTCGCGCTGATCACCTACATGCGCACGGATTCGGTGCGCGTTTCGGCCGACGCGCTGGCCCAGGTGCGCGACCTGATTCCCGCCGCCTACGGTCCCGAATATCTCCCGGAAAAGCCGAATTTCTACAAATCGAAAAAGGAAGCGCAGGAAGCGCACGAAGCCATCCGCCCGACCGACGTCTCGCGCCGGCCGGAGGACGTGCGGCGTTATCTGGACGACGATCTGTTCAAGCTTTACCAGCTCATCTGGCAGCGCTTTGTGGCCTCGCAGATGGTGCCCGCCGTTTTCGACCAGACGGCCATCGACGTCGCGGCGGGCGACTACACATTCCGCGCCTCCGGCTCCGTGGAGAAATTCAAGGGCTACCTGGCCGTGTATCAGGCCGCCGCCGGCGACGACGAAGACGCCGACTCCGGTGCCGAGGGCGGCGCGCTGCCGCAGGTTGCGGAGGGAGAAGCGCTACGGCTGGAGAAAATCCGGCCCGAGCAGCATTTCACCGAGCCTCCGCCGCGCTACACGGAAGCGACACTGGTGCGCGAACTCGAAGACAAGGGCATCGGCCGGCCGTCCACCTACGCCACGATTATTTCCACCATCGTCGAGCGCGAATATGTGCACAAGGACCAGGGCCGCTTCACGCCCACGATGCTGGGCGAGCGCGTGAGCACGCTGCTGGTGAAAAGCTTTGCCGACATTTTTGACGTCGGCTTTACGGCCAGGCTCGAAGAGGAGCTGGATGAGATCGAGGAAGGCAAGATCGGCTGGCGCAAATCCGTGGCCGATTTCTACAAGCCCTTTGTGGAAGACCTGGAAAAAGCCGAGGGCGAGATGGCCTCCTACAAGGCGGGCATACCCACGGGCCAGAAGTGCGAGAAATGCGGCCAGGGCGAATTGCTCGAGCGCATTAGCCGCCTCGGATTCTTCCTGGGCTGCAGCCGTTACCCCGAGTGCGATTACATTTGCGACCTGGCGCCCGAGACCAGGGGTGAAGAAGTGGAAAGCGAGGCCGGGCCTGAATACTGCGACAACTGCGGCCGCGAGATGATCATCAAGCGCGGGCAGTGGGGGCCCTTCCTGGCCTGCAGCGGCTATCCAAACTGCCGGACCACGCGACGCATCGTGCAGGGCACTCGGCGGGCGCGCCAGCCGGACCAGCCGCTCGGCGAAAACTGTCCTGATTGTGGGCAGCCGCTGCTCATCAAGCACGGCCGTTACGGAGAATTCATCGGCTGCTCCGGCTATCCGAAGTGCAAGTACATCCGCTCCAAGACGCTGGGCATCAAGTGCCCCAAGTGCGGAGTGGGCGAGTTCGTCGAGCGGCGCGCGCGGAAGGGTCGCATGCGCGTCTTCTACGGCTGCAGCCGGTATCCGGAATGCGATTTCACCACGCCGCACCGGCCCATCGCCGAACCGTGCCCCAAGTGCGGCGCGCCTTTCGTGGTTGAGAAGCGGTCAAAGAACGGCCCTCCCATGCGCGCGTGCATCAACGAGAAGTGCGACTGGGAGATGGTGATGGCTCCGGAAAAGCCCGCGGAAACGGAAACCGCGGAACTCCACGCCGGCGCCGCTAACTCCTGAGCCGCTCCCGCGGTAAGCCGGCCTGCATCCTTTGGACACCGTGCCTCCCCTTGCAAACGATTCCGGCCGGCATGCGTCCTACAATTTTTCCGGGGCCTGGAATGAAAGCCGCTGTCGATCGCTACCTCTACCATCTGCGCAATGAACGCAACGCCTCGCCCCACACGCTGCGGAATTACAAGGCCGATTTGCGCCAGTTCCTCGAATACCTGACTCCGCCCGGATCGCCGGAGCCCAAACTGGAGACCGCCGATCACCATTTGATCCGCGAGTACGTGGGCTGGCTCTACGACCGGAAATTCGAGCGCTCCTCGATCGGTCGCAAACTGGCCACCTTGCGCTCCTTCTTCCGCTTCTGTGTGCGCGAGGGCCATATGTCGTCGAACCCGGCACGGCTGGTGCCCTCGCCAAAGGTGGCGCGCCGCCTGCCGGAAGTTCCCGGCACGGAGGAAATGAACCGGTTTCTGGACGGCATGAAGTCGTACCGGCCGCCCGCTTCGCGCAAACGCGGTGCCCGGCAGGCCGCGAGTGAGCAGAGCGCCGAGCGGGCCGGGGGTGAGCAGCCGCTTCTGGAGCGCGACCGCGCCATCTTCGAACTGCTCTATAGCTCGGGGCTTCGCGTGAGCGAACTGGTGGGATTGAACCTCGAGGACGTCGACCGCGAATCGCAGATGCTGCGCGTGCGCGGCAAGGGACGCAAGGAACGCCTCGTGCCCTTCGGCAAGAAAGCGCTGCAGATGCTGGAAGCCTACGACGCGGTGTGCACCGCGCTGCTCGCTCGCGCGCGCAACGGCCCCCCAGCCCAGGCCGTATTTCTGAACTATGCGGGCAGGCGCCTGCGCGCCCGCTCGGTGGACCGCATCGTGAAAAAGTACGTGCGGCTGCTGTCCACCGGATGGAACGCGCATCCCCACACCTTCCGGCATGCCTTTGCCACGCACCTGCTCACCGAAGGTGCGGACCTGCGCGCCATCCAGGAGCTTCTGGGTCACAGCTCGCTCTCCACCACCCAGCGATATACGCACGCATCCATCCGCCACCTGATGGACGTCTTCGATAAATCGCACCCGCGCGCGTGACCTGGCCGCACGATGGCCGCCGGACTTCCTCGTTACCCGGTGGTTTTCCAGTAGACGGTGTAGCGCTCGTCGAAAATCCTGTGGAGAGGCGAGAAGTGGATCGGGTCTTTGCGGCCGATGCTGCGGAACTCGAGCGACCCTCCCGGTACCGGCTCGATCCAGTCTGCGGAAGCGCCCGAGTTGCGGGCGATTGCCGGAACGGTGACTCCCTGCTTCGGATCGGGGCCCAGCGGACCATAAATCATCTCGCGCACCAGGCCCGAATTGCCCAGCCGCCCCGCAAGCGCCAGCGGGCCGTACATGGCAGCCTGGATCGATGGGTCATCGGGCAGCGATTCCATCCGCAGGCTCATCGGCAGCCGCACTTGGATCTGGTCGCCGTTTTTCCAGTCTCGAGTCAGGACAAAGTGGCCAGCGCCCATGCCCACAGATGAGGGAGGGGCGCCGTTGATCGTGATGCCGAATCCGGAGCCCGCCCAGGAGGGCGTGCGCACGGAAATCTGCGCGGAGACGCGGCCTCTGGTCCGCACATGAATCGTCGTGCCTCCCTCCTCCGGAAAATTCGTATCCTGCACCAGCGTGAGCCCCTTCTCCGGCCATTCCACTTCCGAAGAAATGAAAAGGTTCACGTGGATTCCCGCCGCATCGTGCCAGTAAATCGAGTCGGCGAGTTTCGCGAACTCCTCGGCCCCCGTTCCCGTGCAACACCAGAAAGCTCCGAAGGGCGTGCCGAACGTCTTCCAAAGGCCCGGTGCGAGGGAAAGGTAATACATCTTCATGCCGTCGGAATCCTGCGTGCCCAGCCGCGTGTTGAAGAGCGCGCGCTCGTAGTAATCCATCGCCGCCGGCTCGCCGGACCATCCATAGATGTGGCGCGTCAGCTTCATCATGTTGTAGGAGCAGCAGCATTCCTCCGCCGCTGGGCCCAGTTCGGTTGCAAACTTGCCCGGCTCCGTGCGCCATCCTTCATTGTTGCTCGTGCCGCCCGTGCAATAGGTGCGCTGCGACGTCACCTCGCGCCAGAAGTAATCGGCAATGCTCCGGTAGCGCGTGTCCCCGCTCACTTCGTAGCCCCGGGCCGCCCCGATTACTTTCGGAATGTTGGTGTTGGCGTGCAGCCCTTTCAGCTCGTCGCGTTGCTCCGCGAGCGGATCGAAGAACCGCTTGTGGTCGAAGCGGCGGGCCAGCGCCAGGTAGCGTTCCTTTTTTGTCGTGGCATAAAGTTGGAACAGGGCCTCGTTCATCCCTCCGTGCTCCACCATCTGCATGCGCGCCCATTGCTCGTCCCCGGTGGGTTTCAGATAGCTTTCCACCCAGCCGGCCATTCGTTCCGCGGTCTCCAGCGCCCGCTCGTTGCCGCAGTGCGTGTACATATCCAAATGGCCCGCCAGAATCTTGTGGTAGGTGTAAAAGGGA
>JASHSV010000135.1 GCA_030038535.1 Candidatus Acidiferrales bacterium
GTCGAGCCGTAACTGCGGTCGTCTCCCATCACACCGACGCTGCGCACGGGAAGAAGCACAGCGAAGGCCTGCCAGACTTTTTCGTAGAAGCCCGCGCGGCGAATTTCCTCGACGACAATGGCGTCCGCTTCGCGGAGGGTGGCGAGACGATCTTCCGTGACTTCTCCTAACAAACGCACGGCGAGGCCAGGGCCCGGGAAGGGATGCTTGGTGAGCATTTCCTCGGGAATGCCAAGTTCGCGGCCGATGCGGCGGACTTCGTCCTTGAAGAGATCGCGGAGGGGCTCGACGAGTTCGAAGGGGAGGTCGGGCGGAAGGCCGCCGACATTGTGATGCGTCTTGATGGTGGCGGAGGGACCTTTGACGGAGACGGATTCGATCACATCGGGATAGAGGGTGCCCTGGACGAGGAATTTGATGTCGCCGAGCCTTTTCGCTTCGTCGGCGAAAACGGCGATGAATTCGTGGCCGATGCGGCGGCGCTTTTCTTCGGGGTCGGTGACACCGGCGAGACGGGCGAGGAAGCGCGGGCCGGCGCGGACGCCATCCACGTTGAGCCCGAGACGGTTGCGGAGAAGATCGAGGGTGTGCTCGTACTCGTCTTTGCGGAGCAGGCCGGTGTCCACGAAGACGTTGGTGAGACGGGAGCCGATGGCGCGATGGACGAGCGTGGCGGCGACAGCGGAATCCACGCCGCCGGAAAGGGCGCAGATAGCTTTCGCGTCGCCGACGCGCGCACGAACGGCCTGAACCGTTTCGGCGATGAAGGCGCCGCCCGACCAGTTGGGAGCGGCGTGGCAGATGTTGAAGACAAAATTGCCGAGAAGATCGGCGCCGTGCTCGGAGTGGCGGACCTCGGGATGGAATTCGACGGCGTAGATGCGGCGTGCGGGATCCTCGGCAGCGGAGATGGCATTGTCCGTAGTGGCGACGACGTGGAAGCCTGCTGGAAGGGCGACCACGTGGTCGCCGTGGCTGTTCCAGACGCGGAGAGAAGCCGGAATATTGCGGAAGAGCTCGGAACCGTTCTGAACGGCGAGTTGCATGGGGCCGTATTCGCGGCGTGAGGCGCGTTCAACTTTGCCGCCAAGAGTGTGCGTGATCCATTGGAGGCCGTAACAGATGCCGAGAACGGGCAGGCCGAGATCGAGAACACGGGGATCGCAGACGGGAGAAGCAGGATCGTAAACGGACGACGGGCCGCCGGAAAGAACGATGCCCGCAGGCTTGTAGCGGCGGACCTCGTCGAGCGAGACGGTGCACGGGAGGATGGCGGAGAATACGTCGCGTTCTCGGATGCGGCGGGCGATGAGTTGGGTGTATTGAGAGCCGAAGTCGAGGATGATGATGCCGCCGGGAACGCTCATTGCAGATAGTGTAGCAGAAGTGGCGAGTGGTCCGCCGGGACGGATGAGAGAGGGCGGGTGCCCGATAATCAGTGATTGGGGACTGCTGGTGAGTCGTTCGGAGCAGAGCGGAGGTATGATGGTGGGACTGAGGAGTCCGGCCATGACGAAGGTGGACCAGTTGAAGGCGGAAATCGAGAGCCTGCCGAGCGAGCAGATCACGGAAATCTTCCGTTGGCTGGCGGAGAAGGATTGGGAGAAGTGGGACAAGGAAATTGAACGCGACTCGCGCGCCGGCAGGCTGGAATTCCTGGTGCGTGAGGCTCGCGCGGAGAAGCGTAAGGGGAAGCTCAGGGCCTTGTAGATGCATCACGCTACCGCCCGTTTTTGGACTTGGTTTGGCCACCTTCCCGAATCTGTACAATTTATCGCCGAAAAGAATTTCGAACTGCTGAAAACAAACCCCTCGCATCCTTCGCTACATTTCAAGAAAGTCGGGAAGCTATGGTCTGTGAGAGTCGGGATGGATCACAGAGCACTGGCTGTGAAGGAGGGAGAGAACTTCATCTGGGTCTGGATCGGCGACGATGACGAGTACGCCCGAATGGTCAAACAGCAAAGCCAAACAAATGAACTTCAAAGAATTCACGGAGAACAAATAAAAGGTCGGGCGTTTCGCGCGATGGTGAGCGCGGATTGATGGAGCCTGGAGATGGCGAGCGCAAAAGGAGAGAGAACACCGTGGTGGGCATGGACCTGGCCAGCCGTGGCGCTGGTGGTTCTGGCAGTCCACTTCCTGGTCCATCCGGGAGCATATTTCAGCCCCGCGGAGGCATTTGCACTGATTACCACTGTTTTTGCGGCGGTCTATCATGCCGAGGTTGTGGCCCACCGGATCGGGGAGCCATTCGGAACGCTGGTGCTGGCGCTTGCCGTGACGGTTATCGAGGTGGCGCTGATCGTCTCCATCATGATAACGGGAGCGGGTGACACGACGGGACTGGCACGCGACACAGTTTTTTCAGCGGTAATGATCGTGTGCAATGGAATTGTGGGCTTGTGCCTGCTGACGGGCGGCCTGCGGCATCGCGAGCAGAGCTTTCAACTGCAGGGAGCCAATGCAACGCTCACTGTGCTGATTGCGCTGACGACGCTGACGCTGGTGTTTCCCAATGTGACGACTACGACGCCGGGGCCGACGTTCAGCCGTTCGCAGCTTGAATTTGCGGCGAGTGTCTCGTTCCTGCTGTATGTCTCCTTTTTGTTCGTGCAGAACGTGCGTCATCGCGACTACTTCCTGCCGGCGGGCGAAGAGGGCGAGCAAGATCATGCGGAGCCACCACCGAACCGGCTGGCAATCCTGAGCGGAGTCTTGCTGCTGGCGTCGTTGGGGCTGGTGGTGGCGCTGGCGGAGACACTGACGCCTTTGCTGGAAAGAGCGATTGCGCGAGCCGGAGCGCCCCGAACTGTAGTTGGGATTGTGATTGCGGGGCTGGTGCTGCTGCCGGAAGGACTCGCGTCGGTGCGCGCGGCGCACGCGAACCGCTTGCAGACGAGCATAAATCTGGCCCTGGGGTCCGTGCTGGCGAGCATCGGGCTGACGATCCCGGCGGTGGCGATTGTCTCCATACTGCTGGGGCGGCCACTGACGCTTGGACTGGGGCCGAAAGAGGAGTTGTTGCTGATCCTCACGTTCCTGATCAGCATCCTGACGCTCGGAACGGGCCGGACGACCGTGCTCCAAGGGATGGTGCACATTTTTCTTTTCGCGGTTTTCCTGTTCCTGGCTGTGGTGCCGTGAATTCCTGGAAACGAGGGCGCGAAAGATGACACAGAGCTCACCGCGAGACCATATGACAGTTCTCCATGAGCGGATTTCGCAGTTCTGGTCCGGCGATCTCGGGCTGACTCTGGTCACCCTGTCCCTGATTATTCTCATCTTCATGACCATTCCGCTGGCCCATGCGGGCCTTCCCGCGAGAGTGGTGTTCGATCTCATCATGATGACCTTGATGCTTACGGGAGCCGTGGTGGTGAGCAAAAGCCGCATCGGGCTCGGCGTGGTGATCGGGATCGTGATGGCGAGTACGATCGTTTTGATTGCCGGGCGCCTCCATCCCACGCCGGTACTGCACCAGATCGGCAGCGTATTCTCGACCATCACATTGCTGGTGTACGTGCGGATCGTGCTGCTCCTGATGTTTCGCGGGGGGCCAGTGACGTGGAGCCGCATTCAAGGCAGCATTGCGTCCTATCTGTTGCTGGGCATGATCTGGGCTTCGGCATACCAGATCGTGGAAAATCAGCAGCCGGGCGCGTTCCGCTTCCTGATTCCCCCGGTGGGGATGGACGAGTTGACCGCGAAGCTTTTCTACTTCAGCTTCTGCACGCTGAGCACGGTTGGCTACGGGGACGTGATACCCGTGAGCCCATTCGCCCGTTCACTATCGATTTCTGAGGCGATCACGGGGCAGCTTTTCCCGCCGATCCTGATCGGGGCGCTGGTAGCCATGGCCATGCAGGCGCAGTCGAGATCGTGAGCCGGCCGAGAGCCCATGAAAGGCGAGAGGCGCCGATCCGGAAGTCTCCGGAGCAGCGCTGTCAGAATATGACGGAACTAGCTCAGAGAAAGGATCCACGGTCAGCAAGACAATGACCGTGGCTGCCCGGACGAGAATGAGTCGCTACCAAGTCACGGGTAGTGGGTCAGTTTGCCCTGATCGTTCACATTCGGTTCTCACGCAGATACAGATAGATGTGGCTTGTTTTGAGCCAACTGAGCGTTTGCACAGACACTATTGTATATGCCACTGGGCAAACTGACCCAGTACCGAGTCACGGGCGTACTTGACGCGAGGCGTTCAGCAGCTTAGCCTGATGGCCCGCCCGCCGGGAGAACGGAATTAACTATGCGAAGAATGAGTATCGCTGCGCGTTCGGTAATCGCCACGCTGGCGCTGCTCGGAGGGTTCACCTTGTCGCTGGGGGCGCAGACTGCCGTCCCCACCCCCGACCAACTCGACCAGTTGCTGGCCCCCGTGGCGCTCTATCCGGATTCCCTGCTGGCCCAGATCACTACGGCATCGACGAATCCGCAGGAGATTCTTGATGTGGACAACTGGCTGCAACAAAACCAGGGGCTCACGGGCACCGCGCTGACCGACGCGGCAGAAAAGGCGGGATTCGATCCCCCCTTTATCGCGCTGGTGAATTTTCCGGATGTGCTGGAGATGATGGCGGAGCACGTGGATGATTACGCCGCAATCGGCGCGGCATTTACGGCGGATCAGGGAGCGGTGGCCGCATCGATTCAGCGCCTGCGTGCGCGGGCCTACGCCGCCGGCGCGATGCGCACCAATGAGCAACAGACGGTGGTAGTGCAGCAGCCTGCCACGGGTCAAACCGTGTATGTAATCCAGCCGACAAATCCGCAGGTCGTGTATGTGCCCGTTTACGATCCGAGGGCGGTTTATGTTGGGCCTGCTCCGGGAGTCGTGCTTACCGCACCGCTGGTCACGTTCGGAACCGGAATCGGGATCGGTTTTTTGCTGGTGGACCGCCCGTGGGGATGGGGCGGCTGGGGATGGAATTGGGGATCGCGCCGCGCCTATTACAATCACGTGATTTGGGTTGGGTGGGGAAATCCCTATCGCCCGCCGCTCCTGTGGTATGCACCGCGGCCAATTATCTGGTCGCAGCGGCCGGGCTACGGTGGCAATTGGGGCTATCGGCCACCGCATTACCTGCCGCCGCGTCCGGGAACTCGGCCTCCGGGGTATAGCCGCCCGCCATATGGGCCTGGGAACCGGCCGGGTTACCGTCCGCCACCGCCTGCAAAACCTGGGACACCCGCGACGCCGGGACGCCCGGGCACAAATCCGCCTAGCACCGGACAGCCCGGCGGCAGACCACCGAGCGGAGGTCTGCCGGGTGGGAAACCGCCGAGCGGCGGGCAGCCAGGCACGAATCCGCCGAGCGGAGGCCGACCAGCGCGGCCAGGAACAAATCCACCGAGCGCAGGGCAGCCCGGAACCAATCCGGCGAGCGGGGGGCGCCCGTCGCGGCCAGGAACAAATCCACCCAGTACGGGTAAGCCAGGCACG
The DNA here is from genome assembly GCA_030038535.1 of Candidatus Acidiferrales bacterium. Lineage (GTDB taxonomy): Bacteria > Acidobacteriota > Terriglobia > Acidiferrales > UBA7541 > JOPF136. The sequence goes on from JASHSV010000135.1 coordinate 5,450, forward strand.
AATCCGCCGAGCGGCGGCAAACCAGGGACGAATCCACCCGGACAGGGGCGACCGAACAGGAATCCGCCCAGCACAGGCCAGCCGGGCACAAACCCGCCGAGCAAGGGCCAGCCGGGAACAAATCCGCCGAGTGGAGGAAAACCGGGGAATAATCCACCCAGCAAAGATCAGCCGGGGGGAAACGCGCCGAGCAAGGATCGGCCGAACTCGAATCGGCGGTCTTCGGATCCGGGCGGCAGTGATTCGCAGAAGAGTGCGACTCCGAAGCCTGAGTAACAGCGAAACCTAGGAAGACAAAACGGACGTACGGCGCGCTCTCGAACTCGGGAGCTTGGGCATCGAGAGTCGTCGCGCGTTGAACGTCTAAGGCCCACGGTCAGTCCCGAAACCCGAAGTTTCGGCACGGGAGCGCTGACCGTGGCTACCCCACCACCAGATTCACGAGCTTATCGGGGACGACGATGGTTTTGCGGATGGATTTGCCGTCGAGCCAGGGGGCGAGGCGAGAGTCGGAGCGGGCGCGCTCGATGAGTTGGGCTTCGGGCAGACCAGCCTCACATTCCATGTGGGCGCGAACCTTGCCATTGACCTGAATCACCACTTCCACCATTTCTTCGCGGGCGAGGTCGGGATCGTAGGCGGGCCATTTGGCGCGCGAGAGGCCGTCCGGGTGGCCGAGCATTTGCCAAAATTCTTCGGAGATGTGAGGAGCGATGGGAGCGAGCATCAGCGTAAAGATCTCCAGGATTTCGTGGAGGACGGCAGGAGACACGTTTTGGTCGAGGGGCTCGGCGGCCTGGAGAGCGTTGAGGAGCTCCATGAGTAGCGCCACGGAGGAATTGAAGTGCCAGCGGATTTCGTAGTCGTTGGTGACGCGGCGAAGGGTTTGGTGGGTGCGGCGGAGCAGAGAGCGGGAGGTGGGGGAAGTAGAGGAGGTAGATGAGCTAGAGGACGAAGAGGCGTGACGGGAGAGGATGCGCCAGGCGCGATTCAGGAAGCGCCAAGAGCCCTCGATGCCTTCTTCGGACCATTCGAGATCTTTTTCGGGAGGCGCGGCGAAAAGAGTGTAGAGGCGCGCGGTGTCGCAGCCGTATTTGGCGGCGATATCGAGAGCGCCCACGACGTTGCCCTTGGATTTGGACATGGCGGCGCCGTCTTTGAGGACCATGCCCTGGGAGAAGAGGCGCGAGAAGGGCTCGGAGTGGCGGACGAGGCCGATATCGCGGAAAAAGCGGCAGAAAAATCGCGAATAGAGCAGGTGCAGAATGGCGTGTTCGATGCCGCCAATGTACTGATCCACGGGATTCCAGTAGGCGACGATGGAGGGATCGAAGGGAGCCCGGTCGTTATGCGCGTCGGCGTAGCGGTAGTAATACCAGGAAGAGTCGAAGAAAGTGTCCATGGTGTCGGTTTCGCGCCGGGCGGGACCGCCGCAGTGAGGACACTTGACGTTGACGAATTCGGGGACGCTTTCGAGGGGAGAGCGGCCCTCACCGGTGATTTTGACGGCGGGGGGGAGAAGGACAGGGAGATCGGATTCGGGGACGGGGACGATTCCGTCGTTGCGGCAATAGATGACGGGAATGGGAGTGCCCCAGTAACGCTGGCGGCTGACACCCCAGTCCTTGAGGCGAAAGACCGTTTCGGGGCGGCCGTAGCCGTGCTTCTGGGCGTCGGTAGTCATGCGCGGGATGGCTTCTTCCGGGGTGAGGCCTGAGTAGGGGCCTGAATCCACGAGGGTGCCGTGGGTCGAGTCTTCATAGGCGGCACGCATGGAGTCGGCGACGAGCGCCTCGGGAGTGACCGGCTGAATCACGACGCGGATGGGCAGCCGGTATTTGTCGCAGAATTCGAAGTCGCGCTGGTCGTGCGCGGGAACGGCCATGATCGCGCCGGTGCCGTAAGCGGAGAGCACGAAGTTGGCCACCCAGATGGGGAGCCGTTCCCCGTTGAAGGGATTACGGGCGTAGCGCTCGGTGAAAAATCCTTCCTTTGCGGCGGTGGCGATATCCGCAGCCCGCATGCCCTGCCGAAGCAGGCGCTGAGCCTCACGTGCGAGCAGGTCGCGGTTCGAGGCACCTTCCAGCAGATCCTCGAGCAGGGGATGGTCGGGAGCAAGAATGATGGCGGTGGCGCCGAAAATGGTGTCGATGCGGGTGGTGAAGACGTCGATCTTCTGGTGCGTCATTCCCTCGACGGGAAACTGCACACGCGCACCCTGCGATTTGCCGATCCAGTTGCGCTGCATGAGGATGACGCGCTCGGGCCATCCGCCTTCGAGCTTTTTGAGGTCGTCGAGAAGCTCGTCGGCGTATTGGGTGATGCGCAGGAACCACTGTTCGATTTCGCGGGCTTCGACGGGCGTGTCGTCGTGGCGCCAGCAGCACCCGTTGACAACCTGTTCGTTGGCGAGAACGGTCTGACACTTCGGACACCAGTTGACGAGGGACTTTTTGCGGTAGGCGAGGCCGTGTTCGAGCATGCGGAGAAAAATCCACTGGTTCCAGCGGTAATAGCCGGGCTCGCAGGTGGAAAGTTCGCGGCGCCAGTCGTAGGAGAGGCCGAAACGGCGAGCGGCGACGCGAATTTCGGCGATGTTGGAGTTGGTCCATTCGCGCGGGTGAGTATTGCGCTGGATGGCGGCGTTCTCGGCGGGCAGGCCGAAGGAGTCGTAGCCGAGAGGGTGGATGACGTTCGATCCGCGGAGACGGCGGAAGCGAGCTACAGCGTCGCCGATGGTGTAGTTCCGCATATGGCCCATGTGCAGCGTGCCAGAAGGGTACGGGAGCATCTCGAGGACGTAGTACTTGGGACGAGCGGGATCAACGTCCGCGTGGAAGGCGCCTTCGCGCTCCCAGCGGTCCTGCCAGCGGGATTCGATCTCTTGAGGATTGTATTCGGTCAACGGGGACTCCTGGTCCTGGTGCGCCGGGATGACGCGCGGCGAGCGCGGTGAACAGGCCTGCGGGATTTCGCCCGAGACGAGGAGACAGAAGGCCGGCGCGGGACCCCGAAGGGTCGGGGCAGGCTGCGGGCGCTACCACGGAGAGTCGGGATAGACCGGGGAGGAATAAGGCCGAGAAGGGACCAGAGGGCGCGGACGTTGCGCCGGTCGTCGCCGGGACGGTCGATGGGCGTTTCGGCGAGGAAGGCGCGATTGGGCCCGCGAAGAAGCGGGTGATTCAGGATGCGCGCGAAAGCTTCGCGACCGATGTGGCCGCGGCCGATGTGCTCATGACGGTCGGTACGGGAGCCGAGGGGCGATTTGGAGTCGTTGCAATGAATCACGCAGACATGGTCGAGGCCGAAGGCGGCGTGGGCTTCCGCGAGGGTGCGGTCGAGACCCTCGGGCGTGCGGATTTCGAAGCCAGCGGCGAGGAGATGGGCGGTGTCGAGACAGACGCCGGGTCCGGGCGAGACGCCACGGGAGCGGCAGGCGTCGAGCATGTCGCGGAGATGCGAGAATTCGGAAGCGAGGCCAGTTCCCTGCCCCGCGGTGTTTTCGAAGAGGATGCGGACAGATGAGGCCGGAGGAGGAGCAGAGTGATCCGTACCAGGGTCCGGCGCAGCAGCAGAATGGGGCATCGCGTCCCGTAGCTCCGGGACGGATCGTGCCTCTGCGGAAGCGCGGAAGACGGCTTCGGCGACGTTTACGATGCCGCGGGCGATGCCGGCATCGCGTGCCGAGCCGGGATGAACGATGAGATAGTCGGCACCGAGCTGCGAGGCGCGGATAATTTCGTCGGCGAACGCGGCGACGGAGTTAGCCCACTGGCGCGGGTCTGGCGACGCCAGATTGATGAGGTAGTTGGCGTGGACAGCGACGGGCCCGAGGCGGAGTGCGGCGCGGCGCGCGCGGAAGCGAGCGGCCACGGCGGTGGGGATGCGGCGCTGATGCGGACGAGGCCACATGCGCGGGCTGGCGGAAAAAATCTGGAGCGCGGTGCAGCCGATGCGCGCGGCAGTGTCGAGCGCGCGGGAGGCTTCACCGGCGATGGAGGTGTGAATGCCGATGCGGGGACGGCCGTCGAGCCAGTCGGGCGGCGACGAGATGAAGGGTGCGGCAGGTTCGACAACCTCCGCAGGTACACCACGATTCCGGTGGTCATCAGACAATTTCAAATGCTCCCGTGTCAGGGAGGGAAATTCTATCCGAGGAGCCGTACTGCCGCAAAGCGGAAGGATGCAAGCTTCAGCCGTGAAATTCCCGGCAACAGGGCCAGCGAATTCAGCGGAGATGAAAGGCAACGAAAGGCGGGAACCGGGCGGCGCGCTTGGGAATCGGAGAGAGATGGGATAGCTTTGAGAGGGCCGCAAACGGGTTTTTGCGTCAGAGAACAGCAGATCCCAGACCCATCCCAAAATAGGAGATGGATTGGGGACGACACCGCAAGAGAGCGGAGCGGACACGTGGTACGCGCAGAAGGATTGGGGGACGCGAGATGCTGGTGGTGATGGATGCGCACGCGACGGAGGAGCAGGTCCGTGCGGTGTGCGCGCGGGTCGAACAGCTCGGATTGAAGGCGCACGCGATTCCGGGGTCGTCGCGGACGGCAATCGGGATCACGGGGAACCGCGGTGCGGTGGACCTGGGGACGCTGGAGTCCATGCCGGGAGTGGTGGAGTGCATCCCGGTCAGCAAACCGTACAAACTGGTGAGCCGGGAGGTGAAGGAAGAGCCGACGGTGGTGCGCATCCGAACGCCGCTGGGGGACGCGGTGATCGGCGGGAAATGCGCGGCCCTGGTTGCGGGGCCCTGCGCGATTGAATCGCGGGAACAGGCGTTTGCGATCGCGCGGCACGTGCGGGATGCAGGCGGGAAATTGATGCGTGGCGGGGCGTACAAACCGCGGACGTCGCCGTACAGCTTTCAGGGGCTGGGTCAGCCGGGATTGGAGGTCTTGCGGGCGGTGCGGGAAGAGTTCGGGCTGGGGATTGTGAGCGAGGCGGTGGATACGGAGACGCTCGATCTGGTGGAAGAGTGTGCCGACATGATTCAAATCGGGGCGCGGAACATGCAGAACTTTTCGCTGCTGAAACGCGCGGGGCGGGCGAAGAAACCGGTGCTGCTGAAACGCGGAATGGCGGCGACGCTCGATGAATTCCTGATGGCGGCGGAATATGTGATGGCGGAAGGAAATTACAATGTGGTGCTGTGCGAGCGGGGGGTGCGAACGTTCAGCGATTTTACGAGGAATACGCTGGATCTAGCGGTGATTCCGGCGGTGCAGGCGCGAAGCCATCTGCCCATCCTGGTGGACCCGAGCCACGGAACGGGGAGGCGAAACAAAGTGCTGCCGCTTTCGCGGGCGGCGATTGCGGTGGGGGCGGACGGGCTGCTGGTGGAGGTGCATCACGATCCGGCGACGGCGCTTTCCGACGGGACCCAGGCGATCCTGCCGGAGGAGTTGCGGCAGTTGTGGACGGAGGCGAGGCTGATCGCGGAAGTGCTGGGAAGAAGCATGAACTGAGGGCGGGACGGGCACCGACTGCCGAACAGGCGGGCAGCAGGCTTCCAAGAAGATTCCGTGGGGAAAACCAGACAACTGAATCGGCGGCTAATTTTTGCGGCGGGAGTGCTGGCACTGGCGGGCGCGCGCGTGGTGGCGCAGCAGATGGGACTGCCAACGCTACGGCCGGGACTGCACCTGTACGCCTACATTTCGAATGTGCAGAACGGAACGGTGAGCGTGGTGGACCTGGTGGCGCTGGCGGGGCGCGGGCAGATCGACGTGGGGCCGACGCCTTCGGGGTTACGGGCGCATCCGACGCGGGCCGAGTTGTGGGGAGTGAGCACGACGGGAGGGTACGTGTGGGTGATCGACGCACCGAAGGGGGCAGTTGCGGCGCAGATTCCGGTTGGCGGAGGGCTGTTTGCGGTGGATTTTTCGCCGGATGGGACGCGGGCATATGCGGCGGCGGCGAATACGGGCGAGGTGGTTGCGATCGATTGCGCTACGCGGCGGGTGGTGGCGCGGGCGAGGGCAGG
>JASHSV010000136.1 GCA_030038535.1 Candidatus Acidiferrales bacterium
AGCACAGCGCGCGCGTGCTGTTCGTGGTGGGCGAGGCAAGCACAAACGAGCGGGGGCATATCCTCGAGGCGGTCTTCGACCTGACGCGGGAAGAGACGGCCAAGCGAGTCGCCGCCGGCGCGATGACCCAGAAGGCCCTGGCGGCCTACGACTACATCTACGATATTTTCTAGCGCCGCGACGGGCTGCTAGACGTCGAAGCCGAGCTTGCGGAGAATCGCCTGGAATCGCGGCTCGGCGCGAAGCGGATCGAACGTTGGCTCGACGTTGAGAATGACGAGTAAACCCATGCGCGCCTCGCAAGCCTTCTCCAGCCAGTCGAGGGCCTCTTTCCGTTCGCCCAGAAATGTGTGGATGATGGCGATCCAGTAGGCGATATCGGGCTGGCCCTTCCATTCTTGTACGGCCTGGTCGCGGACACGCGAGGCTTGCGCTCGATCTCCCCCCACCGCGAATGCGAAGCCGCGCATGGCCTGACGCGAGGGCAATCCCTCCGCCAGGGTTGCCATTCGATCGGCGGCTTGCAGCGCGAGGTCTCCCCGCCGGCCAGTTCCGGCGCAGTAGCAGAGCAACCGATTGAGGTAGTACTCGTTCGGGAACGCCTGCAGGCCCGACAGGACGGCCTGAATTGCTTCCTCATCGCGATGGAGACAGTGGAGAATCCACCCCAGATGAGCCTGGAAGAGAGGCGTGAGCGGGTCCAATTCCCCGGCCTTGCGCACCTCAACGAGCGCTTCCTCACAGCGGCGAGACAAATTTAGAAAGATGGAGAGTCCGTGGTGGGCGATGGCCAGATCGGGTTGCAGTCCCACGGCCTTGCGCCCTTCCTCGATCGCCATTTGGTGGTCGAAGGCGTATTGACTGGCGTACATTCCCAGCGCCACATGCGGTTCTCCCAGTGAAGGATCCAGCGCAAGCGCCTTTTCGGCGGCCGCCTTGGCTCTCGGATATGCCTCGTGGCTGGCCGCGAAGCCGTAAAACCCCATCATCGTGAGCGCGTAGGACAGGCCGGAGTAACTCAACGCGAAGGTGGGGTCGGCGGCAGTTGCTTTCTGGAGCAGGTCGATCCCCAGGCGGACGCCGTCTTCGGTCCATCGGCGGGCCTGATGCGTGCCCTGCAAGTAGAGACGATAGGCTTCCGCGTTTTCTTTCGGCTTTGCGCTCGCACGCCTGGCGGGTGTGCTCACCAGCTTTTGCTGTAGGTGCTGGGCAATTTCGCCCGCAATTTCTTCCTGCACTTCCAGGAGGTCGGCCATCTTGCGCGTGTACTGATTGCCCCAAAGCTGGTCCTGCCGCGCGACGTCCACGAGTTCAGCCTTCACAATCAGGTTGTCTTTGTGCTGGAGCACGCGGCCGGTGACCACGGCGCGGACTTTCAGTTCTTCTGCCGCCGTCATCGGGTCCACGCCTTTTCCCTTGTAGCGGAAGACGATGCCGCGGGGCACGACCCGAATTTTGGGAATTTTCGAAAGGCTGTAAATAATCGTGTCCGTGAGGCCTTCGCTCAGATAGTCGTTCGCGCTGTCGCCGCTCGCGTTTTCAAACGGCAGCACCGCGAGCGAATCGATGGATTTGCCCGCAGCGGACGCGCGGCCGGACGCACGTGCGGAGCCGCTGCGTGCCGCTCCCGGTTTTGCCGCCTCCGTGCCCGCCGTTTTCCCCGATTCCGTATCGCGCTTGAGGCGCTTCAGATCGGTGCGAAGCTCCGCCGCGCCTTGGTACCGAAAGTCGCGGTTCTTCTCGAGGAGCTTCGCGATGATCTCGTGGAGTCTGGGTGGGAGGCCGCGGCTGGTTTCCGCCAGGCTGGCCGGGGCGCGATTCAGAATGGAATCGAAGATCAGCGCAGTGGAGTCTGCGGCGAAGGCAGGGCGGCGCGCGGCCATTTCGTACAATACCGCGCCGAGGCTGAAGAGATCCGTGCGCGCGTCCACTTCCTCACCGCGCGCCTGCTCGGGCGACATGTAGGCCACCGTGCCGAGAGCCACGCCGGGGCTGGTGAGATGTTCCTCGCCGATGCTGGCGGTAAGCATGGTGGCTGCGGCCGGCTGGCTCGAACGGGGAGCGACGACTTTTGCGAGGCCGAAATCGAGAACTTTTGCCTGGCCGCGCAAGGTGAGGAAGATGTTGGCAGGCTTGATGTCGCGATGGACGATTCCTTTCGAGTGGGCGGCTTCCAGGGCATCCGCGATCTGAATCCCGAGATCGATGATCTGCTCGGCCTCCATGGGGCTGCCGGTGATGGCGTGCTTGAGCGTTTGACCTTCGAGAAACTGGAGGGCGAGGAAGGGTTTTCCATCGTGCTCGGAGATTTCGAAGACGGTGCAGATGTTGGGGTGGTCGAGGGCGGAGGCAGCGCGCGCTTCGCGGGTGAAGCGTTCGAGGGCCAGGGGATCGCACGCGAATTCTTCAGGGAGGAATTTGAGAGCCACGTGGCGGCCAAGCTTCAGATCTTCCGCCTCGTAAACAACTCCCATCCCGCCGCCGCCCAATTTGCGGAGGATGTGGTAGTGGGAGATGGTTTCGCCGATCACGCCGCGTAATCGTAGATGAAAACCCGGAAAATCGAAAAGCGAAAATCGAAGACCGCCGAGATGCGAAGCAGACCGGTTGCTCGCAGACTAGCCGCGTGACCGGCGCAGCAGACGGAGGCCGACCGGAAAGCCCTTCCTGCGTCGGGGCGGGCCGGCGCTACAGGGAGAGGCCGGGTTTGAAGATGAGGCCACGGGATTGCCTGCTGTTCATTACCACCAACAAAGGCTCGGAGAAATGCAGATGGCGCACGCAGCCGCGTTCTTCCACGGCGGGCTGGGCGGCGAGCCACTCCCAATCGAGCAATCCTTCGCCCGCGTCGGGATTGACGGTGAAGTAGCCCACCTGGAATGCGACCAGATTCTGGAAAAAGTGGCTGCCCTGCGACGGCGTGACGCGAAAATCGCGGAAGCCGGCCTCGACGATCACGCGCGCGCCTGAAATCTCGTCCCACTCCACGGGAATGCCGAGCCAGGGATCGTTCGAGCCCCAGCGGCCCACGCCGATCAGCAAATAAGGGATGTTTTCATCGCGGAGCTTGGCGTTGAAGCCGGCAACGGCTTCGGCTACTTCCTGGCTGCGGCTGCGATCGAAGCGGTGGGAATCC
>JASHSV010000137.1 GCA_030038535.1 Candidatus Acidiferrales bacterium
CGCACGCTGGCCATGGGACACTCGGAAGCGAAGAACTTACGGGTGTTTTCCTTCAGCAAAAGCTGGCTATCGCTCAGTCCGAATTGCATCGCCGCTCCTTAGTAGCTTCTAGGCAGGCCCAGCACAAAATGCCCGATGATGTTTCGCTGCACCTCGGATGTGCCGGCTTCGATTGTGTTTCCGCGCGTGCGCAGATAACCGTAGGACCAGATGCCGTTGTCGACGGCAAGCGGGTCGCCCTTGGCAAGTTGCCCGTAAGGACCCAGCAGCTCTTGTGCAATCTGCTGTACGCGCTGGTTCAGTTCGCTCCAGAAAAGTTTCTGGATGGAGCCCTCCGGGCCGGGGATTCCGGTGGCCGTGATGCGGCTGAAGGCGCGCAACTGGTTGAGCCGCATGATTTCGATTTCGGCATAGCACTGCGCGAGCTTCTGGCGCACCAGCGGATTCTGCGCCGCGGGCTGCCCATTGTGCTGAAACGTGCGCGAGAGCTCGATCAGGCGGTTGATGTTGCGCTTGAACAGCAGGTGCAGCCTTGCGCCATACGAGCCGCGTTCGTGCATCAGCGTGCTGATGGCCACGTTCCAACCGTCGTTCACCTGGCCGAGCACGTTTTCCACCGGAACGCGCACATCGCGAAAGAACAGCTCGTTGAATTCGCTCTCTCCCGTCATTTGCCGAAGCGGGCGGACCTCGACGCCCGGCGATTTCATGTCCATCAGCAGCACGGTGAGCCCTTTGTGCTTCGGGACGTTCGGATCCGTGCGCACCACCAGCTCGCACCAGTCGCCGATCCATCCGTAGCTGGTCCAGACCTTTTGACCGTTGACGACGTAGTAGTTGCCGTCGAGACTCGCTTCGGTTTGCAGGCTGGCCAGGTCGGAGCCCGCGTTGGGCTCGGAGAATCCCTGGCACCAAATTTCCTCCGCGCTCAGGATTTTCGGAACGAAGCGCTTTTTCTGCGCTTCGGTGCCAAAAGCAATGATCGTCGGGCCGATCAGCCCGAGTCCCAGCGCGTTGGCCATGGGCGGGGCTTCCAGCCGCGCCATCTCCTCCCAGAAGATGGCCTGCTGCATGAGCGTTGCGCTGCGGCCTCCGTACTCTCTGGGCCAGGAGACGGCCGCCCATCCGCCCTCGTAGAGTTTCCGCTGCCAGGTGCGGAGATAGTCGAAGGATTCTTCGAGAGGTCTTTCGCGCCACTCGGGCCAATCCCGAGGCACGTTGGCTTCCAGCCATGCGCGGAATTCGTCGCGGAAAGCCCGTTCTTCGGCGTTCAGATTCAGGTCCATCGAGCCGCTCCTCTTTCGTTATTCCGGCCGCATCGAATTCCGGTCTTTCCAATATTTCTTGCGAAGCTCGCGCTTCAGAACCTTTCCCGTGCCGGTGCGCGGCAGTGCGTCCAAGAATTCCACGGATTGCGGGCATTTGTAGTGGCTCAGCCGCGAGCGACAGAATTCGAGCAACTCTGCCTCGGTTGCCGTGGCGCCGGGCTTGAGCACCACGAGCGCCTTGGGCACTTCTCCCCAGCGGCGGTCGGGGACGGGAATGACAGCCAGCTCGAGCACTGCGGGATGCGCCAGCATCGCTTTTTCCACCTCGAGCGAGGAAATGTTTTCGCCACCGCTCAAAATCATGTCTTTCTTGCGGTCCACGACGAGCAGGTAACCATCCTCATTCCACGTAGCCATGTCGCCGGTGTGGAACCAGCCGCCGCGCATGGCTTCCGCAGTGGATTCCGGCTGGCCCCAGTAGCCCTGCATCACTCCGTCGCTGCGGGCGACCACCTCGCCCACCGCGCGGCCGTCGCGGGGGACGTCGCGATCGTTTTCGTCCACGACGCGCAGTTCGCATCCCGGCATCGCGTACCCCGAGCTGGCGAGGGCGGCAAATCGGGCCTCACCTTGCGGGTTGAGGCCAGGCTTGAGGGCGGCGAGGCTCAGCGAGGGCGCCGTCTCTGTGAGTCCATACCCGGAGAAGCATTCACAGTTCAGTTTTTCTTCCACTTCACGGATCAGGGTAGGCGAGGCCGCCGCGCCGCCGATGGTCACCCGCTTCAGGCTGGTCAGGTCGTGCTTGGTGCGCTCCGGGCAGTTGACCAGGGCGGTGGCCATGGCCGGCACCAGGCTGCAGAAGTTCGCGCGCTCCCGTTCGATCAAAAGGAAAATCTCCGCTGGATCGAATTTCGGAACCATCACGTGTTTTCCTCCGAGCAGGGTGAGGAAATGCGCCACGCCCCAGCCGTTGGCGTGGAACAGCGGAATCGTGTGCAGCTCCACGCCGGCCGCTTCCGGTTTGTGAGAGAGCGCGGTATTGAGAGCATGGAGATAGATGTTGCGGTGCGTGAGCATGACGCCTTTCGGATTCGCGCTCGTGCCGCTGGTGTAGAAGAGCTCCGCCAGAGCGTTCTCATCGAAGCTGGTGATTTCCGGGCGGCAGGGCGAGGCACGCTCGAGCATGGCATCGTAATTCAGCGGGGCAATCCAGGATGCCTCCGGCTGGGCATCGAGCAGGTAATAGGACTCGAGGGCGCGAAGCTCGCCGCGGAACGAGTCCACCGTTCCCATAAACTGGCTTTGGAAAAAGAGCAGCTTCGTTCCGGAATCATTCAGGATGTAAGCCAGCTCGCCCGCGGCCAGGCGGGTATTGAGCGGCAGCAGGACCGCACCTGCTTCGACGACACCGTAATACGCTTCGAGCAGCCGGTGGCAATTGCCGGTGAGCAGGGCGACGCGGTCCCCAGGCTTCACTCCGCTTTCGCGAAGGGCGCCAGCGAGCCGGGCCACACGCGCGGCGAATTGCGTGTAGTTGTAGCGGTCGCCGCCGCAAACGACCGCCGTATTGCGCGGGTATTGCTGCTCGGCGTAGCGCAAGAAGCGGACGGGAGTGAGAGGAAGATTCATGGCGATGCACCGTTACCAGGCGGTCTGGCCGCCATCCACGGCAAGAACCTGTCCGGTAACGTAATCGGACGCCGCGGAAGCCAGGAAAACGGCGGCTCCCTTCAAGTCGAAGTCAGTGCCAAAACGCCCGAGCGGAATTCTCTGGCGAAGCATTTCCCGGTTCCGCTCGATGACGACTCCCGACATGTTCGTGGGAAACCAACCGGGAGCGATGGCATTGACGTTGATATTGTGGGCGGCCCATTTGCAGGCCAGGTCTTTGGTGAAGGTGATGACGCCGCCTTTGCTGGCCTGATAGCCGATCGCTTGAAACTGGGGCGGGGAACCACGCAGCCCGGCAACGGAGGCGATATTGATGATTTTCCCCCGGCGCTGCGGAATCATGACTTTTCCCGCAGCCTGCGAGAAGAGAAACGTGCCGGTGAGATTGGTCTCGATCACCTTGTTCCAATGTTCCAGCTTCATCTCTTCGACCGGAGCGCCCCAGGAGGCGCCGGCGTTGTTGATGAGAATGTCGATGGTTCCGAAGGCGGTGACGGTGGAATCCACGACCTTCTGAATGTCGTCCGGCTTGCGCACGTCGCAGGCGAGGGCGAGGGTCTTGACGCCCAGAGCCCCGAGTTCGGCGGCGGCTTGCTCGCAGCGTTCCTTTTTCCGCGCGCAAAGCACGACGTTGGCGCCCATTTCGGCGAGGGCTTCGGCCATTTGCCGGCCGAGTCCGGTAGAGCCGCCGGTGACGACGGCAACGCGGCCAGAGAGGCTGAACAGTTCCACTGTCTTCATAGCTCGAAAGATTCCTGCGCTCCCCGCATACCGCCGGCGAGGGGCTGGTCTCCTGTCCGCAGCCCGCAAAAGGCCGGTCGGAAGCCTATAGCATTTTGGGCGGCCGCGGTGTCCCGGGTGATCCGCGCTCGTCGCAGCGAAACTGCAGGTCAGAACGTAAACCGCAGGCCGAGCTGCACCTCGCGCCTCGGGAAAGCCGAAGTGAACGCCAGCGGGGTGCTTGGCGTGACCGTTTCGCCATCGGGGAGGACCTTGCCGGGATCGAGCCCGTGGACACGGAAGGTGGTGTTTCCTGTGGCGCATTGGCCGGCAATTGGGCACGCCGTGGTCCCGGGAGGTGTGATTCCGAACAAGGGGCTCACTTCGTCGTTCACCGAGGCGAAGTTGGTGCGGTTGAAGAGATCGAAGGCTTCGGCGGTCAGGATCAGGTTGGCCTTCTCTCCGAGTTTGTGATGCCAGGTGAGGCGCATGTCGAAGTCAAGGTAGTTGGGGCCGAGGCCGGAGTCGCGCGGAGCGCCGATGGGCCGCTCGTTGGTGGTGTGATTGTCGCCATTGACCTCGCCGCCAGCCAGAAGATTGAACGGGAGTCCGCTGTGGTAGTTGAAAATGGGGCTCAGCTCGAACCCGGAAAGAACGGGTTGCTGCCAGGGGCTGTCGAACACGCCGGCAACTACCACCTTGTGCCGCTGGTCGAATTCGGAAAGACCGCGGTCGAGGCCCAGGTTGGTGGGATCCTGCGGCCCGAAGTCGGTGTTGAAGTCGGTGGCTTCGTCGATTCCTTTGCTGTAGGTGTAATTGCCGAACATTGTGACGTACTTGCTGAACCGCTCTTTGACTTCCAGGATGCCCGCCGCGTACACCGCGGACGCTGCCGCACTATACTGGTTGTTCTGCGTGATCAGAGGGTTGACGAAGCAAGAGGAAACGGGCTGGCCAACCAGGTTCAAGGTGATGGCGCAGGGATAGACTCCACCCGCGCCCGGCCCGGAGGTTTCCAGCCCCCCCACGGGATCGGCTGCATTGCTTGTATTCCAGTTGCGGTAAGAGTAGGTCTGTCCGTTGGCCAGCGTGATTGTGCTCATCGGCGCGGGAAGCAGATTGGTGTCGATAGCGACCGGCAAGCGCAGGGTGTGGGTGTAGATTCCGCTGACCGCGATCGAGAAGCCGGGGGTAATCTCGCGCTCGATGCCCAGAGAGGCCTGCTCGGAGTACGGGGGCTTATAGTCCGGCGGGTTGCTGAAGAGCACAGTGAGCGGCGAGAGCTGGCCGCTATTCGCGACGAAGATGCCGGAACCCAACGGACCGGGGAAGAGTCCGCCGTCCGCCGTGGGGAGGAGCGACTGAGGCGTGATGCAGGCGTGATTTCCTGCCGCCGGCGTGGTGCATTGAATCAGGCCGGCCGCGAAAAAAGTCTGAAACAGAGTGGGGGCGGTGGCGAGAGGAAGGCCGGTGGGAGTAATCGGATCGACGTAGATGGAGATAAACCGAGTGCAAGGGCTCGAGCCCGTTCCGGGGAAAATGGGAACGCCGGGGAATCCGAGACCGCAGGTGTTGATCACGTTGTTGACCTGATCGGGAACCTGCG
>JASHSV010000138.1 GCA_030038535.1 Candidatus Acidiferrales bacterium
CGCTGATGGTACAGCAGCCGCAGTAGCAGCAGCGGCCGGCGTCTGCTTCGGTCTCAGAAAAGTCCCGGTGTCCCATTGGCATTCGTGCTCGTGGGAGAAGCATTCTGCGCGCTACGCTCCCTGGAGTTAGGTGCGGAGAATCGCCTCTTATCCTCCCAGCGCCGGGGCAGCGATTGGGCGCCCCGGTAGTGGAATGCGTTTGTCGCGGGGTCCTGTAAAGCACTGTCACGCCTTGACACGCCAGGAGCCGGTTGTTAGCTTCTGAATCGGTGTGGTTGGTCCTTAATCTCCCAAATTCATTCTGTCGGCGATTTCTGGCAAGAGCAATTTCAGGCCCCGGTGAGAACGCTTCGCGATCTCTCGCATTTTCCACCCAGCCGGTCCTATCGCGATAGTTCCAGACAGCGGCTCGACCGCCGCTGTTCTTGAAACATGTGCGCAAGGGAACTCCGATGAGACGAGGGAATTCGGCGGTTTTTCCAGTGGTGGTGGCCAGCCTGATGGCCTTCGGCTGGCTCGCGTCCCTGCCAGCCGGCGCCCAGGTCGTGAATCGAAAGCCGCAAGCCCCGCTGGCTCCCCTCCTGAAGGAAAAAGGGGGCAAGGCAGGAAGGAACAGCCGCCAGGAGCCCGACGAAGTGGCTCGCCGAATGGAATGGTTCTACCGGCAGCGGCGGTACCCCCTGCCACTGATCCCTGCGGGCGCGCGGCTCAACGCGCTCCGGCAGCGCGAGGCCAGCCGGCGGGAACAAGAGCGCGGGCGAAGCGCAGGCAATGGGATGACTGCGAACCAGGCGGCCGCGTTCAATGCCTGGAACCCGATTGGACCGACCCCTACACTCGCCAGCGGATTCGACTTTCTCCAGCAGGAATTCTATGCCGTCAACAGGTCCAACGAAGCCGACTTTTCGGGGCGCATCAACGCCATTGCCGTGGATCCGGCGAGTCCGAACATCATCTATCTCGGCGGGGCCGATGGCGGTCTCTGGCGCTCCACCGACACCGGGTCAACCTGGATACCACTGACGGACTCTCAGCCTTCACTCGGCATGGGCGCGATTGCCATTGATCCAGGGAGCTGCGGCGCCGGCTACTGTCAGACGGTGTACGTGGGGACCGGCGAGGCCAACAACAACGGAGACGCCTATTTCGGAGTCGGGGTCCTGAAGCTGACGATGACCGGCGCCGCGACCAGCCCGACATATACATTCACGCAACTGGGCGCCAATCCGGGCTCCGTCACTTTGATAGCAGGATACACCCCGCCGCCGAACACCCCCGCTCCCAACAGCTTCGTAGGGCCCTTCGACGTGGCCGTCGGAGGTTCCTTTTTCAGCGACATGGTGGTGAATCCGACGAATTCGAAAATACTGCTGGCCGCCGTGCGGATTTTCGAAAACGCGGACAAAGGCGCCTCCTCGGGAGTTTTCTGTTCGGACAATGCGGGAGTCAGTTGGACGCAGGTAGTCTCCGGAGCGCCGGGGACGGCGCTGGTGATTGCGCCGAACGGGACTACCGCCTGGGCTGCGCTGGGCGCTTATTTCGGCAGCTCGAGCAACGGAATCTACGAGACCTCGAACGCCAACGCGTCCTGTTCGAGCCAGGAATGGCTGCAGATCGCAGGGTCGAGCAAATTCTCGCTCACCGGCGGAGAAGCTTTAGGCCGCATATCCCTGGCTCTGGGACCGGAGGCGAGCGCGCCCTTCACCCTTTACGCCGCCATTGCCAACGGCGGAAACGACAGCGCGGGCGCGGTTGACGATTCGAGTGATCTGATCGACGTGTATAAATCCACCAACTCCGGGAGCTCCTGGACGCGTACGCACGCGCCCAACATCTGCACGCCCCAGTGTTGGTACGACATGGCCATCAAAGTCCACCCCAACAACGCAAATGTGGTGATTTTCGGCGGTTCGGCTGTGGGCACCAGTGAGCACGACCTCTACCTGCTGCGCACGGAAGACGGCGGGACCACCTGGGACGATGGAACGTCCGCCACCGAAATTGCCTTCGATGGTACCAACGAAATTCACGTGGATCAGCACGCCATCGCCTTCTCGCCGCCGGCTTGCAACACTTCGAGCTGCGTACTGCTGGTCGGAAACGACGGGGGCGTCTGGAGCACTCCGATCAATGGAACGGGCACGACGGGAACGGGCACGATCGCCTGGACGGACGTTAACTCCTCCCTTACGCTCTCGCAGTTTTATCCCGGAATTGCGATTCATCCTTCCAGCCAACTGGTCGCCATCGGCGGCCTGCAGGACAACGGGTCGCAGAAATACGACGCCGGGACGGCGCCCGGCTCGACGGTCTGGACGCAGATCAACGGCGCCGACGGCGGGGCCGCTTACTTCGATGTAGCGGTTCCGAGCACGGTATACACCACCACGGAATTCCTTTCCGATGACCTGTTTTTCATCGAGAAATCAACGCAAAACGGCGACATTGATTACACGGGGGCGGTGACATTTTCTCCGGCCACCAACGGCATCAACGCAAACGGCCAGGGAACCGATTACGCCGAGTTCATACCTTCCCTCGCCAGCGATCCCACGCCCGGAAACGACAAGGTGCTGTATTACCCGACCTGCCAAATGTACCAGTCTCGTGACGGCGCCGATAACTGGAGCGCGATGCCCTCATCCTCGCTCTGCGCTGCGGGCCAGGCAGACTACGTGGCCATTGCCGCTGCGGCCGACGGAAATACGGTGTACGCCGTGGACTCCATCGGGCACGTGCACCTGACCACCAACGCGGTAGCCGGCCCCGACGCCGTGTGGGCCGACGTCTCCAGTTCTCCCCTTCCCGCCGCCAGCAGCACGACAAATCCCGTGGATGGCCGCGAATCGGTGAGCGTGGCCGTCTCCCCCGCCAACCCGCAATTTGCGCTAGTG
>JASHSV010000139.1 GCA_030038535.1 Candidatus Acidiferrales bacterium
GCGGCCCCCTCCTCGGGAATGTCCAGCGCCTGTTTGTGCCGCAGCGACGAAATCAGAAAACCGAACGGAGCCACTTCCGTCGTCGTGTCGAGCCAGATCACTTGGCTCCCCGCGGCCACGCGCGTGATTACGTGGTCGAACGCTGCCGGGCTTGGCGCCCCGGCCTCCGCGTCACGCCGCCAGCCCACTAGCGCCGCATCCGCGTGCAGTCCTTCGGCGGCAGCCAGCGCCGCCAACAACGTGTGTTTGTCGATCGCGTCCGCGTATCCGTTCTTCAGGAGAGACGCGGGCGCGTGCGGCTCAAATCGCGCCGTCCCGAACGGCAGGTTCACGTAGCGGAAATCCTCGGCCACGTAGTCGTACAGCTCCTCCAGCTTTTCCACGGGCGTCTTCGCCGTCTGCGTCAGCTCGTCCGCCTTCTTCTGAATTTCCGGCGTCACCGTTGCGCCGGCGCGTACCACGGATTGGAACCACGCCCCCACCTCCGCCCAGCTCGAAAACGTCGAGAGGCACACTTCCGGCTCGTCCGCGGGTTTCCGTGTGCCCGCCGCTTCCGTTCGCGCCGTGTGCGATGTGGTCCACGAATAGATCCGCCGGCCGTTCGCTTCTTCTGTCCGCGCGCTTAGGCCCGGGCCCGGCGCGATTTTCACCGCGCGCTCCGCCGGAACATCGACCGTCAGCCTCTGCTC
Source organism: Candidatus Acidiferrales bacterium (assembly GCA_030038535.1). GTDB lineage: Bacteria > Acidobacteriota > Terriglobia > Acidiferrales > UBA7541 > JOPF136. The sequence continues at coordinate 690 of JASHSV010000139.1, forward strand.
GAGCGTGATCGCGTTCTTTTCGAAATCCTGTTGGAACCAGAACTGGCCCGGTACCAGCGGCTCCTGGATCACCTCCACCACCTCGTACTCCACCGTCTCTCCCGGATGCACTCCCGGCACGCTCACATGCATCTCGCGCGCGTCCGAATAGAGCGGCGCATCGCGCACGGCCTGCGCCGCCAGGTCCTGCACGCTTCCCGCCGGCGCTTCCACCGTGCTCCCGTCCGCCCGCCGCACCCGCGTGTAGGGAATGTCCAGTTTTTCCACCGCGCTGTTGTAAGAAAACACCAGTTCGCTCATCGCTCGCGCTTCCGCTTCGTTCTGCACGCGGATGCGCGCCTCCCTCTCGATCCGGCCCCTGCCGTCGTTCTCAAATCTCGCGCGCGTCGAAAGAAATTCGACGATGAATGGTTCCTCGGAATAGTCCGGAGCTTTCTGCGCCGCGCCCGTCGCCGTTGCGGAAGGAGTTTGTGGAGGAGTCGCCGGCTTCTCCTGGGCAATGCCCGCCGGAGAAGGGAGAAGTGCGATGGAAAGGGAGAGAGCGAGGATCCCTCGCGGGATTAATCCCGGAATCGGCGAGCCGCGCACGCGCACCTGCGAGTCTAGAAGAAGATACCCAGGAGGTAAAGCCATCCCGACGATCCCGTGCCACACGCACAATGATCTGCACTCCTCCATTCCCTTGCCTTCCGGTCGCTCGCACTTCCCCCCTCCTGGCTCTCTCGCAAGCTAATCTAAGCGATTGATACAAAATGAGTTAGCGGAAGAGGCCGCGGCCCGTTCCGCGGTCTCTTCGCCCTAGTTGCGCCCCCTCTTTATCCACAATCTCTCACATGCCTTTTGATTTGACAGATTTGCGCTCTTTCCCTATACTGCTTTGGTTCGGCAGAGGGAAGTTCCTCTGTCTGTGGTGGTAGGAAGGTCTCCTGCTCCAGCCTGTTTTCCGACGATTCGGAAGCAGGACGGGGGGAACAGGGGAGCGGCCGGAATGGGGCGCCAGCCCCGCAAAGCCGAGTAAGCCTCTCCGCACCTGACCTGAATGCTAGCTCTGGGTCTCGCCAGTTGGCGGAGTTTCTTGCTTGTCCTCCGTTGTCGCTGCGAGTAGTTGCTCGCATGTCTGCCGATCACCGGCAAGCTGCGCGCGCCAGCGTGCGCGTCGCGGAGCGTGAGGTTTTCTTTTGTCTGGCCGGCGGATTTCTCGCCGGCGTGTTCGGGAAGTGCGCTGTGGCGAGCCGGCAGGAATGCCGGCTTTGTGGAGACGATGTGCCGACCTTCTCACAATTGGTCCGTTTCGGGCGCGAGCTGATTCAGTCCAAGACCAAGTCGCCCGCTCTCGAAGGCAGCCCGGAAAAGCGCGGCGTCTGCATCCGCGTCTATACGCAGACGCCCAAGAAGCCCAATTCCGCTCTGCGTAAGGTCGCTCGCGTTCGCCTCACCAACGCCTCCGAAGTCACCACCTACATTCCCGGCATTGGCCACAACCTCCAGGAGCACTCCATCGTGCTGGTGCGTGGCGGCCGCGTGAAGGATCTGCCCGGCGTGCGCTACCACATTATCCGCGGCTCGCTCGACGCCGCGGGAGTCGAAAATCGCAAACAGGGGCGCTCGAAGTACGGCGCCAAGCGGCCCAAGGCCGCGCAGAAGTGATAGGAGCCAGGCATGCCGCGTAAAGGAGCTGTGCCGCGCCGCGCCGTCACCGTGGACCCCGTCCACCAGTCCGACCTCGTGCGCAAGTTCATTAACTGCATGATGTGGGACGGCAAGCTGGCAACGGCCCAGCGGATTTTTTATACGGCCATGTCGCAGATTCAGGAGAAGACTAACGACGATCCGGTCAAGACCTTCAAGAAGGCTGTCGAGAACGTAAAGCCCGTCGTCGAGGTCAAGACGCGCCGCGTCGGCGGCGCCAACTACCAGGTTCCTGTGGAAGTAAACAATTTCCGCCGCCAGTCGCTCGCCATCCGCTGGCTGATTGACTACGCCCGCTCGCGCGCCGGCAAGAACATGGAAGCGAAGCTGGCGGAAGAATTGATGGACGCGGCCAACAACCGCGGCGGCGCAATCAAGAAGAAGGAAGACGTTCACCGCATGGCCGAGGCCAACAAGGCCTTCGCCCATTACCGGTGGTAGGAGCTAAGCGCGACGCATGAGCCCGGCGGCCCAGCTCCAAGAGATCGAAATGGCACGGCAGACACAACTCGAGCACACCCGCAATATCGGGATCATGGCGCACATCGACGCCGGCAAGACGACGTGCACCGAGCGCATCCTCTTCTACACGGGTGTCACCTATAAAATCGGCGAGGTCCACGACGGCACCGCCACCATGGACTGGATGGAGCAGGAGCGCGAGCGCGGCATCACCATCACCTCCGCCGCCACGACTGCATTCTGGAAGCGCAACGGCATCGAGTACCGCGTCAACATCATCGATACGCCCGGCCATGTGGATTTCACCGTCGAAGTCGAACGCTCCCTCCGCGTCCTCGATGGTGCCGTGGCCGTTTTCGACGGCGTGGCCGGCGTCCAGCCCCAGTCGGAAACCGTCTGGCGCCAGGCCGATAAGTACCGCGTCCCCCGCATCGCCTTCATCAACAAGATGGACCGCGTCGGCGCTGATTTCGACCATTGTATCCGCTCCATGCGCCAGCGCCTCGGTGCCCACCCCGTTCCCCTCCAGTTTCCCCTCGGCAAGGAAGACCAGTTCATCGGCATCATCGACTTCATCGAGCAGAACGTCATCGTGTACCGCGACGCCGAGGACAATCAGGGCACGCAGTTCGAAACCTTTCCCGTCGCGCAATTGTGGGACCCCAAATTCGTCGCCGGCCGCGACGATATCGCCGCCGCCCTCAAGATTTCCGCCATCACCAGGGACTTCTACGACGAGCATCGCGCCAAGGTCGTCGAGTACATCGCCGAGCACGACGACGCCGTGCTGACGAAATACCTGGAAGAGCACGACCTTTCGCCCGAAGAGCTGCGCGCCTCGCTCCGCCGTTCCACCATCGCACTCAAGCTCGTTCCCGTTGTGGCTGGCGCCGCGTTCAAGAACAAGGGCATCCAGCCCCTGCTCGACGCCGTCGTGGATTTTCTGCCCGCGCCCACCGACAAGCCTCCGGTCGAGGGCACCACGCTCGACGGTTCGCACGCCCAGTTGCGCCGCGCCGCCGACGATCAGCCCTTCGCCGCTCTCGCCTTCAAGATCATGTCCGACCCCTTCGTCGGACATCTCACTTACATCCGGGTTTATTCCGGCGTCCTCAAGCAGGGCGACATGGTCTTCAACGCCACCAAGAGCACCCGCGAGCGCGTCGGCCGCCTCCTCCGCATGCACGCCAACAAACGCGAGGAAATCGACGCCGTCTATTCCGGCGATATCGCCGCCTGCGTCGGCCTCAAGAATATCGGCACCGGCGACACGCTCTGCTCCGAAGACAAGCCCATCCTGCTCGAAAGCATCGAATTTCCCACGCCCGTTATCAGCGTGGCCATCGAGCCCAAAACCAAAGCCGATCAGGAAAAAATGGGCCAGGCCCTCGGGAAGCTCACCCAGGAAGATCCCACCTTCCGCGTCAACACCGATCCCGACACCGGCCAGACCCTCATCTCCGGCATGGGCGAGCTGCATCTGGAAATTATCGTGGACCGCATGATGCGCGAGTTCGGCGTGCAGGCCAACGTCGGCCGCCCCCAGGTCGCGTATCGCGAGACCATCAAGAAGGAAACGCAGGCCGAAGGCAAATACATCCGCCAGACCGGCGGCCGCGGCCAGTACGGCCACGTCAAGCTCAAGGTTGCTCCGCTCCCATCCTCCGGCCACGAAGACATGCACGAAATGGCCACCGACGAGCTGGACGCCCTCGCCAAGAAAATTGCCGGCTCCGGCTCCCGCTGGCGCTTCGACAAGGAGCATCGCCTTCTCTTCATCGACAGGATCGTCGGCGGCGCGATTCCCAAGGAATACATTCCGCCGGTCGAAAACGGCATTCGCGAAGCCATGGAAACCGGCGGCCTGGCCGGCTACGAGATGGTGGACGTTGCCGTAACGCTCTACGACGGCAGCTATCACGAAGTAGACAGCTCCGAAATGGCCTTCAAAATCGCCGGCTCCATCGGTTTCAAGGAGGCCTGCTCCAAGACCAATCCCGTGCTCCTCGAACCCATGATGCGCGTCGAAGTTGTCGTCCCCGAGGAGTATATGGGCGACGTCATCGGCGACCTCTACGCGCGCCGCGGCCAGATTTCCGGACGCGAATC
>JASHSV010000140.1 GCA_030038535.1 Candidatus Acidiferrales bacterium
CAACGAAGGGCGCAGCGTGCGGCTTGTATCGCTGTCGGAGGGGTCCTTGGGTCCGGGGCGCGGGCTTTTCGTCCAAGCCAGCGCGGTGCTCATGGGAGTGGTCGGACTGGTTTTGCTGATCGCCTGCGCGAATCTGGCCAATCTGTTGCTGGCCCGCAGCGCCGACAGGCGCCGCGAACTTGCCGTACGCATGGCGCTGGGCGCCAGCCGTTCGCGCCTTTCGGCTCTATTGCTCTACGAATGCGTGATCCTCTCGCTTCTGGGCGGCGCTGCTGGTCTGGTCATCGCCGCCGTTGCCCGCCACGTGTTGCTGCTGCTTCGTCCCCCATCCTTGCGCGCGGGCGACATCGAGTTGCCCATGGATTCGAGCGTGCTCCTTTTCACGCTAATCGTGGCTGTGGGCACGGCTGTGCTCTTCGGCATGATGCCCGCGTGGCAGGCCATGCGGTTCAATCTGAGTGACACGATCAAGGAAGGCGGAGGCCGCAGCGGATCGGCGGGCAGGCGGCTGGCCCTGCGCAACGCGCTGATCGTGGCGGAGGTCGCGCTTTCCATCATTGCGCTCACAAGCGCGGGGCTTTTCCTCTCCAGCCTGCACAACGCGCAGCGGATCGACCCCGGATTCGAGCCCCACAACATGCTCGTCATGACCCTGGATCTGGGCGCCCAGAATTACAGCCGGGATCAGGGTGAGGAGTTCCACCGCCGCTTAAGGGAACGGCTCGCAGCCATGCCTCAGGTGCAGGGCGCGGCTCTGGCTTCCGACCCGCCGCTCGGAGGTTCGATCGCGCGCACTGTTTTTCCTGAAGGTGTGGACGTAGGTGATCCTCGCCGCGGAAAGCTGAGTCCGGTGATTCAGGTGGACACAAACTATCTCCAGACCCTGGGAATCCCGCTGCTTCGCGGAAGGGCATTTGCGGAGACGGACCGCGATGGCGCTCCGATGGTGACTGTAGTCAACCAGACGTTCGCGGCCCAATACTTCCCCGGACAGGAAGCAATCGGAAAACACTTCCGGTGTTTGGGCGAAACGTGGAACCTGGAAATCATCGGCATCACGCGCGACGCGAAGGTGGGTTCGCTGGGCGAGGATCCCACACCGCAATTCTACCTTCCCCTATTGCAGCACTACTCGTCGACGGTCACTTTGCATGTGCGCACCGCCGGTGATCCCATGGCGGCTCTGCCCACGGTGCGCAGCACCGTCCAGGAGCTGGACCATCAATTGCCGCAGCTGCAAGTGAGGACCATTTCCGAACTACTGGATCAAGCATTGTGGGCGGCGCGCTTCGGCGCCACTCTTCTGCTGGTCTTCGGTCTTCTGGCGCTTACGCTGGCCGCTGTCGGCATCTACGGCGTGATGTCGTACACGGTGGAGCAGCGGCGTCAGGAACTCGGCATCCGCATGGCGCTGGGCGCGCAGAAGCGCGACGTGCTGCGCCTGGTGCTGGGCCAGGGCCTGTTCCTCACTTGCATCGGCGCGGCCATTGGATTGCTCGCCGGGTTCCTGCTCTCGCGTGGCATAGGCGCTCTGTTGTATGGAATCCGCGGGCTCGACCCCTTCACGTTCTCCACCGTTCCCGCGGTGCTGGTGGCTGTGGCATTGCTCGCCTGCCTCATTCCTGCGCGGCGGGCGGCGCGTGTGGACCCGCTGGAGGCGTTGAGACACGAGTGATGACGGACGGGCCGCTTCCGGGCCGCACGCAGGCGAGCCCGGGAGTGGGAGGTTCGTCGAGGGGCGTTTGCAGGATTCGAGGATAGAATAAGGCGTTCGGGTTTACGATTTGCGCGTTTCCAGGTTTCCGAGGAGCGGCGATGATTCAGATGAAGGGCGTGGAAAAGTCCTACCCGGTGGGGGCGGGACGCACCTGGGTGCTCCGGCGGATCGATCTCGGGATCCGCGAGGGCGAATTCGTCACCATCATGGGACCGTCCGGCGCGGGAAAATCCACCCTCATGGCCATCCTGGGAATGCTCGACAGCGCCTGGGAAGGCGAATACAACTTCCTGGAATACACGGTACACAAAATGAAGCCGCAGCAGCGCGTCGAGCTGCATAAGCGCTTCATCGGGTTCGTCTTCCAGCAGTACCACCTGCTCGACGATCTGACTGTGGCGGAAAATCTCGATCTGCCGCTCTCCTACCGCGACCTGAAAAAGTCCGAGCGGCAATCCATCGTCGCGGATACGCTCGACCGCTTCCAGATTGTGGCGAAAAAGGACCTGTATCCCAGCCAGCTCTCCGGCGGCCAGCAGCAATTGGTGGCCGTGGCGCGCGCCGTAATCGGCAATCCCAAGCTCATCCTGGCCGACGAGCCTACCGGCAGCCTGCATTCGAGCCAGGGAAAAATGATCATGGATATGCTGAAGGATTTGAACCGGCAGGGCACGACGATCATACAGGTGACTCACAACGAAAACTGGGCGGCCTACGGCGACCGGGTGATCCAACTGCTCGACGGCTGGATCGTCCCCACGGAAGAAACGAAGGGAGTGGCGCGCGAGGCCTAGTCGTGCCGGTCGCCCCGCAAACCCGCCACGAGGCATGGTGCCGCCTCCGCGAGCTTCGAACTTCGAATTTCGAATCTCGATCTTCGACTCCGTCCCAAGCCGGACGGAGATAGACTAACGCCCACATGCAGCGCGCCTCTGCCAGCCCCGCTCCCCGCGTGCTCGTCGCCGACGATCAGGCTGACGTGCGCGAGGCCCTGCGTTTGCTCTTGAAGGGCGAGGGCATGGAATCAGACAGCGTGGCATCGCCCAACGCGGTAGTCACAGCCATGGACACGCGCGAGTATGACGCCATCCTGATGGACTTGAACTACACGCGCGACACTACCTCCGGCCAGGAAGGACTCGACCTGCTTTCGCGCATTCAAGCCACCGACAGCGCTCTTCCCGTGATCGTGATGACGGCATGGGGCAGCGTGCAGGTGGCCGTGGAAGCGATGCGCCGCGGGGCGCGCGACTTTGTGCAGAAGCCCTGGGACAACGCCCGCCTGCTGGCCATTTTGAGGACGCAGATCGAGCTGAGGCGCGCGCTCCGCGAAAGCCGGCGCCTGGAGGCGGAAAACCAGCTCTTGCGCACGGAGGGCCGGCCCACCCTCATCGCGGAATCCCCCGCGATGCGCCCGGTGATGGACCTGGTGGCGCAAGTGGGCCCCTCCGAGGCCAATGTTCTGATCACCGGCGAACACGGCTCGGGCAAGGAAGTGATCGCGCGCACGCTGCACGCCTTGTCTCCACGCGGGCCGCGCGCCATGGTCACCGTGAATGCCGGGGGGCTTTCCGAGGGCGTGTTCGAGAGCGAACTGTTCGGCCATGTGCGCGGCGCGTTTACCGACGCGAAGATGGATCGCGCCGGGCGCTTCGAGCTGGCGGACGGCAGCACGCTCTTTCTGGACGAGATCGCCAATGTGCCGTCGAACCTGCAGGCTAAACTGCTGAGGGTGCTCGAGACGGGGGAAATGGAGCGCGTAGGCTCGTCACGCACCGTGCGCGTGGACGTGCGCGTGCTCTCGGCCACGAATGCAAACGTGGAGGCTGAGGTCGCCAGCGGGCGCTTCCGCGAAGACCTGCTCTACCGGCTGAATACCATTGAAATCCACATTCCGCCGCTCCGCGAGCGCAAAGAGGACATTCCGCTGCTGGCTATGCACTTCCTTACACGCTATGCCGCGCGCTACGGAAAGCGAGTGAAGAACTTCGACGCGACGGCCATTCAGGCATTGCACGAACATTCCTGGCCGGGAAACGTGCGCGAACTGGATCATACCGTGGAGCGCGCCGTTCTCCTGGCCCAGGAAGAATCGGTGAGGGCCAGCCAGTTGGGCCTGCGGCCGGCATCCGGCCCGGGCGCAAGCCCGCGGCTCGAAGAATTGAGCCTGGAGGAAGTCGAACGCGTGCTGATCCAGAAGGCCCTGGCACGCTTCAGCGGGAACGTGAGCCAGGCTGCTACGGCGTTGGGGCTCAGTCGCAGCGGGCTCTATCGCCGGCTCCAGAAGTACGGGCTGTGAGACCGGCGAGCCACGAACGCCAGGTGCTGCTGCTGGCGCTGCTCGCCGGCTTGCCCGGTACAGCCGCCGCGCTCGTGCTCCTGTGGCGGAGTGCCCTGAGCGCGAAATTCCAGTGGAGCCTCACCGCGGCGCTCGTGCTGCTCTGGTTGGGCATAGCGCTCAGCCTGCGCGCCCGGGTCGTTTTTCCCCTACGGACACTGGCCAACCTTCTCTCCGCCCTCCGCGAGGGCGACTTCTCCATCCGTGCGCGCGGGGAGCAGGGCAACGACGCCTTGAGCGAACTGATTGGCGAGGTCAACCTGCTGGCCAGCACGTTGCGCCAGCAACGCCTGGGCGCCGTGGAGGCCACCGCCTTGCTCGGCCGCGTAATGGAGGAAATCGACGTCGCCGTGTTTGCCTTCGATCCGGAGAAGAAATTGCGGTTGGTGAACCGGGCGGGCGAACGCGTGCTCGGGCTCGACGTGGAACATCTGCGCGGCAAAACGGCGGAGGAGCTGCACCTGGAGAAATGCTTCGAGGGAGAACCGCTGCGCACGACCGAAATGTCGTTCCCCGGCGGCGCGGGCCGCTTCCAGCTCCGGCGAAGCACCATTCGGGAAGAGGGCGTGCCGCACAACCTGTTGGTGTTAACGGACCTGAGCCGAACGCTTCGCGAAGAAGAGCGGCTGGCCTGGCAGCGGCTGATACGCGTGCTCGGCCACGAGCTGAACAATTCGCTCGCGCCGGTGAAATCCATTGCCGACAGCCTCTCGACGCTCCTTTCGCGCGAAAGCTTGCCGGCGGACTGGCGCGACGACACGCAGCGCGGTCTGGAGGTGATCAGCGGGCGCGTGGAGGCCCTGGGAAGATTCACCAGCGCTTACGCCAGATTGGCGCGGCTGCCTTCACCGACGCTTAAGCCCGTGGCCGTGGGCGACTGGGTGCGCCGCGTCGCGCAGCTCGAGTCGCGCGTGCCCATCGAGGTGCATCCCGGGCCGGAGATCACCGTGGAGGCAGACGCGGATCAGATCGACCAGCTCCTCATCAATCTGGTGCGCAACGCAGTGGACGCATCGGCAGAGAACCACGGCGGCGTGCATCTGGCCTGGCGCAAGGAGCCCGGCTTCGTCGAGGTCAATGTGCAGGATGAGGGGCCCGGTCTGTCGAATACGGCAAACCTGTTCGTTCCCTTTTTCACCACCAAGCCGGGAGGGTCGGGAATCGGTCTGGTGCTCTGCCGGCAAATCGCCGAGGCGCATGGCGGTTCGCTTACGCTGGAAAACCGCGCGGACGCCCGCGGATGCATCGCGCGTTTGCGCCTGCCGCTGTAGCGCAGGCCAAATGCCGCGCCGGCTGCCTGATACGGCCGCGTTGCAGTGAAAGGCTGCGGAGGAAGCGCCGTGCGCTACAGCGTAGGGACCAGGAGATCCGCCGCCATCGTGTCGGCCATCGCGCTGAAGTGCTGGCTGCGTCCCTGCGGTAGAGCTTCTTCGGTCCGGCGGCGGAGGGAATCCCCTAGAGCGCGCTGCTGCTCCGTAGAGAGTAGCTGCTCGGCTGCGGGATAGAACACTTCCTCTTCCTTGTCGATGTGACGCCGGAGCACCGCTGCGTATTCGCTGGCAAACCGGCCCCAGTTACGGTCCGACTTGGGGCGGTGTTCCCGGTAGCCCACTGCCGCGGCAGCCATCTTCTCGAGCAGCAACCTGCTGCGATCGTGATCGCGCTGCAGGGATTCAATGGCCATGCCGTCCAGCGAAGCGCCACGCTTGCCCAGCGACGGGAACAGGTACTCCTCTTCTTTGCGAAGGTGCTCGTCCCCGAAAACTCGCATGAACTCCGCCACCGCGTCCAGCATGTCCGGTGGTACCTCGGCTCCCGCTTCTAATAGGTGCGCCAGCTCGCGCGTAACGTCCAGCATCCGCAGAATGGCGCGGTGCTCGATGCGAAGGACTTCTATTCCGGATGCGTCCGTCATGCCGTGTCCCCCACGGAAAGAATCGAACTGCAGATGCCGGAGCTGGTTAGCCCGGGAAGGCTCCCGGTGACAGGGCGGGGCGCTCCGACCAGCCCCTTATAGCCTCTTAGGGGCGGGCTGGTCAACCCGGGAAAATCCACAGGCCCCCGGGCGGGATGTGGAAAATCGCCGGCATCCAGAAGCCGCGCCCCCATGGCTATCTAACATGCAGAAAATAAATGACTTGCAGAGCATTCCCGCCCTGGTCTTCATCCACCAGCAGGCCTCCGCTGCCTTTCTCCTCTGCCTTCTTGCGCCAATTTTCCTCGCTCAGCAGTTTGAGAGTTGGGAGCTTCTTTTTGTCCAGTTCAGGGTTCGCCGCGGCCAGAGCCTTTTCCGTGTACGAATGGAAGTCGCTCTCCAGGCCATCGAGTTCCTTGCGCAGCGCTGCGAGTTGGGCGGTCTGCGACTCGGTGGGCTTGCCCGTGTATCCGTTGATTCCGCCATAGACCTCAAGGATCTTTTCGCGCAGTTCGATTTCCCCGGAGTAGCCGCCCTCGTGACTGGCGGCGAGTTTCTGCTGCGTGGCCGAGATGTTATCTCGAAGGGTTTGCAGGGATTTCCGCAGCGGGTCGTCTGGGCCAAGCTTGCCGGAACGATCCACAGCCTGGACGCTCAAATCCTTGGCGGCGTCCGCAACGTAGGCGATGTGCTCCACCAGGTTGTAGGCTTCCGACACGGTCTTGAATTGCTCGGCACGGTCGGCTGCGGAGTGCTTGCCCCGCGGGTCGGCAACAACGTGGACTTCCGCCGTTGCCGTTTCCGTTCCATGAGTGATCTTGACGGTGTAAGTGCCCTCGGGGAGATACGGTCCGAAGATGGAATAGGGGTCGGGAAACACCTGATTGCCTGGCGGCGTTTTGGGCGGCTTCATGCGCATGCCCCAATCCACCACGTTGATGCCCTTGCGCCGCGACGTGGAGAGGTTTTCAACCAAAGTTCCCTTTGCGTCGTACACCGCGGCCTTGAACTCGCCCACCAGCAGTCGCTTCTTCAGATAATAGGCGATGCGCGCCGTGGGCTTTTCGGTGTCGCCGGTGAACTCACCATCCCCATCGGCACGCTGTTCGAACATGGCCAGGGACTCAATCGCGGCCCGGCTCGGCAGCACGGCGAAATCCTTGTTCAGGACTTCCGGGGTGAGCGCGCGCAGCGTGGAGAGATCGTCCAGGATGTAAATTCCGCGCCCGTGCGTAGCCATGATCAGATCGCCTTCACGCGGATGGATCGCCAGGTCGCGGATGGGCACGTCTTTCGGCAGACCACCCGTGAATTTTGCCCAGGTCTTTCCGCGATCCAGCGAGATATAGAGCCCCAGCTCCGTGCCCGCGAACAGCAGATTCGGATTCACAAGATCCTCGCGGATCACTTGCGCGTAGCCGGTCATCTCCGGAGTGGCCAGTTCGTCCCAGGTCTTGCCGTAATCGCCGGTGCGCACCAAGTAGGTCTTCATGTCGCCAGTCTGGTGGCCTTCGAGCGAGGCATAGGCGGTGCCCTCCTCGAAATGGCCGGCCTCGACCGTCGAGACCCAGGTCTCCGCCGGAATCCCGGGAAGATTCCTGGTTACGTTGGTCCAGTTCTTCCCTCCGTCGCGGGTCACCTGAATATTTCCATCATCGGTGCCCACCCAGATGACGTTCGCGTTCTTCGGCGACTCGCTGATGGTGATGATGGTGCAGTGCTTTTCCGCGTCGGTATTGTCGCGCGTGAGGCCGCCGGACTCTTCCTGCTTCTGCTCCTCGGGGTTGTTGGTGGTCAGATCAGGCGAGATCCGCGTCCAGGAATCTCCCCGGTCGGTCGAGCGGTACAGGTATTGTGAGCCGATATAGAGCGAGCCGGTGCGGCCCGGCCTCGTGAGCAGCGGAGTATTCCAGTTGAAGCGCAGCTCCGCCTCACCCGGTTTGGCAAATGGACGGATATTCTTGCTTTCGCCGTTCGACAACCGGTAACGGGTCACGTGTCCGCCCTGAAATTCCACGTACACGTAATCGGGATCCGCCTGGTCCACTTGCGCGGCAAACCCGTCGCCGAAACCGATATTTCGCCATGCGCGATTCGGTATGCCGTCGGTGTATCTCGAAGGCCCCATCCACGAACCGTTGTCCTGCAAACCGCCATAAACGTTGTAGGGGTCCTGCATGTCGTAAGTCACGTGATAGAACTGCGAAACGGGCAATGCCGCCAGCATCCTCCAGTGCGAGCCGCGGTCGCTCGAGAAATACACGCCGCCGTCGGTGCCCAGCAGCATCTGGTAAGAATCCTTCGGGTTGATCCACAGGGCGTGCAAGTCGCCATGGTACGACCCGCCGATGCCCGAGAAGGTCTTGCCGCCGTCGTCGCTCACCGTCAGGCCATAGCCCGGCTTGTACACGCGCTCAAAATCGTTGGGATCCGCCACCACGTAGGCGAAATAGAAAGGACGGCCCTGCACGTTGAACGAAGTGTTCATCTTCGTCCAGTTCTCGCCGAGGTCGTCCGAGCGGTAGAGAGCGGTTTCCTTGGCTTCCACCACCGCATAAACCGTGCTCGGCCGCGACGGCGCGGCAGAAATGCCGATGCGGCCCAGATCTCCCTCAGGCAGGCCTTTGCGGATCGGCTTCCACGTTTCCCCGCCGTCCGTGGAACGGAACAATCCGCTGCCCGGACCGCCGGAGATGAACTTGTACGGATAGCGCCGCACTTGCCACATCCCCGCGTAGAGAAGGTCGGGGTTCTGCGCATCTGCGGCCAGGTCGGCGCACCCTGTGTCATCGTTCACATACAGCACTTTTTTCCAGGTCTTGCCCCCGTCCTTTGTCCGGAACACGCCCCGCTCCGCGTTGCTGTTCCATAGATGTCCGAGTGCGCACACGTACACGATGTTCCCGTCCTTGGGATTCACCACGATGCGCCCAATGTGCTCCGTATCGGCAAGGCCCATGAGCTGCCAGTTGTCGCCGCCGTCTGTGGTCTTGTACACGCCGGCGCCCACCGAAACGCTGTTCCGCGTCCACGATTCGCCCGTGCCCACCCACACCGTCTTCGGCTGCGACGGGTCAATGCGAACCGCGCCGATCGACTGGATGTAGTCATCGAAGACGTGCTTGAACGTGAGCCCGCTGTTTTCCGACTTCCACACTCCCCCGCTGGCCGCCCCCACATACACGGTCAGCTTCTCGCCGGCGTAAGCGTCGATCGCGGCGATGCGCCCGCCCATCACCGCCGGGCCGATGGCGCGCGCGGAAAGATTGCCAAAGGTGTCGGAATCAATCTTGACGTCATCCGCGGCGACGGCCCGCGAGCCCAGCAGCGCGCCCACCGTCACGAGTACCACCCCGGCCACCAACCCACCGAGCGCGCGCACCTTCTTCCGCCTGGCATCCATGCTCCGCCCCCTTTTTCTTCCCTGATCTCGAATCGGTTAAGAGAATGGCCGGGCGCGCAAGACTACGAACATCCGCGCGTCCGGCAATCGTTACTTTGCGTTTTCGGAGGCCCCGTCCTTCTGTCCGGCGGCGGCAACCGCAATCGGATTTCCATGCTTAGCGCCGGTCCGACCCTGGCTTCTCCGCGGGCTTGGCCGCATCGGCGGGCGGAGCAGGTGGCGGCATGTGGAATTGCGCGTCGGCCAGCTCCGGATTGACCTCCACTTTGTCCAAGGTGATCTTTTGTTTTTGCGTGCTGCCCACCGAGCCATTCTCGATGGAATATGGAAAAATCAGGCCCTCCACGGTCCGGAAATCGCTGTAAATCGCCTCAATCTCGACATCATTTCCGTGCATCTTCGTCTTCGTGATGCTTTTCACCTCGAGCCCGGTGTCCACGTCGATGAAGCTGGTCTCCACGTTGCCGTTCTTCCTGGTCACCTTCAGCTTATACGCGTCCGAACCCTCGACCTTTTCCTTCCCGAGGTATTCGACTGTATTTCCCTTGGCCTTGTAGTCCATCAGCGGGCCGTCGAAATCCGCCTGGTCTTGCATTTCCTTGACGTCGTCCTGGGCCATGGGCTCCGCATCTTTCTTGCCTTGGAACGGCATCACGTCCCATCCATCCTTGCCGTCATAGGCCTGAATGCCGGTCATCCCCTGAGCCGTGAACTCCATACGCATCATGCCCGGACGTTTCAGCTGTAGCGTAATCGGAATCAGCAGGCCCGGTCCGAATTCGCCCTTCCCCGTGAACCGCAGGGAATTCACCGCGCGGAGCTTCGCCTCGCCGCCGCGGGCCTCGATGCTCTTGGCGATAATCTCGTCAACCGTCTGTGCCGCCGCGGGTAGCGCGAAGACGGCCGCCGCCGCAAGACTCAAGGCAACTTTCTTCAACATGGTCACACTCCTTGGCTATGAGTTTGGTCTCAGGAACTATCCGCCGTAGTTGATACGTGGGCTCCCCCGCGAAAGTTTCGCTAGCGCTTGGCGGCCTTTGGCCGCGCACGGTTGGCTGGGGAGGCATTTCAGTCTAATCCATCCCCGCCGGTGAAGATAGGGATTTCGACTCTGGCGGAGGTAGAATGTGGCATTCATGCCTGCTCGGGAGAGCATTATGACCACCAGCCACCAGGCTGCTTCTTCATACGAAACCGGATTTTTCCTCAAAGGAAGCTTCCAGACCTCCGGCAAGCCCGTCGAGATTCGCTCGCCCTACGATAATCAGGTCGTCGGCGTCACCTTCGAGCCCGACGAGCGCCAGGTGGATGCGGCCGTCCACGAGGCCGTGGCCGTCTTCTCGCAGATGGCCAAGCTGCCCTCCTTCCGCCGCGCCGAACTCCTGCGCAGAATCGCCGATGGCATCGACGCGCGCCGGGAAGATTTCGTGCGCACCATGGCCCTGGAAGCCGGCAAACCCCGCAAAGCCTGCGCCGTCGAAGTCGACCGTGCCGTCTTCAATTTCCGGGCCGCGGCGGAAGAGGCCGTGCGCATGGGCGGCGAGCTGCAGCGCCTCGATCTGATGTCTTCGACCAAGAACCGCTGGGGAATTGTCCGGCGGTTTCCGGTCGGCCCGGTGCTGGCCATCACCCCGTTCAACTTTCCGTTGAATCTGGTGGGACACAAAGTGGCGCCGGCCTTTGCCGCGGGCTGCACCATCGTCGTGAAACCGGCGCCGCAAACGCCTCTCTGCGCGCTGCTCCTGGCGGAGGCGGTGCAGGAGGCCGGCGCTCCCGCCGGCTCGATTTCCGTCCTGCCCTGCTCGAACGCGCAGGCGGAAGGCATGGTGCGCGACGAGCGCTTCCGGATGCTCAGCTTCACCGGCAGCACCGCCGTAGGCTGGAAACTGAAAGCCATCGCCGGCCGCAAGCGCGTGGCCCTCGAGCTGGGCGGCAATGCCGGCGTGATCGTGCACGGCGACGCCAATTTGGAGCTCGCCGCCGACCGCTGCGCGCAGG
>JASHSV010000141.1 GCA_030038535.1 Candidatus Acidiferrales bacterium
AGATGATGTCGTTGACGAAAAACGCCGAAAGCGCTCCGGTGAGGAAGACTACAGTGGGCAGAAGATGGTGCGGCTTAAGGCGGGCCACGGCGAGTTCCGCGACCCAGTCGAAAAATCCGTCCAGGTGGAGATGAGCGACCAGCACCATCATCGAAAACAGCAGGACCAGCGTCGGAAAATCGATGAAGTGGAGCGCGTCCGCTGGCTCGATCGCGCGGCAGGTGAACATGAGCACCGCCCCGATGACGGCCATCGCGGGCCGGTCAATTTTCGTACCGGGAAATTTGCCGATGGCGAAAACGAGATAGCTGGCGAGAAAAATTCCGTAAGCGGTAATCTGAGCAAGTTCCGGCACGAGGCGCCGGCGGGACCGGCGAGTGGGCATAATAGCGCGGCTCGCCAGGCAAGTTGAAGCATGAGCGCCCACGCTGGCGGGAGGCCCCGGTGCCTGCTAGAATGCGCAGCCGTGGGTAATTGGAAGCAGGTGCAAGCGCGCATCCGCAAAGCGCGCACGGGGGCGGACGCTCCCGTAAAACTCGAACAACTCTTCCTGAAGACGCGCGACGCGATGGTGGCGTTCGAGCTCGCCAAGGTCCACGAACAGGGAGAGCGGCAAGCCGAGGCGCTCGACTGGTATCGCAAGGCCTACGAGCATTTCCGCCGCGACGAGTGGCGCACGAAAGCTGCGGACGCCATCCAGCGTCTCGGCGGAACGCCTCCGGCGGGTATGGAAGCGGCGCCGCGCGAAAGTGTGCCCGACCCCCCGCCTGCGGCAGCCGAGCCGAAAGTCGTTCCGACTCCGCACCACTGGGCCGCGCTGCCGGACCGGCTGTTCGCGGAAACTGGAATGGCGCCGCGGACTTCCAGCGAACCCGGCGAGAGCGCGGATTCCACCGGGGGAATGACGGAAGATAGCGTCCCGCAGCCCGGCAACACAGCTCCCGTCCTCTCGCCGCCGGGCCAGCCTGCCGCGGCGCGCGACGACAGCCAAGGCGGAAAACGCCGCCGCCGCGGCCGCCGTGGTGGACGGCGCCACAGGCGCGGCGCAAACGTGCCGGAGGGGCCGGCCCAGCCGGAGGCGCACGAGCTCGGACAGGTGAAGCAGCGCAGCGAAGAGCCTTCCGCCGCGCCGCCACCGGCAAAGAGGCCGAGTCCCCCGGCTGCCCCCGCAGAACCGGGCGAGGACAGCGGTTGGGTGGGCCCGCGCGCCGAGGAACTGCGCACGCGTTCCGGCGATCCGGGGCTGGCCTCGCGCGTCGCCCGGCTGGAAATGCAGGTGCGCCGCCTGCTGGCCTGCCCGCCTCACAATGTGAGCGAGTCGGATGCCGCGCCCGCTGGCCCGGGCGTGCTGATTCTTTCCGACTCCGACCTCACCACGCACTATTACATCTGCGCCTGCGACACGCTGCGCATCGAAATTGCCCGGCTGACACGTTCAGACCGGAGCGCTCGGGGCCGCGGACGCGAGCAGCAGCCGTCGTTGCGGGGGCGTCTGGCGGAGCACCTGGAAATCAGCGAGTCGCAGGCGGTCAAATACCTGGAGTCGCATTGCGTCGTTCGCTGGCTGCAACTGGATGAAGGTGCCGCCAGAGTGGCCCATTTCGCAATTGCGGCGCTCGAACCAGCGCTGAACGAGTGATGGACGACTAACTAAAGGGCGCGGCACCGCCCTCGAAGACCCGCCGGCAGCGCCCCGTTCGGCCCCGCTACAGGCCCGTTCGGCCCTTCTCGGCAACCGTTTAACTATTCGTAGTGGACGAGGGGACGAATCCTTGCGACCCTAATTGCGGGGGATAAGTGTAGCTTTCTTAGTGGTTTGGGGTGTGGTGCCAGGGGAGGCAGCCATACCAGTGGTCGGCCCGGCAAGGGCCGCGTGCTAGTCCGAGAAGATTGGCCCGGTAAGGGCCGCGTGCCAGTCCGAGAAGACGGGCCCCGCGTGCCCGCCGCAGATGGGTAAGGGCTGCGTGCCAAGCCGGGAAGATATTCATACGGAGGAGTGCTCTCATGCCCAGGACCGTTGGTGTTGCCTCGCGCGTGCTGAAGGTGACGGACTACGTGGTCACCAAAACCGCCGCCGTGGCGTTTCAAATCGGCCATCATTGGATTCACCGCAACCCCCAGCCTTCCATCAAGCCCGGATGGAGCGACAAGCCGCTCCTGAAGTCCTGGGAGAAGTCGAAACCCACTCTGGGCTGGCCGCGGCAGACCGACTCGCTTTGCCCCGATTGCGTCAAGGAAGCGCGGAACGCGATCCTCTCGGGCAAGAAAGACTGGCGCGACCTGCTCGACGAAAAAGTGGGTGAGATCAAAGCCCAGATCATCGAGCGTGACGGCCAGGTCTGGATGGTCAAGGAATGTCCGGTCCACGAGCGGTATGAAGACATGATGGCTGTGGATTCGAACTTCCTGGCCTGGATCGAAAAGAACTTCCCCGGCCGCGACATTCCGGCGCACGCCGACGCGGCCCTGCACAACCACGGCACCAGCACCATCCGCTACGGCCGCGGGTCGGTGCTCACGGTGGACCTCACCAACCGCTGCAACATGATGTGCGATCCCTGCTTTATGGACGCAAACCAGGTGGGCTACGTCCACGAGCTGAGCTGGGAAGACATCACCGAGATTCTGGACAACGCCATTTCCATCAA
>JASHSV010000142.1 GCA_030038535.1 Candidatus Acidiferrales bacterium
TGGATTTCCCTCGGGTCGCGGTCGTGAACCAGGCAGCCCTTCTTGTAATTCTCCCGTGCCGGCCCCAGCTCCCGTCCGCACCGGTTGCACAGCCAGCGTTCGCCCTCCAGTTCCAGATCCAGATATTCCGTCACGCGAATTCTGCTTTTTCCATCTCCCGCCATCGCTCACCTCGCCGCCCAATTCATAATCGAAGAGCGTTGTCATCCCGAACCCCGGCGCTGTTTGCCGGGGTGAGGAATCTGCTTTTTCCCTGTTTTTCCCTTCCTACGCCCTCTCCACCCCCGCATTCCCATACCCATCCATCTCCAGCGTCCATCCTTCCGGCACTAAATACGTCGTGTTCTCTCCCTCCAAAATCGCGCACCCCGCCACTCGATTCCCTGGCGCCAGATCCTCCCAACGGTAAAGCGCTGCCTCACCGCTCTTGCCGCCCCACAGCACCTTCCGCGTGCCCTTTTTTGCACCTGTTGCGTCGGCTCCGGCTCGAGCCCGCGGCTCCGTGCTCGGCCGTGCCATTGGTTTCTCCACGCGCACGCGCAGCAACTCCACCCGCGCGCCTTCCGCTCGCGCTCCCAACGCCCCGCGCAGCGCCGCCCCGTTTTCAAACGCCGTTTCTGCGCACCCGACCGGCGTCGCTCTCCCATCCGCTCCCGCTACGTCCAGTTCGATTTCCCACCTCAATCCGCTCGGCTCGATTCCTTCTCCCCGCAGGTCCTTCTCCGCATCCGTTCGTATTTCCCCGAGCGCCTTCCGGAGTTCAATCGCCGCCGCATCCGTTGCTCTTCCCTCCGCCACCGCATGCTCGTATACGTGCCGGATATCCGACACCGACGACCCGAACGCGCTGAATACCGCCCCCAGAGAAAACATCTGCACGCGCCCGATCCCCGCCTGTTCCGCCACCCCGCACGCAAACAGCCCGCCGTTTCCCCCATACGCGTACAGCGTGTGCCTCCCGAGGTCCAGTCCCAGCTCCGATTTCGCCTCTCGGATCACTCCCGCTACCATCTCGAATCCACGTGCGACGATTCGCCGGCACGCCTCTTCCAGCGAAACTCCCAGCGGGCCGGCAACGCGCTCTTCGACCGCCTTCCTCGCCAGTGCCGCGTCGATTCGTTTCGCCCCGCCCAGAAAATATTCCGCGTTCACCAGGCCTGCCGCCACAAACGCGTCCGTCAGCGTCGCTTCGTCCCCGCCCAGCCCGTAGCACGCTGGACCGGGATACGACCCCATGCTCTCCGGCCCGAGCTGCAATCGTGCCTCGCCCGCTTCGCTCCCCGAATGCGCCACGCTTCCCCCGCCCAGCGCGATGGAACGCAGATACGGCCCCGAAATCTCCACCGGTATCCCCAAAAAATCCGACGGTCTCCGTTCCACCGGCTCGCCCCCGCGCAGCACTCCGATCTTCGCCGTCGTCCCCCCGATGTCCATAGCGATCACTTCGCCCGCCCCATATTGTTTCGCCAGGTGCGCGCTCGCATGCAGTCCCAGGATTGGCCCCGACTCGATCGTGTCGATCGCCCGTGTCTTCCCCACTCCCGCCACTCCGCCGTTCGTCTGGCTCACCAAAAACGCGCCCGCATACCGATGCGTCTCCCGCAGCTCGTCTTCCGCTTTGAACAGCGTTGCCGCAAGCGCCCCGTGCGTGTACGCGTTGATCAGCGCGCAGTGCGTCCGTGTCGCGTCGTCCGCGCTCTTTGATACGTCGCTCCCTGCCAGCGCCGGTACCGACCCCAGGTAGTGATCCGGGTACTGCTGCCCGATGTAGGCTTTGATCCGCCGTTCGCGCTCCGGCTCCCGGTGCGCTCCCGGCAGGCTGATGCAAATCCGCCGCACGCCTCGTTCCAGCAGCCCGTGCGTGGTTTTCAGGATCGCCGCTTCATCCCGCCCATCGTTGATCCCCGCCACGTCCGTTTCCGACACCAGCCGTCCCAGCGCAGCGCTCCTTCCGTCCCGGCTGTACAGCGTTTTCTCCTGTCCCGCTCCCACCAGCAGCCCGATTCGCGGCCCCCGCCTCTCCGCCAGCACGTTAGAAGTAATCGTCGTGGACCACCGGATCAGTTCTACCTGCTCCAAAAACGCCGCTGCATCCGCAAATCCCAGTTTCGCCGCTCCCTGCGCCAGGCATTCCGCCAGACACACGGTCAGGTCGTGCGGCGTGCTGTCCACTTTCGCGCACACTACCGTCGTTCCGTCTGTGAACAGTCCGTCCGTCAGCGTTCCGCCGACGTCAATGTCCGCCGTCCACACCGTATCCTCTGCCCATGTGATTTCGCGATCGGCGCGAATCCTTCTTTTGCCTGATCGCTCCCCTGCCGCTCCCGTCACGCCAGCAGCATGGAGAGTTCTTCTGCCGCCGCCAGCAGGTGCGGCAGAAATGTATTCTGCATCTGCTGGATCGACACGCGCTGCGCGTGCGCCCCCACGTTCAGAGCCGCCACCGTTGTCCCTCCCGCGTTCCGGATCGGCACCGCCATCGAACGCAGCCCCAGTTCCAGTTCCTGATCCACGATCGCGTATCCGTTCCGCTGCGCCTGCTTCAGAACTTGCCGCAGCCGTTCCACGCTCCGCACCGTCCGCTCCGTATTCGCCGTGAACTCGATCGTCGGCAGCACCCGTTCCAGCTCCTCTTCCGGCAGGTTGGCCAGCAGCACCCGTCCCATCGACGTGCAGAACGCCGGCAGCCGGCTGCCCACCCGCAAATCGATCGACATGATCCGCGTCACGCTCGCCCGCGCCACGTAAATAATCTCCAGCCCGTCCAGCGTCGCGATCGAGCACGATTCGTGCAGCATTTTGCTGGTGTGCTCCAGCACCGGCTGCGCCGAAGCCGCCAGCGGCATCGAGCTGATGTACGAATGCCCCAGCGCCAGCACGTGTGGCCGCAAATAAAAATGCCGGCTGTCGTCCGTTCCCGCGTAGCCCAGTTTCTGCAGGGTGTAGAGGCACCGCCGCACCGCCGCACGCGAAAGCCCCGTCTTCAGGCTGAGGTGCGAGATGGTCATCTGCCGCTTCCGGTCCGTGAACGCCTGGATCACCGCCAGCCCGCGCGCCAGCGACGTCATGAAGTTGGGATCCCCGCTCAGCCGTTCGATGTGCGCCGACGGCGTGAGCGTCGAATCCTCCCGCAAGGGCGCGGGCGGCTGCCGCATCGGCGGTGCACTGGCTTTGCGAATCTCGGCGCGTGCCATACGGTACCTCCTGGGGCGGGCAGGGAGCATACACGAACTGACCGATATACGCACGCTGTTTCGATAATCGGTAGTCTCGCTGCAGGTCCCCGATGTCCGAAACACCCCCGGCTCCTCGGCCGCTCCTCGCCAACCGCCGGTTTCGAGCGATCTTCTGTTTTGTTTTCTTTAGCTCTTGTGTTTCGCGCGTTTGGCGGCCAGAGCTTTTCGGAACACGGTCTCCAGGACCGTCGTGTCCACATCAACGAGTTTCTTGATGTACAGGCAGCCTTTGCCGGTGGTGTGCTTGCCCAGCTTTCCCAGTAGCGCCTCGGCGCCCGTGAACCCGGTCACGCCATACAGAACAATCGCGGGCTTGCGCGGAGAAAAGGCGATCACCGGCGTATCGCCCTCGCGTCCGCTTTCGTATTTGTAGTGATAGCTGCCGAAACCTATGATGGAAGGCCCCCACATCTTGGGCTTTTCGCCCGCCGCGCTCTTCATCAACCTCACCAGCGTCTTCGCATCCGCGCGCTTGCCCTCGTCCGCGACGGCATCGATAAACGCCGTCACGCTGGCTTCGGTGGGTTTGGTTTTGTTCTCCGCCATTCGTTCTCCCTCCCGTCTTTTCGCAAGGCTAGCATGACCTTGCGGAACGCGCACAAGTTGTTCCCGCGCCCGCGCGAAGAAACTATTTTCTTCATCAAGAGGGAATGATAAGAGTTACCCCATGGCTCTGCTCGATCCTCTGTTCCGCTGGGATGCCGTCGCCCAGCTATTCTCCGATCGAGCCCGTCTGCAGGGCATGCTCGACTTCGAATCCGCTCTCGCTCGCGCCGAAGCCGCTGTCGGCGTGATTCCGGCCTCCGCTGCTCCCGCCATCGCCGCGAAATGCCGCGCCGAACACTTCGACGCCTCCGCCATCGCCCGTGCTGCCGCGCCTGCAGGCAGCCCCGCCATTCCGTTGGTCAAGGATCTCACTGCCCTCGTCGCCAAAGACGCGCCCGACGCCGCCCGTTTTGTCCATTGGGGCGCCACCAGCCAGGACGCCATCGACACCGGCTTCATTCTCCAGGCCCGCCGCGCCCTCGACGCCATCAGCTCCGAAACCGATCGCCTCGCCGCTTCGCTCGCCGGTCTTGCCCGCAAATATCGCGACACCCCCGTCGCCGCACGCACTTGGATGCAGCAGGCTCTGCCCACATCCTTTGGATTGAAGGCCGCCGGCTGGCTCGATGCCGTAGACCGCCACGCGGGCCGTGTCCAGGAGGTCCGCCGCCGTGCCCTCGTGCTCCAATTTGGCGGCGCTGTCGGCACGCTCGCCGCTCTCGGCAACAAAGGCCTGGACGTTGCCAAAGCCCTCGGCGCCGAGCTTGATCTCCCCGTTCCCGATCTGCCCTGGCACTCGCACCGCGACCGCATGGCCGAACTGGCCACTGCCCTCGCCCTCCTCACCGGCACGCTCGGGAAAATCGCCCGCGATATCTCGCTCCACATGCAAACGGAAGTCGCCGAGGTCTTCGAGCCTGCCGGAGAAGGCCGCGGCGGTTCCTCCACCATGCCCCACAAGCGTAATCCAGTTGCTTCCGCCGTGGCCCTCGCCGCAGCCGTGCGCGTTCCTGGCCTCGCCGCGACAATGCTTTCCGCCATGGTCGAAGAGCAGGAGCGCGGCCTCGGTGGCTGGCACGCCGAGTGGGATACCCTCCCCGAAATCTTTTCGCTCTCCGCCGGTGCTCTCCATCACCTCACCGACGCCGTCGCTGGCCTCGAACTCGACCCCATGAAAATGGCGGAAAATCTCGAGCTCACTCGCGGCCTCATCTTTGCGGAGGCTGTTCAGATGGCCCTCGGCCCCGCCCTCGGCCGCCTGCCGGCCCACGATCTCGTCCAGGCCGCCGCCAGGCGCGCCCTCGCGGAAAAGCGCTCGCTGAAAGACGTTCTCGCCGCCGACCCGCAGGTCGCTAAGCATCTTCCGCCCGCGGAACTCGGCCGCCTCTTCGACCCGCGCCAGTATCTTGGCGCCTCGCAGGCCATGATCGATCGCGTGCTCGCCGCCCACGCCGCGCGACAAAAAAAATCCTCCGCCGGAGAAGACTGAATCCCATGCCCTTCCTGGAATCCGCTGGCCTGAAAATTCATTATGCCCTCACCGGTGATGCGGCCGCTCCCGTCGTCGTTCTCTCCAATTCGCTCGGCACTAACTTCACCATGTGGGATTTGCAGGCCCCCGTGCTGGAAAAGAGCTTTCGTCTCCTCCGTTACGACACGCGCGGGCACGGCCGCACCGCCGTCACACCCGGCCCCTACTCCATCGAGCAGCTCGCCCGCGACGTTCTCGGTCTTCTCGATGGATTGCATCTCGACCGCGTCCAGTTCTGCGGCCTCTCCATGGGCGGCATGATCGGCCAGTGGCTCGGCATTCACGCGCCCGACCGCATCCATCGCCTCGTCCTTTGCAGCACGTCGCCCAAAATCGGCACGCTCGAAATCTGGAATGGGCGCATCGAAGCCGTCCGCAAGGGCGGCATGAATGCCGTCGCCACCGCCGTCGTCGAACGCTGGTTCACCCCCGAGTTCCGCGCCCGCGCGCCCCAGGCTGCCGTCGCCCTGCTCGGCCTCCTGCAATCCACCTCGCCCGAAGGCTACGCGGCCTGCTGCGAAGCCATTCGCGACGCCGACCTTCGCGAAGCCGTCGCCTCCATTCGCCTTCCCGTCCAGGTGATGATGGGCGCTCGCGACCCGGCCACTCCTGCCGCCGACGGCCGCGCCATGGCCCAACGCATTCCCGGCGCGCGCTATGTCGAGCTCGAGGCCTCGCACATCTGCAACGTGGAATCCGTCGAGCGCTTCAACGCCGAACTCATGAGCTTTCTGACCGCCGCGTAGCGCCGCTCCCGCCCCGGCGGGATCGGCATCTCTTGTTGCTGGTATCGTTTCGAGGAGGTTCTATGGACGAACGCAAGCGCCACCAGCAGGGCATGAAGGTCCGCCGCGCCGTCCTCGGCGATGCCCACGTGGACCGCGCCAATCGCAATCGCAGCGAATTCAACCGGGATTTTCAGGACCTCATCACGCGCTACGCCTGGGGCGAAATCTGGTCCCGTCCCGGTCTTCCCCGCAAAACGCGCAGCCTCCTCACCCTCGCCATGATGGTCGCGCTCAATCGTCCCGACGAACTTCGCATGCACATTCGCGCCGCTGCCAATGTCGGCGTCACCCGCGGCCAGATTCGCGAGGTCTTCCTCCAGACCGCCATCTACTGCGGCGTTCCCGCCGCCAATTCTGCCTTCCACGCAGCCCAGGAAGTTTTTGCCGAAATGGACGCATCTCCCCGCCGCAAGCCCTGAGCTTGGCTCGCCTGTGTTGGCATCGAGTGCATTTCCAGCGCTCCGTGCAAGTGTCATCCCGAACCCCGCGCCTTCAGGCTCGCCCTATCAAGGAAGGGGTAATAAGAGCGCTGGCACTGGACCGCGCACCAGTGAGAGGGGTTAGCTCGATGGGTTGTGGGTCACTTTCCGAATTGTCGACAATCCGGCCAGGAATGCAATTGCTATCCGGCGTCCTGCCTGCGGCGCCGCAGAGGCTGCGAGGCGAAAGCTGAGTGACGGTCGAGCAAGCCTGGCATGTTTGCTCGCCAATTAGTTGACATCGCCTAAATACAGGAGTAAAAGGAACCAAAACTCTTTCTAGCAGGGACCAATGCTTCTTCGACCGAAGTTAATCGGCATAGGCATCTCGGTGGCCGTGAGTTTGCTGCCTCTTGGTTCGAAAAG
>JASHSV010000143.1 GCA_030038535.1 Candidatus Acidiferrales bacterium
GCGAGCGTGGAGGAGATCCGGCGCAAGATCGAGGAGCACATCTCCGCACCCGGCTGGAAGAAAAGTTCCGACACCACCGAAGTGCATCTTTCCCCCGAGTGCCACCGGGTCTTAAAAAACGCTGCCGGCGAAGCCGACCGTTTCAGCGACCCGAACATTGGAACGGCGCATATGCTGCTGGCGCTGCTCGCCGAGCAGGATTCGGGCGCGGCCAGCCTTCTGCGCGATTCCGGCGTAAAAGCGGCCCAGGTGCGCCAAGAACTGGAGCGCGGCGCGAGCGCGCAGCGCGAGCGGCCCCTGCAAGCCGCCCTGGAGGATTTCTTCCATTCCTGGGTGGCCGGCGAATTCAAATCGTTTTCCTCGTTCTTCGAGGACGATGCCGTGGTGATCGACGAGCGCGGCGCGCAACATCACGGCAGAGCTGCCATCGCCGAATACTGCGCAAGAGTACGTGACAGCGGTGTGGATCTGAACACGCTGGAAGTGACCCCGTCCGTAGCTCATTTTCTGCAGGAAAAGGTGGCCGTGGTTCCCGTGGACTGGGCCTTCGCCGAATCTGCGGGTCCGAAAGCCTCGCGGCTGATCCGCTCGATGCTGGTGATGCGCGAACACGACGGCCAGTGGTGGATCGCCGCGGCACAGTTGACGGAAGTGCGCACGGCTGATGCAGAGCCCGGCGGCGCCTAGCAGCGCCCCGTGCGCGGGACGCATCGTAACAACTGCGGGGTCAGCCTTGCCACTCTAAGAACGTTCATGGCGTCGGATCGCAGCTCACGTCTCGCCCGCATCCTCTGTGCTTCCCTTTTTACGATGGGGGCCATCCTTTTTTCCGTACTTGCCGCAATACCGCCATTGTCCGCTGCCCGAAAACTCTCATCCGCACCGCAACAAGCTGCCGACGAGGTGGTGGCAAACCTTGCGGCGGGCCGGGCGGCCGTATTGATCGCAAAAGACGGGCTAGCGGTGGCTAGCGCACAGTCGCAGATCGAACCAGGAACCCTGCCTCCACTGATTGTTCCGCTGGGAAGCCTGCGCGTCGCCGTCTTGCTGGGTCCGGTCGAGTGGACCTGGCCGGGAACTGGCCGTTCTCCGCTGCGGCTTGATGTGGCACTCCGCCAGAGCGCGCCCGTGAGGCGGCCTGCCGACATGAGCAATAGCGCTATTCCGGCCACGGACATCGAGAGCATCGGACTGGCGTTTCTGGAGCCCCTGCGCAATGCCGCGGGCTTGCTGAACGGACCGCTCCACCTGCAGCCGCACGAGGTGTTCACGGAACTTCTGATCGTGGATTATGAGCCAGGCTATGGGCCAGAAGCCTGGAGCCTCCGTTATCGTGCAGAACAGGAGTTGATGCGCGGCGATTTCTACCGCACGGCAATCCATCGCCCCGAATACGTGCAGCTCTATCCGCCGGACAAAGGCCAGCCCAGGACGCTGATGGAGACCACCTACCCCCCGAACGATCCCAACGAACCGGCGATTCTGAATCTGTTGAAGACAAACGATAGCAGGCTGGCCGCACTGCGAGCGGCGGATCCAGGGATGGGGCAAGCGGCGGATTTGCTGGTCCGCGGCGAGAGCCAGAAAATCAAGATCGAGGATGGACTGGAACTGCTGCGGGCGGCTTTTCAGACAGTCACACCTCGCGATTCGCGGCAGATGCTCCTGAAGATCACCGAGTAGGACGGAATGAAATGGGTGCTGGGCGAAGGTGAATTGCCGGCACTCACGCCTCAGCAGCAGAAGGCCGGCCAGCCCGCGCCGCCGTCGCTGATCAAGAAGCCGGGGCCCCCGTAGCGCCTACCGCGGTGTGTGCGGCAGGCTGGTCCTCGTCTGCTCGAGGAATGTCTGGAGCTCCCGGCGGACGGTGCCTGGGTCGATCATCGTGGCTTCTTCATGGCATTCTCCCTGGATTGCCAGAAACGATTTCGGTTGCGGCGCGCGATCGTACACCTGCTGGCCGAATACAAACGGGATCACCGGATCGCGCGTACAGTGAATGACCAATAGCGGCGCGCCGAATCTGCTGTTCGCCAGCGCGAGATTCTTCGCCGTGTCGAACCGCGAGCGCATGAGCCATTCGATTCCCGGCACGAACCAATAGAAACGGCGGGCCAGGGCACGGGCGGAAGGGAACGGCGCCTCCAGCACAACGCCGCCTACCTCGCGTCGCGCAGCCAGCTCCGCGGCGACCGCTGTGCCCAGTGACTGTCCCAGAACGATGAGGTGGCGCGGCGCAACGGACCGGTCGCGTACCAGATAACCGTAGGCCGCGTCCGCATCACGATAGATGCCCGGTTCGCTCGGCCTGCCCTCACTCCGGCCGTAACCTCGATACTCGACCGCAAACACGTTGGCGGGCAGATCGCGTAGGAAGCGATAGACGTCCGCACGCCAGGCGATATTCGCAGCGTTGCCGTGGAAACAAAGGAACGTGGGAAGATCCGCGGCCCCCTCGTCGCGGCCCGGAATCCACCAGGCGTGCAAGCGCACGCCATCCACGGCAGCTAGCCACACATCTTCCTTGCCGAGATCGGGAGGAGACCAGTCCCCGGAAAGACGCCCGGGAATCTGCGGGAAGAAGATCAGGCGATTTTCGAACACGACGAGGAGAAGCAGAAGGACGACGTAGGCAGAAAGTAGAATCAGCACAGTCCTGCGCACCCAGGCGATCGCGGCCATCACGCGCCGACGCGCTCGAGCTCCAACACGACGATCGGGTCGCCGGTGCGAATCCTGCCGCCTTGCACGACGCGGCACAACATCCCGCGGCGTCCGCGCAGCTCGCACTTCAGCCCGGAACGAATCGCTTCCATGCGTCTGCACGGCTCGCACGGGACTGTGATCTCGACGAGTGCCGCACCGATGCGGATCCGCTGGCCGGGACGGAGCCCCCGAACGTCCAGTCCGCGCGTCGTGATGTTCTCCTTGGTCTCGCCTGGACGGAGCCCCAGTGCTTCGAGCGTTTCCAGGTCCATGAGCAGCACTTGCCGCAGGCCGCCGGGTTGAGCGTGAGCGCAGCCCGCGAGACCCCGGTTCGCGACAGCTTCGGCTTCATCCAGTGCGTGCATCGGCAAACGGTGGGCGATGCAGCGGAAGATGTGGGCGACTGCAGCCATCACTCAAATCCGGCTTCCGGCTGTGTGCGAAGCGCCT
>JASHSV010000144.1 GCA_030038535.1 Candidatus Acidiferrales bacterium
ATCAACCTGCTCGACACCCCCGGCGATTCCACCTTCGTCAACGAATCGAAAGCCTCCCTGATCGCCGCCGATTCCGCGCTCATCCTGGTGGACGCCGCCGCAGGCGTCCAGGTGGTCACCGAAAAAGTCTGGGACTATGCCACTGAGTACGACATCCCGCGCGCTTTCGTCGTCAACTGGATGGACCGCGAACATGCGGATTTTGCCCGCGCGCTTACCTCCCTCGAGCAGGCCTTCGGCCGCAAGGTCGTACCCGTTCACCTGCCCATCGGCCAGGAAAAATCCTTCCGCGGCCTCGTGGACCTGGTAGCCATGAAGGCGCACGTCTATTCGCCCGGCGGCGACGGCAAGGCCAAAATCGAAGACATACCCGCCGACATGGCTGAAGAAGCCGACGCCGCTCACGCCAAACTCGTCGAAATGGTCGCCGAGGGCGACGACACCCTGATGGAAGAGTTCTTCGACAAAGGCACGCTTCCCGAAGCCGACCTGCGGGAGGGCCTGCATCAGGCAATTATGTCCGAGAAGGTCTTTCCCGTGATGGTCAGTTCGGCGTTCAACAATGCCGGCAGCGAAGCCATCCTGAACTTCATCGCCGGGATGCTGCCCTCGCCCCTCTATCACGGCAAACTGAAAGGCACCAGCGAGGCAGGCGGAAAAGGCAACGAAACAGAACGCGCCATCGCGGACACCGCCCCGGTCTCGGCCTTCGTCTTCAAGACCGTGGTGGACATGTTTGCCGGGCGCATCAGCTTCTTCAAGGTAATGTCCGGCGTGGTCAAGAACGACGCGACGCTGCAGAACTACAACCGCAACTCCCCCGAGCGCTTCCAGCACCTCCAGGTGATGCAGGGCAAGACGCCCACGGCCGTGCCCGAGCTCCATGCCGGCGACATCGGCGCCGTGGCCAAGCTCAAGGACACGTTCACCGGCGACACGCTCGGCGACAAGACCTCATCGATCTTCTATCGCACCGCGCGCATTCCGGAGCCCTCCATCACCTTTGCCGTCGAGCCCAAGACGCGCGCCGACGAGGACAAAATCGGCCAATCCATCCACAAGCTGATGGAAGAAGACCTCGCCCTGCGCTTTTCGCGCGACCCGCAGACCAAGGAGTTTCTGCTGAGCGGCGCCGGGCAGAAGCACATCGAGGTGGTGGTCTCGAAGCTCCACAACCGCTATCACGTGGACCTCACGCTCAAGCCGCCCAAGGTTCCCTACCGCGAAACCATCCGCGGCAAGGCGGACGCGGAAGGAAAACACAAAAAGCAGACCGGAGGCCGCGGGCAATTCGGCGTCGCCCGCGTCCGCATGGAGCCGCTGGTGCGCGGAACGGGCGTCGAATTTGTAGACGATATTTTCGGCGGCGCGATTCCCCGCAACTTCATCCCCGCCGTGGAAAAGGGCCTGCGCGATGCCGCCGAGCGCGGCTTCCTGGCCGGATTCCCCGTCACGGATTTCCGCGCCGTGCTCTACGACGGCAAATATCACGACGTGGACTCGTCGGAGCTGGCCTTCAAGCTCGCCGGCTCCAAGGCCTTCCGAGAGTGCATGAAAATGGCGCGCGCCGCGCTCCTCGAGCCCATCATGAACATCGAGGTGTACGCGCCCGAGCAGTTCCTGGGCGACATCGTGGGCGACCTCTCCGGGCGCCGCGGGCGCGTGAGCGGCAACGAAACGCGCGGCTCCAACGTGATCGTCAAGGGACAGGCGCCGCTCGCCGAGCTTTTGAGTTATGCGAACACGCTCACCTCGATGACCCAGGGGCGCGCCAGTTACACCATGGAGTTCTCACACTACGACTACGTGCCCGGCGAACTGGCGCAGAAAATCATCGACCTGGCGAAGAAGGAGCGCGGAATTACCGAGGAGGAAGAGGAAGAGTAGCGGCCGCGCCGCGCGCTGGAATCCATTTTGGTTGTTTTGAGCCGGCTCGGAGCCGCGTAATCTGTTCCCTTCCGTTCGCGCTGGGTTCACGCATCCTGCGATTGGCCATGACCATGAAAAACACCCGAAAGCGTTGGAAGTCCGCCACCGTGGCAATTCACGCCGGTACGGATCGTCACGGAGTCAACGCCGCGGTCGGCCTGCCGATCTCGCGCACCTCCAACTTCACCTTCGTGGATACGGAAGAGATGAAGCGATGGGCCGAGGGGAAAAGCAAAGCGTACATCTATACGCGCTACGGCAATCCAACCCTCTCCGTGGTGGAGGAAAAACTGGCCGAACTGGAGGGCGGCGAGGCCGCGATTGTCACCGCGTCGGGCATGGCGGCAATCTCCAGCACGCTCCTGGCCCATTTGAGCGCGGGCGACGAGGTAATCGCCTCCACGCAGCTCTATGGAGGGACGTACCGACTGATGCGCGACACATTCCCGCGCCTGGGAATCGTCGTGCGCCACGTGACGCCCGACCTCGCGGGAATTGAACTCCTGGTGACGCCCCGGACGCGCGTGCTCTACGTGGAATCGCCGACGAATCCGGTGCTGCGGCTCGTGGATTTGGACAAAGCGGCGAAGTTCGCGCGGCGGCACGGTCTCGTGGCCATGGCGGACAACACATTCGCGACGCCGCTCCTGCAGCGGCCGCTCGAATTTGGATTCCATGCGGTGCTGCACAGCGCGACGAAGTATCTGGGAGGGCATTCGGACATCATCGCGGGGGCTGCCGTGGGCAGCGGCGAGCTGATCGGCAAAGTGCGCGAGATGATTATCGAGCTGGGCGGCTCGATGGACCCGGGGGCCGGCTTCCTGCTGGACCGCGGAATCAAATCGCTGGGCGTGCGCGTGGCGCGGCACTCGGAAAACGCCATGAAGGTGGCGCGCTTTCTCGAAAAACATCCTCGCGTGGCGCGCGTTCACTACCCGGGATTGAAGTCCCATCCGGACCACGCGCTGGCGCGCCGGCAAATGAAGGCGTTCGGCGGGATGATGGCCTTCGACGTAAAGGGCGGCCTGGCACCGGCGCGGCGATTCTGCGACCGGGTGCGCGTCTTCCTGCTCGCGGCAAGCCTGGGAGGAGTGGAGTCGCTGGTGGTCCTGCCCGCCTTCAGCTCGCATTACAACATGAGTGAAGCAGAGCTGAGAACGGCCGGAGTGACGGCGGGAACGGTGCGCGTTTCCGTGGGTTTGGAAGACGCGGAAGACCTGATCGAAGATCTGCGCCAAGCGCTCGCGTAGGTGGGCATGCCATGAGCGTCGAGCGGCTGCGGCAGATCGCAGGATTTTCTATCGACAAGGTGGCGGCCGCGGCCGGCCACGATCCAGAGATCCTGCGGCTGGAAAACTACGACACGGATTTGCGGCCGCCCGGCGCGGCGATCGAAGCGACCCGCCGCGCGCTCGACTCCGACGAGTACAACAGCTACCTGCCATTTCCCGGCCGCGAGGATTTGCGCGTTGCCGTAGCCAGCCATCTCAGGAAACTGAGCGGGCGGACGTTTGATCCACACGAGGAGGTGATCATCTGCGCGGGCGGAACCGAGGGCATGCTGGACGTGTTGCTGGCCACTGTGGAAGCCGGCGACGAGGTGATTCTGACCGACCCGACTTACGCGGGCATGATCAACCGCGTTCGGTTGGCAGGAGGCGTGCCGCGGTTTGTTCCGTTTGGGGAGTCGAGCGGCGAATGGAAGCTGGATTTGGAAGAACTGCGCGGGGCCCTCTCAAAGAGGACACGTCTCGTGTTTCTGATGAATCCCTGCACACCGAACGGAGCCGTGTTGGGCGACGACGAGTGGCGAGCCGTGGAAGAGATTTGCGAGCGGAACAATTTATGGCTTCTCTACAACGCCGCATTTGAACGCATCCTCTACGACGAAAGGCCGTACCGCCATCCGGCGTCGTACGACGGGCTCGCGAAGCGCACGATCACGGTTGGTTCGGTGTCTAAGGAATTCCGGATGATCGGCTGGCGCATCGGGTGGATCGTAGCGCCACGAACAATCATGGCGGACATTGCGAAGGTGCGGATTTACAACGTCGTGACGCCGCCTGGAGTCACCCAGGCCGGAGCTCACGCCGCGCTCACCGCGCAGAACGACGGGCTCGCGGAATGCATTGCGGAGTGGCAGGCGCGCCGCGATGTGGTCATCGAGGAGCTCGGCGAACTCGGCGTGATTTCCGCCGCGGGAGGATGGTCCGTGGTGTTGGACATGCGCCGGTTTGGAGTCGATGGGCCCGCGGCCTCCGAGCGGCTGCTGGCGCGCGGGAAAATCGCGGCAACCCCGATGAGAAACTGGGGCGAACGGAACAGCGGAGCATTTGTGCGGATTGTGTTCAGTAACGAGTCCGCCGCGCGGTTACGCGGACTCGGCGAACGGGTGCACCATTCATTCTAGAAGCCGATTGCCAGACCACGTGCGCGGGAGCGATGGCTCAGTAGGCGTAAAAAGGCCCGGTTACGCTTCCTACTGTCTGTCCCTCGATGCCGATGAAGATGGTTTGGCCGTAGAAAAAAGACAACCCGTAATCGAATCCCAGCCCAGCCGCGCCTGGACCCCCCGCGTTGCTGAACGCAGCCAGGGTAAAGTTTGACGCCGAGCCCAGCGCATCGATGTCCGTGACGCTGAAATTGGCTGCTGCCTCGAGGCCGTTGACGCCCCGGATCATCGTCGAGAATTGGGCAGTCGCAGTGGGGCAGTAGAATCCCAGGTAATCATTGCAGGCGGGGAAATTTGGCGGGCCAAGGTCGAGGAAAAAGATCCCGTTCGATCCGGAATCCAGGAAACTATCGGCGTACTGCTCGCCACTGTAGATCGCAGTGACGAAACCCTCGGAGTCTGTCGTGAGGACTTGGGCGGAACCCAGCGCATTGTCGGTTTGCGTGCCGATTCCAAAAGTCAGTGTGCCCGTGGCCGTCGTCGCCCCGCTCGAGGAAATTGCAGGGAGCGTGAGGATCACGCCCTGATTGTCCTGTGGAAACAGCCACACCGGATTCTGGAGCTGGCTGGCCAGCGGGACGGCGGTTGGCGAACATAGGTTATCCGGGCAAGCATAGTAGGTCCCCGAGATTGCGGAGCTGACGCAGGCCTGGCCGCAGTCCTGCTTGAACAGACCCACGCCGATCAGGCCGTTGGCGCCGAAGGCTTGCACGGTGTCCAGGTTGGTGCCCGTAGCGGTCGCGCATGTGGAGGGAGCAGACGGGAAACCCGTGGCCGCGATCACCTGAATCGGCACGCTCGATGCTTTCTCTCCGGCGATTTGAATGTCGGCGGTCTGGACGGGCCCAAAGGCATAGGTCATATCGGCGAACTGGACGCAGTCTCCGAGAGGATCGCCAGAGCTGTTCGTGGCCTGGGGCAGAGTAATGCTCAACTCAGAAGCCTCAATCCGCAATCCCGACGACCCCGTGTCTACCTGAATGTTGTTGATCGTTTGGCAATTGGTGGTGCTGCCGGGAGAACAGACCGTGATGCTGATGAAGGCCAAGTTCACGTCGCCGCCGAGCGGGCCGGAGTCCACCGTGAGCGGCACGCTGTTGCTGGTGGTGCTCGCGGGCCCGCCCGAAAGCAGTACCGTTTGCATGGCGGGAGAAGCATTGTCGGCAAAGTTGAGCGAGGCACTCTCGCCGCTGGTTGTGGAAGGCTTGAAGGTGACTTCGACCGCGCAGCTTGAGCCAGCCGCGACAGAGGCCGCCGTCGAACAGGTAGAGCTGAGTATGGCGAAGTCGGCAGCGTTGGCGCCCGTGATGGAGGGATCGCTGGAGAAAGTAAGCGCCGCATCTCCGGTATTGTCGACAGTAACTGTCAAGGGCGAACTGGTGGTGCCTTCAGCGACGATCCCGAAAGACAATGAGGCAGGCGAGAGTCCGACAAGGGGGGCCGCGGCGGTTCCCGTCCCAGTCAGCGGAACGGTCTGCGTGGCAGGAGAGGCGTTATCCGCAAATGTGAGTGTGGCAGTTTCCGCGGCCATGGTCGAGGGAGTGAACTCGAGATTGACTGCGCAGCTCGAGCCGCCGGCAACGGGGCTCGCGGTAGTACACGTGGAACCGGTGATGGCGAAGTCGGCCGCATTCGTCCCGCCAACCGCCGGATTGCTTGAGAAAGTGAGGGAACCACTGCCGGTGTTCATAAGCGTTGCGGTCATGACAGAACTCTGGATGCCTTCCGGGATAGAGCCAAAGGCGACGCTGGCCGGCAGACTGACCTTGGGGGTTGTCGTCGTGGTGGAACTCGAAGTCGGGACACTGCTGCAGCTGCTGATGACCACGACTCCGCACGCGAGCAGCAGCGTGGGGAAAGAGGGACAGATCACGCGACGGAAGAAACCAAGTTGCGTCTTCATCGGATCATGTCCTTGGAGAAGTTGGCGGGGATGAGGTCGCTGACGTAGGCGCGCCCCCGGAAGGCGCGCAGGTGACCGCCCGACTCCACTACGAGCGATCCCGCTTGCACGTGTAGAGGGCCGTGGCGGCGCACGGTCGCGGCGGAGGCCTGTTGGAAGCCAGCAAAATAGGAACCTAACAGCATGGAGAGGTCAGGCAAGGTTGGCCCTTCCCATGCGACAGCAAACACTGTCCCGCCCGGCGAGACGTACTCGCGAATCACATGGCCATCTTTGGTGGTGATTTGGTGGAGGGTGTACGACTGAAAGGCGGTACGTTGAGACTGGCCTGCGAGCCGCTCACAATCCTGCTGGACCGATTGCTCCGGCCCGCCAAGCGCCGCCCATGCAGGAACGGCAGCCAAGAGGAGGCCGAGCAGGATGCCGCAGCGAATTCTCATAATTATGCTCCGCGATGCAAGGCGCCCGATGACTGGACACCTGGGGATGGGGCAGGGCCAAATAGATTAGACGCCCAGGCGCAGTTTAGTGTTGCCAATCGGGAAACAGGGGCCGCTCTGCGGCCTTCCGGCAACATCGCAGAGCCGGGGATGCCTTGCCGAAAACAGGGTAAACACTGGTACATTGACCCGCCGCTTCCGCGCCGGGTAGAATCCGGCACCACATGGCCCGGTCCAAATTACGGGCCGAGAGTCAACCCAGGCGGGTTTAGGGAGAGTTGCCCGTCCACCGCCACCGGGGATCCGGCCGTTCCCATGAGATGGAAACGACAAGCCGCCAGTGTTGCCGTCGCCGTCGCAGCTATCCTGTCGCTTGTTGCTTGCGATGAGGGAACTCGTATCGGCAGGGCGACGCGGACTCCAATACCCGCAGATGAGGTATCAGTTTCTGCGGATCTCCCGGTGCCAATTTCTGCAAGGGAAGGGCCCGCTGCCTTGTTTATGCAGCCGCCAAGGAGCGGAGCTGGAGTCCTGGCCGAGGCGGTGGAAGCCGTGTTCCTCAAGGGCCAGCGGGACGCGGCAGCGGGGAGATGGGATACGGCGCGACGGGAATACGACCGGAGCGCGGCGTGGCTGGCTAACAGCGGCTACGATCTCCACGCAGACATTCGGCTGGAGGAGCTTTACGGCCGGATCGTGGCGGCACGAGAAGCGCTGGAGCTCGCCGCAGGCGTCGCCGGCAACGAGCCGAACGAATCCGGCATCGGCGGCGCACCCGAAGCACCGATTGACGAAATTGCGGACTTGACCTTGCCCGCGGACCCGCTGCTTAAGGAGAGCGCCGAACGGGAGATGGCGGCCCTGCAACACGATTTGCCGCTGACGGCAACAGACCCAGTGCTGTCCTATCTTAATTTTTTTGAGACGCCGCGTGGGCGGGCGATTGTGGGGCGCGGGCTGCGGCGCGCAGGGCGCTACCGCGGAATGATCGCACGCGTGCTTCGCGAGGAGGGATTGCCGCAGGATCTGATCTACGTCGCGCAGGCCGAGAGCGCGTTCGAGCCATTGGCCTTGTCGCGCGCGCGGGCGCTGGGAATCTGGCAGTTCGTGGCGTCGAGCGGCGCGAAATACGGCTTGGACCACACCTGGTGGGTGGACGAGCGGCGCGACCCGGAAAAATCGACACGTGCGGCGGCGCGGTATTTGCGGGATCTCTACGGGATGTTCGGGGACTGGTACCTGGCGCTGGCCGCCTACAATACGGGCGAAGGCAATGTAATGAAAGCGGTGGAACGCACCGGTTACGCGGACTTCTGGGAACTGCATCGCCGCAACGCCCTGCCGCGCCAGACGCGCAACTACGTGCCCATCATTTTGGCTCTGGCGATGATTGCGAAAGATCCCGCGAAACACGGCATCGACGTGCAGGAGGACGAGCCGCTGGAGTGCGATGCGGTGGAGCCGGGGCACCCGATTGACCTGCGACTGGCGGCCGAGGCGATCGACGCGGATGTGGAATTGCTCAAAGCGCTCAACCCGGAACTGCTTCGCCTGGTGACGCCCGGGGACTCCGACTTTGTCTTGCTGCTGCCCAAGGGAACGGCGGAACAGTTTTCTGCGGAGATTGCCGCGATTCCTCCTGAAAAATGGCTGGTTTGGCGGCGCTACCGGGTCAGACAAGGAGAGACGCTGGCCTCTGTTGCGCGGCGGTTCGTGGTGACCCCTGCGGCTATCGCCCAAGCGAACGGAATAGAATCCGGTGCCGCTTTGGAGGAGGGACAGCGGCTTACGATTCCGGCCGACCGGCCTGCGGCCACCGGTTTGGGCGTTCTCGTTCGGTATCGCGTGCGCCGGGGCGACACGGTGGAGCGGATCGCGCGGCAATTTGCCGTAACACCGGCTGACATCGCGCGGTGGAATAGTTCGCACGGGTCGAGTCTCCTAGCGGGGACGACGTTGAAGATCTATCCCGGCGGCCACCCGTTGGCGCATTCAAGCGCACAGAAAGTTTCCAACACGCTCGAAACAAAGCGCTTAGCAAATAATTCCGCACAGCCAGCTAAGGCATCGTCAGAACCGGTGACGCACCCGGTCCAAGCCGGAGAGTCGCTGTGGTCGGTGGCTCGCGCGTACGGGGTCACGGTAGAGTCCTTGCGGCGGGCGAATCCCTTCCTCGCGACACGACCTCTACGCGCCGGTGATGTACTGAAAATTCCGCTGCCGGGATGACCGGTCGAGTCTTGGCGGCAATTGCGGGCGTCGGGCAGCAGCTTGACAAAGGTCTAGAAGTCCGCTTATATCCGCGAGGGCTGTCCGCTGCCGGTTCTTATCCCTTTTTCCACGGAGGTTGAGATGTCCGACATCCTCGAACACGACAAAGAATTCCCATTCGAAGACGACGAAGGCGGCCTGGAGAGCGAGGGTCTGGAGAGCGAAGAGGAGCACGAAGAAGCCGCTGACGAGGAAGAGCCCGCGTCGGAGAGCGAAGAGCCCGAACCCGAGGAACCGGCCCACCACCCGGCCCCAGCGCCCAAGCACCGGGTGCGCCACAAGGCCAAAGCCAAACGGAAGGCAAAACCAAAGGGGAAAAAGAGGACGGCGCGAAGACCCTCGAAGAAGAAGACGAAGAAGGGGCGGAAGCGGCGGCGGTGAGCGTCCTGTCGGGAAACGGATCACGCCCTCCCGGCGCGCAGAACGAGATGCGGGGCGACCGATTTTCGCGGGCCAGCCAGAAATGTTTTGTGAGATTCCCATCGGATATTTTCCGGTCTTGAATTCCCTTTTGCGGAAGATCCAAAACGGGCCGGCACTCTGACGAGAAGACTCCGCCGGTTTCACTTCCCGACTCGGTAATTGGAATCCCGTAACTGACGCGAGCGCTCTTGATGGCACGGTGCGGCAGCACTAGCATACGTGCGTGCCGTTGGCGCTGGAACACATCCGGAGAATGCGCGGGGGAGCGCAGTCGCACCTGATGCGGTGCAATGACGGGGAATACTACGTGGTGAAATTCCGGAATAACCCGCAGCACCAAAGGGTTCTGGTGAACGAATTGCTAGGGACAAAGCTGGCGGAGCATCTGGGCTTGCCCGTGCCGCCGGTGAGAGTGGTGGAGGTGCGGCAGGAACTGATCGAAAACACAGCGGAACTGGTGATGCAGGTGGGAAACGCGCGGGAACCGTGCTCGGCGGGGCGGCAGTTCGGATCGCGCTACCCGGGGAAGCCCGCGGAGACCGCGGTGCACGATTTTCTGCCGGACGAACAGCTCGATGATGTGGAGAACCTGGGCGCGTTCGCAGGGATGTACGCGTTCGACAAATGGACGTGTAACACGAACGGGCGGCAAGCCATTTTCTTCCGCGGACCCGGGAGCGCGCGCTACCAGGCCTGGATGATCGATCAGGGGTTCTGCTTCAACGCGCAGAACTGGGATTTTCCGGACGCGCCGCTGCGCGGGCTCTACGCCCGCGCGCGCGTGTACGACGGGGTGCGAGGGATGGACGCATTCGAGCCCTGGACGGCGCGAATGAAGCGGACAAGCGAGGATGGGACGCTCGACCAGATGGCCAGCGCGGTTCCGCTGGAGTGGTACGACGGCGACTTGGACGCGCTCTTTGCGCTGCTGGAGCGGCTGGTGCGCCGGGTGGCACGGCTGCCGGACCTGATTTTGGAAGCGCGAAATTCTTACCGGAGACCCTTCCGGAACTGGACGTGACCAATGGCGGAAGAACACCTGGTGACCTGCACTTTCCGGATCCTGCGCTACGTGCCGAATCTGGTGCGCGATGAATGGATGAATATCGGCGTGCTGCTCGTGGACCCGCAGGGACGGCTGCACGCGCGTGTGCTCCAGGAGGAATCGCAGTACGCGCGCCTGCGGCGGCTCTATCCCGCTGTGGATGTGGCGGTGCTTCGTGCGCTCGAAGCCGACCTGGAGGCGAGGGCGGCAGGGCCGGGTGAAGGGGCGGCGCTCATGGCCGGGCTCGAGGAAACGCTCTCGAATGCGCTGCAGCTCAGTCCCCAAAAGGCGGTGCTCACGGCCAACGCCGAAGCGGAGCTCGAACGATTGTTCCAGGACCAGGTGGAGCCAGCCGCATACCGTGCTGGCGGGACGGGAGAGCGCGAGCACAACCGCGCTTCCATCCGTTACCGGGCCCGGCAAATTTTCGAACGAGCGCACATCAATGGACGCCTGCGGTACGGAGTGAAGGTGGAGCAATTTACTGCGCCGGGAGATCCCTTCCGGCTCGACTTCGGATGGGAAAACGGCACGCGGGGGTTCCTGCATTCGGTGGCGCTGGGACGCGACTCGGGGCAGGCCAAGGTGCTGGCGTACACGGCTGCAGCGGTGCGTGAAAAGATTCCCGGCGCGGAGTTCACGGCGATCACGGAAGTGCCGCCGCAACGGGGTAACACGCGGCACGAATTCACGGTGAGCTTACTGGAGGCGAGCCAGATTCAGGTGGTGCCGCTGGCGGGATTGGATCAGTACGCGCGGGCGCTCGGAGGGCGCCTGAACTGAACACGAACCGGGTCAGCGTTTCGCTTCGTGCTTCTTAAACAGGCGTGAGATGAGAGCGTCGAGGCTGAGCCAGCCTGGACCGAACGCGAGCACCACCGCGCTGACGCACAGAAACGTAAACGGCGCCGCGGCCTGGAACTTGTCGGGGTCGGAGATTACGGAGAGAAACGCTTCGCGGTCGCCCATCCAATAGGCGCCGAGCATATTCGCGGTCAATATGAGCGCGATGGGACGGGAGGCAAGGCCCAGGAACAGCAAAGCGCCGCCCACGAGTTCGAGTCCGGAAACGAGCCGCGCGGTAATCTCCGGAGCAGGCATCCCCAGGCTGCCGAAGTAGTCCACGACCATGCTGATGTTGCCCAGCTTGCCCTTGCCGGATTCGAAGAGCTGCCAGCCCCAATAAAGCCGGGCAGCAAGCAAAACCAACGGCTGGAGCGCGGAAGCCGCGCGCTCGAAGAGCGCGTATGCCCGCTTACCCGTTTCGGCGATGCCGCTCATCATGCGTTTTCTCCGGCGGTTCTATCGAAGCGGGCCACAGAGTAGCGGGAAGGGCCGGCACAGAGCAATGGTCTCACCGGAGCGCGGCATTATGCTGTCGCGCGGCGGGTGGAGGGACGGCAGAACCAGCCGAGCGCGGACCAAAGTTCGAACCACTCGCGGACGGTTTCCGCTCGCTCCGCCGAGGGGATCGGGCTCTTGCGAAACGCCGCGGCGACGGCCGCGGAGATGCTCCTGCCGGCGCGGAGCGAAGCAAGCAAGAGATAGGCCTCGGGCTCCAGGCGGCGGAAATAGACGGAATCGTTGTTGCGGTGGACGGCCAGAAAACTCGGCTGCGGGCGGAGCGCGCGGAAGCGGCGCACGGAGGCGCGCTTGCGGCGCCCTGCGACCGCGTTGCTGGCCGCCTCGCCGTCCTCGGAGTTCTTGTTGACCTCGAGAAGCAGGTCATCCACCGGATAGTGGAGCTCGAGCAGGCTGATGAACGGCTGGACGGGAAGCATGATGCGCGGGTCGAAGCCCTCGACGAGGTCCTGAGGCTGGAGCGGAGTCTCGCGCGGCCCGTCGAAGGCCACGACCTCGGCCCATTCCAGGCGGACCATATCCAGCGCGAGGCGCGTGTGCGGGCGAACGAAAGAGGGATGCTTCTCGATCCACGCGGGCAGCCTCGAGCCGAGATTGCGCAGGGTGAAGGAACGCGAGGGGCATTCGGCCAGATAGGCTTCGGAGAGCCGGTCGAATTTCCGTTCGCCGAGGACGGCGCGGAGGCCGGGAAAATCGTCGGCCAGGCAGGTGAGCACACGGAACCAATATTGGCGGTTGTAGATTTCCAGGCGCTCAAAAGAAGTGAGCCGGTCGTTCGGCTTGATGAACGAGGCGGCGTAACGGCGCATGGAACCGCCGCCGGGCGCCCGGCGGCGCATGCGATAGCCGGGAGCGAGCGGCGCAAGAACCGCGCGCGCCATCTTGCGCTGAATCAGGGCGAGGTTCACGGGAGGACGAGCTGGCCTTTGGCGGCGGCGACGGAAGCAGCCCGGGAATCCGCGACGGTCCGGAGGAAGCGCTCGGCCTTGAGGGCTTCGGCGTGCACTTCTTCGAACGACGGGATGTGGTCGTCCCATTCGAGCAGGGTGGCCGTGGGCCCGCAGCGACGGATGGCCGCTTCATACAATTTCCAGACCGGATCGATAACGGGATGGTCGTGCGTATCCAGGACGTACTTGCGGTATTTGGAATGCCCGGCGATGTGGATCTGCGCGACGCGGTGGTGGGGAACGTTTTCGACGTAATCCATGGGATTGAAGCGGTGATTGAAGGAGGAGACGTAAATATTGTTGACGTCGAGGAGGATGCCGCAGTCGGCGGCTTCGGCCACTTCGGTGAGGAACTCCCACTCGGTCATCTCGGAAACGTGGTACTCGGCGTAACTGGAAACGTTTTCGACGCAGACGGGCACTTCGAGATAGTCGCGGACCTCGCGGATTTTGCGCGCAGTCAGGCGCGCGGCCTCGAAGGTGTACGGCATGGGCAGCAGGTCGTGGGTATAGGTGCCGTCCACGCTGCCCCAGCAGAGATGGTCCGAGAGCCAGGGCGTTTTCGTGCGCTTGACGAGCGTCTTCAGGCGGCGCAGGTGCTCGCGGGAGAGCGGATCCGCCGAACCGAAATACATGGAGACACCGTGCTGCACGACGCGATACTGGTCGAGGATCTGGTCGAGGACGCGCAGCGGGCGGCCGGCATCGATCATGAAGTTTTCGGAGATGATTTCAAACCAATCGACAACCGGCTTCTTGGTGAGGATGTGGTCGTAGTGCGGAATGCGCAGACCGATGCCAATGCCGTAGTCGGTGAAACCGTTGAAGCGGTTCGCAGGCATACCTCTCCCCTAGCTCGGCAGGAAGACCCGGAGGGACCGGAGCAGGAACTCCTGCCCCTCCGGCTTCAGAATCAGAAAGCGGGCAATACGCTGACTAGCTAGACTTCTTAGAGCCGTCGGTCGCGCAGCCGCCCTTGCCCTTGCAGGAGTTCTTGCCCTTGCAGCCGTTGTCACCACTCTTGCAGCCGCCATTGCCCTTACAGGAGTTCTTGCCCTTACAGGCATGCTTCTCGGTCTTCTTCTTGCTGCTGGTGCCGCTTGACTGGTCCTGGCCCGACGACGACTGGGACGCAGCCACGGCGCTCGCAGCCG
Source organism: Candidatus Acidiferrales bacterium (assembly GCA_030038535.1). Taxonomy (GTDB): domain Bacteria; phylum Acidobacteriota; class Terriglobia; order Acidiferrales; family UBA7541; genus JOPF136. The sequence continues at coordinate 13,930 of JASHSV010000144.1, forward strand.
TGCCGGCGACCAGACCCGCGAACGCAGCTCCCGCCACCAACCTCTTCATATTCTTCGTCATTTCGTTTGCCCTCACTTGGTAAGTTTTTTCCGGATCAGCCAATGCGGTCCGGTCCACAGGATCGGATCACACTGGTTTTGACGCCGGCCCAACCGGAGTACGGAAGAAACGGGAAAGCAGATGGCCTGGAAGCCCCCTCCTCCACCCCTTCCGCGAACGCCCTGGAACCGCCGGGCAGGATGTCCCAAGCCCACCCCGCCAAGGACCCCAAAGACCGGCAAGAGACTAGGACAGAACGGTTCCCATGTCCATAGGGTCGTTGCGGAAATAGGCCTGTCGAGCGGGAAGCCCGAGGGGGCTGGAAGCCGATAATCGCACGGAAAATGCCGGCCCAAAACCCCCCGGTGTGGGCGGGTCGGGAGCCGGAATCCGTTTTAGCCGCCTGACGGGGCAGTTGGCTGGGCAGGACGCGTCGCGGTGGATCTCGGCCATACGGCTAGACAGCGGTGATGGACTTTAGAGAATGTTCTCCGTCCAGTCTTCGAGCACGGATTTCACTTTGTGCAGGAACTGGTGGGCGATGGCGCCGTCCACGACGCGATGATCGTAACTGAGCGTAAGGTACACCATGGAGCGGATGGCGATGGCGTCGTCCACGACAATGGCGCGCTTCTGAACCGCGCCGAGACCGAGGATGCCGACGTTGGGCTGGTTGATGACGGGCAAACCCATCAACCCGCCGAAGACGCCGGGATTGGTGATGGCGAAGGTGCTCTCGGCGACCTCCTCGGGCTTGAGCTTCTTGGTGCGCGCGCG
>JASHSV010000145.1 GCA_030038535.1 Candidatus Acidiferrales bacterium
ACCAAGCCGATTACTTCAGCGGCCGTCTTTACGCTCGTGGAGAAAGGCCGGCTCGCGCTCTCCGACAAAGTATTCGGAGATGGCGGCATCCTGGGAACGGACTACGGAAAGAGTCCCTACCGGAGGTATGTCACTGATATTACGGTGGACCACCTGCTGACGCACACCTGCGGCGGCTGGACAAATGATTCGAGCGATCCCATGTTTCGCTTTCGCGAGATGAATCACGCGCAATTGATTTCCTGGACGCTCGACAATCTGCCGCTGCTCAATCCTCCGGGAGAAAACTTCGCGTATTCAAATTTTGGCTACTGCGTTCTCGGGCGCGTCATCGAAAAAGTGTCCGGCCGGCCCTACGACGATTATGTGCGGCAGGAAGTCCTGGCGGCCTGCGGGATCACGGATATGCGCATCGCGGGAAATACGCTCAAGCAGCGCGCGCCGAACGAGGTGGTTTATTTCGGACAAAGCGGCGAGGACCCCTACAACATGAATGTCGCGCGCATGGACTCGCACGGAGGGTGGCTGGCGACGGCGGCGGATTTGGCGCGGTTTGCGGGACGCGTGGCGGGCTCTGGCGCCGCGCCCGGCGTCCTGAAACGCGAAACCGTCGCGAAAATGGTGAGCCCGGGCCCGGCAAGCGCGCTTACCGCGGCGGTGAAGTATGCGCGCGGCTGGTTGGTGCGGAACGAAGGGAAGGGAAACTGGTGGCACAACGGCAGCCTTCCCGGCACAACCTCAATCATGGTGCGCACGGCAAGCGGTTTTTCGTGGGCTGCGCTCTCGAATACGCGCCGCCAGCCCATCGACGAAATCAATCTCGCGCTGGACAAAATGGTGTGGGATATGGCGCGGCGAGTCAGCGCGTGGCGAGTTTGAGGGCCGGGGTGCAGCCTGAAATCCATCGGGAAGGCCGCTGGGCGAGGGGGCGATGAAGCCATCTTCGATCCGGTGGTTCTCGCTTGCGGACCTGACGCTTCTTCCCGCGTTCATTCTGTGGTTTATCTGGCGGCTGCAGTTTTCGGCGCGATGGACTTGGGTGGTTTTTATCGTGTGGATGGCAGCGAGTTTTCTGCTGCATCGCGACACGCCGAAGACGCTGGGCTGGCGCGGCGACAATCTTGGCCCCGCCACGCGGCAGGCGCTGGTTGTTTTCGGGCCCGCGGCGGCGGGACTGCTCATCGCCGGCGTTGCGGCGGGCGCGCCCCGGCATTTCCCATCCAACCTGCTCTCCGTCATGGCCAGCTACGGCGCGTTTTGCCTGCTCCAGCAGGTGGCGCTCAATTCGCTGGTGCACAACCGCATGCTCGCGCTGGTGAAAGAGGAGCGGGTCGCTTCGCTGCTGTCCGGAGCGATTTTTTCCGCCTGCCATTGGCCCAATCCGCTGCTCGTCCCGTTGACGTTTGCCGGCGGCACGGCCATGGCCTGGATGTTCGGCCGCGTGCGCAACATCATTCCATTGGCAATCGGACAGGCTGTAGTGGGGATGCTCGTGGCCTGGGCGTCTCCGGCGGCGTGGCATCACCACATGCGCGTGGGGCCCGGCTATTACGGCTGGCCGCGATAGGCCGGAGGGCGGCGCGCCGCGGGGAGTTCCAGGGCCGGTGAATGGGAGGAAGGCGCGGCAGATGCTTCCCGGGCGAGCAGCCAGATCCCGGGCGCATCTGCTACCATCTGTCACCGATGAAGCGCCGCGACTTCTGCAAGGCATCGCTGTTGACGGCCGGAACGGCGCTCGACGCGCCGAAGCAATCCACTGGAGAACACCAGACGGCCGGATTTCCCTCCGCCCCGGGACTCACGCGCTACGTTTCGGAGTTCATCGTCAACACGCGGTTCGAGGACATTCCCGCGGCCGTAATCGAGCTGGGCAAGAAATCCATTCTGGATGGTTTCGGGCTGGCGCTGGCGGGATCCGTGTCCACGCTGGCGCCACTGATGAGGAGCTATATCGAGGCGCTGGGGCCGTGCGCGGGCAAGAGCTCGATCATGGGGACGCGGCTGGCGGCGCCGCCGCGCTTTGCCGCGTTTGCCAACGGCGCCTTTATCCATGCCGACGATTACGACGACACGCAGCTCGCCGTGGCCAAAGACCGCGTGTACGGGTTGCTGACGCATCCGACCGTCCCGGTGCTGCCGCCCGCATTCGCGCTGTGCGAGGCGCAGGGACTTTCGGGGAAGCAACTGCTGACCGCGTATCACATCGGGGCGGAAGTGGAATGCAAGATCGCCGAAGCCATCGCGCCGCGGCATTACATGGACGGCTTTCACACCACGGGAACCGTAGGTGCGTTCGGGAGCGCTGCGGCGTGCGCGCGCTTGCGGCGGCTCGATGCGCAGAAGACGGCGTATGCGCTCGGCGTAGCGGCAGCCGAAGCGGGAGGGCTTCGCGAGAATTTCGGCACCATGACCAAGCCGTTCCACGCGGGACATGCAGCGGAAGCGGGAGTGGTGGCCGCGGATTTGGCCGCGCTGGGCTGGACGGCGGCTCCGAATATCCTCGAAGCGCAATTCGGGTTCTTCCATGCGGCGGGCGGAGGGTTCGATCCCGCGGCCATCGTGGACCGGCTGGGAAAGCCCTGGACGTTCGAGACACCCGGAGTTTCCATCAAGCCTCATCCCTCCGGCTCGCTGACGCATCCGGCGATGGGAGAAATGATGCGGTTGATTCGCGAATACGGCATCACGGCCGGCGCAGTGGATAAGGTGGACGTCGGTGGCAACCACGGAATGGTGACCACGCTGCTGCATCATGATCCGCAGACCGGGCTTGAGGCGAAGTTCAGCATGGAGTTCGGAATCGCCATTCTGCTGCTCGAGCGCAAGGCGGGCCTGGCAGAATACACAGACGCGGTAGTCCAGCGGCCCGATGTGCAGGAAATGATCCGGCGGGTGAATTTCTATGTGGATAGCGAAGCGGACGAGGCCGGGCTCGACAAGATGACGAGCATTATCAAAGTGCAGATGAAGGACGGGCGCGTGCTTTCCGGCCGGGCGCAATTTGCCAAAGGCAGTCCCGCGAATCCGATGAGCTACGACGAGGTGGCCGAGAAATTCCGCGGGTGCGCCGGCTTTGCGCGATGGCCGTTCGAGAAGACCGACAGCGTGATTGAGTTCGTGAGGATCATGGAAACCGCGCCCGACGTGCGGCGATTGACCGCTATGCTGGCCGTCGGCGCGTGACGAGTCGGGCGTCTATCGCGCGGTCAGTGCGGGCACGCTCAGAGGGCGCAGCGCTTCGGATGTCTCCCTCAAACCGGAAGTGCAAGATCCAACCCGGCGGCTTCGGCAAACCTACGAAAATCGCGGTCTCGCGTGATCAGCCGGACTCCACCATCCACACAGCTCTGGGCGATCAAGGCATCGCCGAGCCGAGCCCGCCGCCCTCTTGACAGGACCTTAGCCCGCAGACCACCCGCGCGCTGCCAGTAGCCCGCGTGAGTCTCAAGCAGCGGAATATCGAGCAAGGACTTTGCGACGGAGAAGGGAAGTTTGGGATCGCTGAGAAGTTCTGTAAGGACCACGGGGGGCATCACCACCTGTCGGGCCTCAAGAGATTGGTCGAGAGTCAGCACGTCGTCGCCAGCTCTGCCTTCCAAGAAGGCAACCCAGGTGCTCGTATCGGCCGCGATCATCGGTCGGCTCGGAGTTCTGCCACCGTGCGCGAGAATTGCACTTTGCCGCGGAGATTCCTCAAGCGGGCGTAAGCCCGGGAGGCGGCCAGGAGCTCAAGCCCGGCGCGCACTGTCTGTGTGACGCCCTGCCGGGTTGCGCGTTGGGCCCTGGCAAGAAGTTCCGGTGGCACCTCGAGCGTAATCTTTCGCGCAGTCTTCATGACTGCTAAGATACCATATGGAAGGCCAGCATGGAATATGGTGTTCTATCCCTGAAGGCGACGCTGGCGGGCGATTCTTAAGCCCACGTGCGCATGCCGATGATGCCCCAAAACCCCAGGTAAACTGCCGCGATCAGCAGCGCTATGGTCACTGCGGCCGAAAACCACTTAACGCCGCGCCGTACGCCGTCGCGAGGCGCGCGCCACACGGCAATTCCCCCTCCGAGCGCCAGGGCCGCAAACGCAATCGTTGTCGCGCAGATTCCCGCCGACCAGGGCGTCAGATTTCCCAGCCGGGGAATCGGGTCATGGTTGCTGAGAGCGAACAGAATCACACAAGCCAGCAGGCTCAACACACATGCAAGCGGCCATAAGCGTATCGCGCGCTCGGCCGGCCGGCGACGTTTCTTGCTCAGCCCGCCGAGGATCCAGAAGGGCGCGTAGACCAATACGGCCAGCACGGAAACCACGAAGTAAGCGACCAGGGCAATCTCCGGGATTGCCAGCCATGCGGGAATCCGCTTGAATGTGGTCCCGAACCCCCCCTGGAAAAATCGCCCTTCGTCATTCGGCGTCAGAAGCGCAATCGTGGCCACCGGGTCCGGGGGATCCTTCTTCGAAACCTGCCGGAATTGCTTTCCGGCAACCGGCAGAAACGATTCTTTCCGCGCGCCCAGATTCGTGAGCAGCATTTTTCCGTCCCCGAATTGGACCAGGCTGAGCCCCAACAGGCGCTCGAGAAAGTGAAGGAATTCGTTCCGCGGCGAATCCGGCTCGTACCATCCGGCGTAGGCGCCCGCATCGGCCGGAAGCGGCGCTGCGGGTGGAACCGCCGGCACCGGAAGGTTGCGCGTTATGTAGCTCCGGATCGATTCGCTGATTTTCTGGTACGCCTGTGAGTTGGCCGAATTGATGCTGAAAAAATAGCCGGCGCCGTCCTCGGGAAGGTAGGCCATTTCGGTGAGCCCGCCCGACACTCCGCCGTTGTGTCCGTGCCACACGAAACCTTTCTCAACGTTCCAGTAATTGCTAAGCCCGTAGCCGGCCTTGAGCCCCTCCTTTGCCGCCCACGTGCTCGTGGGGCTTTCCATGCGGTCGATATCTTTCGAGGGAACAACCTGCGGCGCATCCGCGGCGCTTCCCGCTTTTCCCCGGTTGAGATAGAAGGCGACGTACGCGGCCATATCCTGCGCCGAGGCATTGATCGAGCCGGCCGGACGATACAATACGTTCCAGTAGGGGTACGGAGTTTTGCCGTCGGAATGATAGAGCGTCGTTGCCGTCCCGGGAGGGGGAGGGAAGTACGTTGCCGTTTTCATGCCGATCGGGCGGAAGAGACGTTGCTCGACGAAATCCTCAAACCGCTGCCCCGTCAGTTTCTCGACGATATACGCCGCCACCGCGGGACCCGTGTTGCAGTAAGACATGCGCGTCCCCGGGGGCCAACGCGAAATTCGCGAGTGGTGATCGTAGTCGAGCGCGGCAGCCAGCCCCATTTCGGGAGGCGCGTCCTTCGCATATTCGCGCAGGTGCATATCGTCCCAGCCGGTAGTGTGTTCCAGCAAATTCACCACGCGCACCGGGTCGTTCGCTTCCCAGCGGTTTTCAAACCACACCTCGGGCGCCAGTTTGTGGACCGGATCCTCCAGCGACAATTTGCCCTCGTCCGCGAGCAGCAGGATGGAAAACGAAGCGAAGGCCTTCGAGGTGGAACCGATCCGGAAAAGCGTCTCCGGCGTCGCCGGACGGCTCGTGGCCACGTCGGCGATTCCTAATCCGGCCACCCATTCCGGGCCGTCACGGTGCACGATGGCCACGGAAACCCCAGGCGTGTGCATGTCTTTCAGGATCTTCTCGAGTTGTTGCTTCAATTCATCGATAGTCTGTGCCGGCTTCGGCGCTTCTTGTTTTTCCTGTGCGAGCGCCACGGAAGCGAGCAGGCACAGCAAGGCGACGAGAATTGCCCAGCGCATGGTTTTGGTCTCCGGGTGGCGGGAACGCGCGCGTCGTCAGCGGGAAGAGCGAGGGTTCGTTCGCCCGTTCGTCGAGCGCGATCGCAGCCGGGGTACACTCTAGCGCACC
>JASHSV010000146.1 GCA_030038535.1 Candidatus Acidiferrales bacterium
AGCCGGCCTCGACGATCACGCGCGCGCCTGAAATCTCGTCCCACTCCACGGGAATGCCGAGCCAGGGATCGTTCGAGCCCCAGCGGCCCACGCCGATCAGCAAATAAGGGATGTTTTCATCGCGGAGCTTGGCGTTGAAGCCGGCAACGGCTTCGGCTACTTCCTGGCTGCGGCTGCGATCGAAGCGGTGGGAATCCACCACCAGCACGTCGCGCAATTCCGGAATGCGGCCGTGACCGAGCACGCGCGTGGTCTCGCAAACGAGGCTGGCAGGCACGACGCTTTCGATGTGGAGGTCGGCTCCGGCCTGGGAGAGAACCAGGGGGCGGATCTGGAGAAAGCCGAAGTCGGCATGGTCCTCCGGGGTACGCGGCAGGCGCACGGCAAATTCAATCTCCACGGGCTGGCCGAGCGCATCTTCGCCCAGCCGCTGCAACTGCTCGAGCATAGAAGCGAGCGGAAACACGCCATGCTTGAGAACGGGAGCGAAGCTCACGATTCGTGAGCCGGGGCGGCTGAGGCCGTCGTACACCGCATGATTGTCGATTGAATAGGTGGAGCCGAGGGCAGCGAGCGTGCCGTCGGCCTCGGCCACGTCGAGGCCGAAGCGGACTTCGCGCAAGTCAGCGGCGGGGCCCTCGGCGCGGGCGTGATTCAGTTCGAGCGCCCAAAAATCGCCCTGCGAATTGGCCAGAATGTCTTCGACGATGGAAAACTGGACGAGATGGCGCGGATAGCGCGGGCAGAACGTGAGGCACTTTCCGCCATTTACCACGGTGCGGCCCATGCCGAGCGCGACGGCGGCGATGCCGTCCTCAGGCGCCATGGGCTCCACGGGATAGAAGTTGCGCGAGCGGGCGACACCGGAAAAATCAGGATAAAAACGGTGCCCATGCGGATTGCCCACGACCTGCTGGAGGATCACGGCCATGCGCTCTTCCTCCAGGCGGAAGGGCGTGGCGCGGACGTAGGCCTTGGCATGCTGGCTGAACGTGGAGGAATAGACGCGCTTGATGGCTTCCATGAGCTGGGCGAGGCGTGGCTCAATCTCATGCCCCTGGTTGGCGAGCATGAAGGTCTCGTACACGCCGGTGAAGGGCTGGTACTGCGAATCTTCAAGCAGGCTCGAGGAGCGCACGGCGAGCGGGTAGCGCACCTCGCGGAGAAACGCGCGCAGGTCGTCCTGGAGCGCGGCCGGCAGAGGGGTTTCCAGGAAGCGGCGGCGGATTTCGTCGTTGTCGGAGGACTGCAGCGCGAAATCCAGCAGGTTGTTCTCGGAGACGAAGGATTCGAACACGTCGGTGGCCAGCACCACGGCAGGCGGCACGGCGATGTGCACGTTGGCGAAGCGGTTGCGGATGCGTCCCTTGCGCAATAGGTGGCGCATGAAGGCTAGTCCGCGGGCTTTTCCGCCCAGCGAGCCCGCGCCGATGCGCAGGAACAGGGATTCATCGGGCTGGAACGTGTCGGCTTTGAAGTCGCCGATCAGGACTTCGCTTTGTTCGTGGCGATATTCCGCAATGGCTTCGACAAGGTTCTGGCGGAGATCCTCGACGGTGGGGAAATCGCTCACCTTTCGCGGACGGAGCTTCTGAGCCAGGGCGAATTCGGTGCGAGCGCGAAGCCAGCGCGAAAAATGGTTGCGCTGGGCGTGGAAGGCGACGCTTTCCGCGGGAACGCTGCGCAGATTCGAGTCGAGTTCGCTGAGGTTTGAGGCGCGCGCGACTTCGGTCTGATCGGGAAGGCGGAAGAGAAAATCGCCGAAACCGAATTCCTGGGTCATCACGCGGCGCAGGTCGCGGAGAAAGGTGGGCGAACGCTTGCGGAGAAAGGCGAACCCTTCGTCGTGGGCGCGCGTGCGGAATTTGGTGCGGCTGGAATGCAGAACGACGGGCACATCGGGAACCAGATCGCGCGCCAGGTGGGCGAGCGCGAAGCCCGATTCCTCGCTGAGCGCGCCTCCGCGGGGGAATTCCACGTCGGAGACGATGCCGAGCAGAAATTCCTGATAGCGGCGGACCTGCTCGGCCGCGTCTTCAAATGTGGAGGTGAGCAGGATTTTGGGCCGGGCGCGCAGACGAACGAGTTTGTGGGCCGCGTTCATGCCTTCCTGCATCACGCGGCGGGACTGCGTGATCAGTTCGGTGTAAATGGCGGGAAGAAACGAGGAGGAATAGCGGATGTTGTCTTCGGCGACGAGGAGGACGGGAACGCCCATGACGCGCGTGTCGTGCAGGGCGTTGCGCTTGTCTTCAATGTAGTTGACGATGGCGACGAGGATGCGCGCGTTGCCCTGCCACAGGAAAATGCGCTCGATGTCCGTCTCGGGATGCCGTGCAACGAAATTTTTTACCTCGCGGTAGTCGTAGGCCAGCACAACCACGGGCACATCGAGACCGGAATGGTGGACTTCCCGGGCGAATTCCGCGGCGCTCACGCCGCCCACGTTGAGGTTGGTGACGATCAGATTGAAGCGGGATTCGGAACGGGCGAGGGCAAGCGCCTCCTGGTAGCTCGACACGTGGGTGATTCCGGGCAGGTGCGGCAGGTTGAGCTCGAGCGATTCGCCGATGAGGAGTTCGCTCACGCGGCCGTCTTCGCGGAGGATGAAGGAGTCGTAGAGGCTGGAGACGAGGAGGATGTCCTGAACCCGGAAGGGCATCAGGCTCTCGAAGCCTTCGAATAGCATCTCGGAATCGGGGATGTGCGCGGTAGCGGGCTGGATGCTCATGCCGGTAACAGTGTACTGCACGAAGTGCGAGGAGATAGACCCCACGCTTTCCTCCCGAAGCTTCGGGAATGCGGGAAGCATGGGGCAGCGGGTCGTCGACCCTCCGGTCCGAACTGACAGGAGGGCGCAGTCCGCCACGGCGGAGAGCGCCCCTACGAAAGACCAGAACATGGCCGGCGCGGGACGCCGGCGCTACATCAGACGCACTGGGCCGGCGCTGCGTGCGAAGTGTGGTGCTTAGCGCGCGGGGCTAGATAGGGCCTTGACCAGGTCGTAGAGGAAGGCGTGGCCTTCGTAGAAGGACTCGACGCCCATGCGTTCGTCGCGTCCGTGGAAGCGGATGTCGTTGCGATCGAAGAAAAATCCCTGCACGCCATAGGTGGGAATTCCGGCGATGCGCAGGTCGCGGCCGTCGGTGGCGCCCATCACCATGATGGGCACTACGGGAACGCCGGGCCAGGAGCGCTGGCTGACGCGGCGAATCGTGTCGAAAAGGTCGGGACTGAGCGGGGATGACGGACCCTTAGTCGCATCGCCCAGAATGGTGACGGCCACCTGATCGTCCGCGACCACACGTTCGAGACTGGACTTGACGAACTCGACGGAATCTTCCGGCAGCACGCGGCAGTTCACATTGGCGGCGGCAAGTTGCGGCAGGGCGTTTCGCGCGTGACCGCCCTCGAGCATGGTAGCCACGCAGGTGGTGCGCAGTGTGGCATTCCACGCCGGGCTGGCCGCGGCCAGGCGCGCCATGGCCTCCTGTGAGCCCTTGGCCGCGAGGGCCATATCGGACGAGGCCGGGCCGGCCTCGATTCCGGCCATTTGCGCGAAGTAGGCGGCCGTCACTTCGTTGGTTTTGAGGGGGAAGCCGAAGGAGGAGAGACGCACGAGGGCGCCGGCCAGATGGTAGATGGCGTTGTCGGCGACGGGCAGAGAACTGTGGCCGCCTTTGTTGCGCACCTCGAAGCGGAAGTTGATGACATATTTCTCGCTGACCTGAACATCATTAGAAATCTTCTTACCAGCTGCTGCCTCCCCCCAGCCGCCTTCATTCAGAGCGAACTCGGCGTCAATCAGCTCGCGATGATTCTTGATGAGCCAAGCCACACCGTTGAAGGGTCCGCCGCCCTCTTCGTCGGCGGTGAGGGCGACGATGAGGTCGCGATCCGGCCGGAAGCCCTCGCGCTTGTACTGGATCAGGTTGGCGATCCATACGGCGGCCTGGGCCTTGTCGTCGCCGGTGCCGCGGCCATAGAAGAAGCCGTCCTTTTCAATGAGTTGAAACGGATCCATGCTCCAATCCTCGCGCCTAGCCTCGACCACGTCTTCGTGGGCGAGCAGGAGGATTGGCTTGCGGGCGCCCGTGCCGTGATAGCGCACCACCAGGTTGGCCTTGTTCGGATTGGCGCCTCCCACGAAGATGTCGGAGTCTGGAAATCCCGCGGCCTTCAGACGCGCGGCAGCCGCTTCCGCAACGGGAGTGGTCGAGCCGGTGGTGAAACCTGATTGGATTTCGACAAATTGCTTATAAATGTCGTGGGCGAGTTTTTTCTCCGCTTCCGGGCGGGTGACTTGCGCCGACACGGACGAAGCGGAAAGCAGGACCGCGAGCAGGGCGGTAACCAGCGAGGCGTTTTTCATCATTGTCCTTGGCCGCGATGGCGCTTCGGCGGCGCGAAATGATAATGCGCGCGGGACGGAAAATCCAAGGGCGATGAAGGGGATGGAAATACCCCACACGCAAGAACCGCGTCGCGATCCCGTCCCGAAGCCTCGGGATGTCGGGATCGGGGCAGGTGTGGGGCTCCCCGTTCAAAGCGGAAGCAGATCCCTCACCCCGCAAAGAGCGCGGGTTCGGGATGACACATCCTGGTCGGATGCGTCAGACCAAACCCTGGTCGAGCATGGCGTCGGCAACCTTGAGGAAGCCGCCGATGTTGGCGCCGTTCACCAGATTGCCGGGAGTGCCGTATTCCGCGGCGGTTTCGTAGCAATTGCGGTGCACGGCGATCATGATTTTGTGCAGGCGCTCATCCACCTCTTCGCGCGTCCAGCTCATGCGCATGCTGTTCTGAGCCATTTCCAGGCCGGAGGTTGCCACGCCGCCGGCGTTGGCGGCTTTGGCCGGCCCGTAGAGAATTCCGGCGTCGAGGAAGAGCTTGGTGGCCGGAAGCGTGCAAGGCATGTTGGCCCCCTCGGCGACCAGCTTGACGCCGTTCTTGATGAGGTTGGCGGCGTCTTTCGCATTGATTTCATTTTGCGTGGCGCTGGGAAAAGCGCAATCGGCCTTGACGTTCCAGAGCGGATTGTGGTCCAGCTTGGGGTCCGCGGCCATGAACAGGGCCTTGGGGAACTGGTTGGTGTATTCCTGGATGCGGCCGCGGCGGAAGTTCTTGAGCTGCATGACCCAGGCGAGCTTGTCGCGGTTGATGCCGTCGGGATCCACGATCACGCCATTGGAATCGGAGAGCGCGATGGGCTTGGCGCCGAGCTCGAGCAGCTTTTCGATGGTGAACTGCGAGACATTGCCGCTGCCCGAAACGAGGCAGAGCTTGCCTTCCAGGGAGTCTCTGCGCGATTTGAGCATCTCGCTGGCGAAATAAACGCAGCCGTAGCCGGTGGCTTCCGGACGGATGAGCGAGCCGCCCCAATTGAGGCCTTTGCCGGTGAGCACGCCGGTGAATTCGTTGCGCAGGCGCTTGTACTGGCCGAAGAGGAAACCAATCTCGCGGCCGCCCACGCCGATGTCGCCCGCCGGCACGTCGGTATCCGGCCCAATGTGGCGCGACAGCTCGGTCATAAAGCTCTGGCAGAAGCGCATCACTTCGTTGTCGCTCTTGCCCTTGGGGTCGAAGTCCGATCCGCCCTTGCCGCCGCCCATGGGCAGCGTGGTGAGGGAGTTCTTGAAGACCTGCTCAAAGGCCAGGAATTTGAGAATGCCGAGATTCACCGAAGGGTGGAAGCGCAGGCCGCCCTTGTAAGGGCCGATGGCGCTGTTCATCTCGATGCGAAAGCCGCGGTTTATCTGCATCTGGCCCTGATCATCGAACCAGGGCACGCGGAACATGAGCACGCGTTCGGGTTCCACGATGCGTTCCAGGATTTTCGCGGCGCGGTACTCGGGACGCTTGGCCAGGACCAGGCGGAGGGAATCGAATACCTCCTGCACGGCCTGATGAAATTCCGGCTCAGCCGGATTTTTCGCTTTCACCGTCAGAAGCACTTCTTCGAGGTAATCGTCAGAGGTGCGTACTCCGAGCGGTGGAACGACACCTGAACTCATGGGTTTGTCCTCCCCTTAGCTGGAATTGACAGATAGAAGTTCACAAGAAAACCTTGGCCGGACACAGCAACCGCCAGGATCATTCAACGGCCGCTAGCGGTCCCTGGGCAGTGATTCGCATCACTACCGGTGTTGGCGGCAGGCACATGACGGATGCCCCGGTGGCCGGCACGGTCTCCTATTCTCCCTCACGTGCGCGCGTGATGCACGTCACCGCGCCCGAAGCGTCAACCTGCCAGCTTTGCGGGGAGGGAAAGGAGCAGCCATGGAATCGCGGGACTCGGTTGAATACATCCAGAAGGAGCATTTGGAGATCGTGCGGCTGGCGGACCAAATGGCGGGAGCTTTGGTGCTGGCTGCGAAGAGCGATTTTGCCTCGCGCCAGAAAGGTCTGGCCGGGCTGCGCAACGCCTGGGACGGCTTGCTGGGCATTCGGCAGCATTGCGGCTCGGAAGACAGCATGCTGGAATCCGATTTCCATCACTATTTGGAGCCGAGCGAGTATGAACGGCTGCGCCGGGAGCACCAGGCCATCAACCGGCTCGTTTCGAGCCTGCTGCGGGAGCTGCCGTTCGCTACGGCGGATTCGGTGAGGGATCTTTGCCCGGAGGGCGAGGAACTGCTCGAGCGGATTCACAAGCATCTGGCGTTCGAAGAGGACATGCTGTGGCACGTCGAGGAGCGGCGCGGAGAATACCAGTATAAGTAGGGGCGGGCCCTTACCAAGAACCGGCGCACAGATACTCGTGGATGGATTTTGCGGCGCGGCGTCCCGCGCCCATGGCTAGGATCACTGTAGCGCTTCCCGTAACAATATCGCCGCCTGCAAAAACTCCGCGGCGCGAGGTGCGCTGGGTGGCGGGGTCGGCCGCGATGTAGCCGCGATTATCGGTGTCGAGGCCGGGCGTGGTGCTTTGGATGACCGGGTTGGCGCTGGTGCCCACGGCGATTACGGCGACCGACAGCGGCACATCGAATTCCGAGCCGGCAATGGGCTGCGGCCGGCGGCGTCCCGAGGCATCGGGCTCGCCCAGCGCCATGCGCACGCACCGGGCGGCACCGAGCCAACCCTTCTCGTCGGGGAGGAACTCGAGCGGGCCCGTCAGCATATGGAACTCGATGCCTTCCTGGCGGGCGTGCTTCACTTCTTCAGCGCGCGCGGGCATTTCCGCTTCGCTGCGGCGATAGAGCACGTAAGCCTTGCGCGCACCCAGGCGGAGGGCGGAACGGATAGCGTCGAGCGCCGTATTGCCGCCGCCGATCACGGCCAGATCCTTGCCGTGCAAATCCACCATGGGCTGGTCGTAGGCGGGGAACTGCCAGGCGTGCATTAGATTGATGCGCGTGAGGAACTCGTTGGCGGAATAAACGCCGTTCAAATGCTCGCCGGGGATACCCAGGAAGAGAGGCGAGCCCGCGCCTGTAGCGATGAAGACGGCATCGTAGCCCTCTTCCTCGATCAGTTCGTCGATGGTGACGGTGCGACCCACCACCACGTCGGTTTCAAATTCGACGCCCATGGCGCGCATGTAATCGAGCTGCTCGCGGATGATCTGCTTGGGCAGACGGAACTCGGGAATGCCATACACCAGCACACCGCCGAGTTCGTGGAGGGCCTCGAAAACGCACACTCGGTGGCCCTTCTGTACCAGGTCGCCGGCCGCGCTCAGTCCCGCCGGTCCGCTGCCGACGATGGCCACCTTCCTGCCGGTGGCAGCGGCCGTGGGAACGTGCCGGATGCCCATGCGCTGCTCATAGTCGGCCACGAAACGTTCGAGATAGCCGATGCCGAGCGATTCGCCTTTCTTGTGCAGTTTGCAGGCGGCCTCGCAGTGGTCCTCCTGCGGGCAAACGCGTCCGGTGATGGCGGGAAGCACGTTGTCCTGGCGGATGATGGCCGCGGCGCCTCGAAAATCGCCGGCGACAATGGACTGCACGAATTCGCGCACTTTGACGCCGACCGGGCAATTGTCCATGCAGGTGGGTTTGGCGCATTCCAGGCAGCGGCGAGCCTCCTGCCGGGCGAGTTCCTCGGAATATCCCCGATTGACCTCGAAGAAATTGAAGATGCGCTCCTGCGCAGGCTGCTCCGGCATCGACTGCCGGGGAATCTTCATGCGGTCTTTGAGGGGCAGGGGATTGGCGGAGCCGGCGGGAGGCTGGCTCATGACCGTCCTCCCGCGAGCACACAAGCTTCCGCGGAGCCGGTGCGCACCAATTCGATTTGCGCTTCCGGATCGTGCTCGAACTCCGCCAGGGATTCGCGTTCCTGTCCCCGGTAAATGGAGTTCCGCTGGAGGAGGACGTCGAAGTCCACCTGGTGGGCGTCGAACTCCGGGCCATCGACGCAGGCAAATCTGCTTTTCCCGCCGACCAGCACGCGGCATCCGCCACACATTCCCGTGCCGTCGATCATGATGGGGTTGAGGCTGACAATGGTGGGAATGCGCTGGGCGCGGGTGAGATCCGCGACGGCTTTCATCATGGGGATGGGGCCTACGGCAAGCACCAGGTCGATGTGCGTGCCTTGGTCGAGCAATTGGCGAAGCTTGCCGGTGACCAGCCCGGGTTCGCCGTAGGAACCGTCGTCAGTGGTGACCGTCAACGCGTCGCTGACCGCCGAGAGCTCGCGCTCGAGGATCACGAATTCGCGGCTGCGAGCGCCGATGATGGAGATGACCGTGTTTCCCACGCGCTTGAGCGCAGCAGCGGTGGGGAAGGCCATGGCCGCTCCCACGCCGCCTCCGATGACCACCACGGTGCCGAAGTTTTTGATTTCCGAGGGTTTCCCGAGCGGCCCGACCACGTCGAGGATGGTGTCGCCAGCCTGGAGCGAGTTGAGCAGGCGCGTCGTTTTGCCGACGGACTGAACCACGATGCTGATGGTTCCTTTAGCGGAGTCCGAGCTTTCGATGGTCAGCGGGATGCGTTCGCCGTGCTCGTACAGGCGAAGGATGACAAACTGGCCGGGCTGCTGCTTGCGAGCGATGCGGGGAGCCTGGATGACGAATCGGCGGATTCCGGGCGCGATAGATTTAGCTTCCAGTATGAGGAACAAACGTTTCTCCAATGGTTTACAGCTCGAGTTTGGGACACGATGCCGGATGTCACCGTGACATGCGTCACGTGTGCAGGCCGTAGGAGTCACAGGGTGGCGGGAGCTACCGGCAAGCAGGCCGCGAGGAGCAGAGCGGGAAGGCAAAGGGTGAGAGGAGGCTATATTCGGACTCCAGGGAAATCGAGGCAGGTGGGAACACGCCCCGAGCCGCAGATTTCGCCTGCGATGTTGGCAGACTGATATAAGACGGAGCTCCTGGAACGAAGCGGTCGATTCTCCGGCAACTGGTTGCGACAAAGGTCGGCCGCGGATTTGCCATAGGGTTGCAGCGTGATGCCTGGAGCGGAGAATGACACGCGAAGTCTTGTCGCGCCTTTTCTCCCGACAGAACGCAGGGGGTTCGCGGATTTTCATCCTCCACTTGAAATTGAGATGGAAAAGAAATCGGGCGGAGCGATTGCCAACGAATAAAAGGGCACGAAGCAGAAGGCGACGATGACAAATGAAAGCGGAACTTAACGTGCGGGGAGCAAGTAAAAGGCCCGTCCCGGGCGGGACGGGCCTTCAGAGGGGAAACCGGTCCTGGAGCCAATGCGCGGAGGCCCAGAACTTTTCCTCGTGCGGAAGTGTAGGAGAGGATAGGGAGTTAAGTCAAGAGCGAAATCTGCGGAAAACAGGCAACTTTAAGGCATTTATAATAAATAAGATACGGGGCGGGAGGGAATTGTCTCACTTCTGCGACAGGGGGGCAGCGGCTAGTCGTTTGGGCGGGAAGACAGGAAGTCCTTTGCTTCTATGGGTTTGCTGCCTAAGCCGAGCTGGATCAGCTCGACATCCTGGTCGCGGTCGAAGAAGCGGCCAGGAGCCAAGCGCTTGACGGCCAGGCGAATCACAGCGAACAAGAGGCCGGCAATGAAGGCGTAGAGAAGCAGAAGGCAGGTGGCAATCAGGATGTTAATGAGCATGACGATGAAGGGCGGCTCCTTGGCCTCCCAACTCGGCTCATTCCAGGTGACGGCGGTTTCATATTGGACGCGGTCGAAGATGGCGCGAGCCACTCGGGGATCGCGGGCGCCAGCGAGCAAAGTAATCATCAACCCTCGGCGTTCGGCGAAGAGCGCGGGAGTTGCGGCGGGACGAGCGAGCTCCACCACTGTTCCGCTCGGAGCGGATTCCCTGCCGGGCGGTCTAGCGCCGAGGCGCTGTTCCATGTCTTGCAATTTCGCGCGTGCGATTTGCGGCGTGGGATAGACGGCGAGCAGGAGCGTGAGCGGCTCGCCGCGCAGGTGATAGCGCGCGGATTCCGCCTCGACGCCCTGTCCGAAGCCCAGCCAGTCGCCCTCGGCGGGAGGAAAGACCCGGGAGAGCGCTGCAGGACCCATCAGATAGTGGTCGGACGTGCGCTCAAAGCCTTCGCCGGGCAGATATTGCCACAGTGTGGGATAGATGCCCTGCGGGGTCTGCTGCTGAATCAGTGTGACCAGCGTCTTCAGCTCCGAAAGCGAAGCGGCGCCAGGCGAGGCGAGTTCCAGGAGGGTATTGCCGACGACAGCGAGGATGCGGTCGCGGCCCACGGCGGATTTTTCGGTAAGGTCGGAGCTGGACATTTCGGGCGTGCGCAAGAAGGTGTAGGCGGAATACGCGCCCGAGGCATCGCGAAAGCGGTAGAGGCGTGCCGCCATCGTGGCCGCCGCGCCGCCCTTAACCGACGTAGCGGAGCGGGTGAATATGCCGCTGTGCGAACTGACGAGACCCGCTTCGACGAGAACGGCGAAATTGTCGCCGAGTTCGCCGGCGAGCGCGGCACCGGAGGTTACGCGCGCGTCGCGGAGCACCCAGCCGCCGAAGGTTTTGGGCAGAACAGGCGGTTGCTCGTCCGCGGCAGCGAGCGCCGGGAGCAGCAACGCAGCCAGCAGGGCAAGGGAGAGCGCTTTGAGATGGCACACAGACATTTGGACACTGACAGTGTACGCCGGGTTCCCGAGGGGCGACAAACGGAGAACAGGCGATGCCGGTGATCTCGCGACCCGCGGTGGCGGGTCATGCCCCACGAAGCTACCGGTCGGAGTTTGCGGGGCGCGTGGAGTTGAGCAGGGCCGCGGTGTGCGGCGAACTACCCAGGCTTTCCAGATACTGGTTAATGCCGGCCAGAAGGCCTTCGGCCACGCGCTGGCGCTGCTCGCCCTTCTTCATGGCCGCCTCGTCGGCAGGATTGCTGATGAAGGCGATTTCGGTAAGGATGGAAGGCATGTTGGCGCCGAGCAAGACGACGAACGGAGCGCGCTTGACGCCGCGGTTCTTCTGCGCGTGACTGGCCCGTTGCATGCGTTTGGTGAGGCCGGCCTGGACTTCGGTGGCCAACTCGCGGGACTCGTCGATTTTTTCGTTGCGGGCAATCTTTTCGACCAAATCCTGAAGGTCGTGAATGGAGGCCTGGGACAGGGCGTTTTCACGCGCGGCGACTTTGCGGGCCTCCTCGGAATCGGTGAGGTTCAGGTAGAAGGTCTCGATGCCGCGGGCCGAGGGATCGTCGGACGAATTCGCGTGGATAGAGATGAAGAGGTCCGCCTTGGCCTGATTGGCGAGAGCGGTGCGTTCCTCCAGCGGCACAAACGTGTCGTCGGTGCGCGTATAGACCACTTGTGCGCCGAGTTTCTGCTCGATGAGTTTGCCGAGGCGGAGGGCTACGTCGAGGGTTAAATCCTTTTCGTTCAGGCCGGATGGGCCGACGGTTCCGGTGTCGTGGCCGCCGTGGCCCGGGTCGATCACGATCTTGCCGATTTTCAAGCCGAGCGTGCGGGTAAGCGAACGGTCGCCGCGATGGGTGGGCTGCGACATGGAGCCCTGCGGTTCGGGCGCGGCGCCAGTAGGTCTCGCATCCTTCGGCGCGGGGGCTTCCTCGTCGGCCGGCTCCTGATTCTCGGCGACTTCAGATTGCGCAGGGGGCGCGTCCGTCTTCTGCGCTTTTTCGACGGAGCCGGTGTTAGCACCTGCATCGCCGGACTTATCCGCCGCAACCGGTGATTTAGCGGAAACCGACTTGCCGGAGCCGGAAGGCGTAGCCGGCGTGTTGGTGGCTTCGAGCGAGCTGGGCGCGGAATTCTTGGCGCCGGCCGGAGCAGGGACGGAGTTTTTGGCGGATTGCGCGGGCGGCTTTTCGGCAGGCGCTGCCGGCGCGCGCGGGGCTCCGGCTTTCGCCGTGGTCGTATCCCCATAGACGTCCACCACGAGGCGGTAAGGGTCTTTCAACAGAAAGACTGAATAGTCCCTGACCTTTTCGACTTCGAGAACCACGCGGACCACGCCGGCCTGGTTCTGGGCCACGCGGATGGATTTGAGAAAACCGTTCTGCACGTCGAGCGTTTTTCCGGCGAGCGCGGAGCTGAGGTGCGCGGTGTAAAGATCGAAGTAGATGCGGTCGGGATTGGCGATGCGCGCGGCCTGGTATTTCACCTCGTCTTCGAGCGAGATCACCACGCGGGTATAGTTTTCCGCGTTCCACTCGCGAATGCCTGTGACCTGGGGCGTGCGGCGGTCGCCGGCGAGATCGTCGGCCGCGGACTTGGCGGCCGGGGAGCCCGTGGCGCGGGCCGCGGCGCGGTCGCGCTCGGCGGCAATGGCTTTCAGCGCTTCCTGTGCGGCCGGGGCTTTTTGCGAGCGGGGATATTTGGCCAGAAAGTCGTCGAAGGATTTTTCGGCGTCGTCGGGATGGTCCAAATCCTCCTGCTGGATCT
>JASHSV010000147.1 GCA_030038535.1 Candidatus Acidiferrales bacterium
ATTTGTGGTGGAGACGACATGATTCGGCACCGCATCGGATAGTTTGTTGAACCAGAAAAGCGAAAGCTGGGTGAGGACGCGTCCCTTATCGGGAATAGGAGTGGGCATCACCACGTCGAACGCGGAAAGACGGTCCGAGGCAACCAGTAGCAGGCGGTCGCCGAGGTCGTAGATGTCGCGGACCTTCCCGCGCGCGCGAAGCTTCAGCCCCGCGAAATTTGTTTCGAAGATCACCGGACTCAATTTCGGAGAAGCCACCACTCTGCGCTCTCCTGGCTGGGAGGGGCGGAATCATAGCGCACGCGGGAAGAATGTCAATGGTACAGGGCAGAGGAAAAAATCCGTGCACGCGCGCGACGCGGGCAACTGTGAAACGTTTTGCGCAGCAATTCGTGGTCGAGGAAGCCGGGAAGCTCAGGCGGCGGCGCCGGCGGCCTGCGAACGCGGCTGTTCCGAAGGCGAATCCGCTGCGGGAGCTTCGGTCCACTTGACGGAGACGAGCTTGGAGACGCCGGGCTCCTGCATTGTGACGCCGTAGAGAACTTCGGCCATCTCCATAGTGCGGCGGTTGTGCGTGACGACAAGAAACTGCGTTTGCTGGCCCATCTGTGCCACCAGCCGAGTGAAACGCACGACGTTGGCCTCGTCGAGCGGCGCATCCACTTCGTCCAGGATGCAGAACGGGCTGGGCTGATAGCGGAAGACGGCGACGAGCAGGGCAAGCGCGGTGAGCGCCTTCTCGCCGCCGGAGAGCAGCAGCACGTTCTGAAGGCGCTTGCCGGGAGGCTGCGCCACCATCTCCAGGCCGCACTCGCCGGAGCTATCGGGCTCGGTAAGGCGCAGCTGGCCGGTGCCGCCGCCGAAGAGCGTCTGGAAGGTCTCGGCAAAATTGCGGTTGATGAGCTCGAAGGCCTTTTCGAAACGCTCTCTGGAGATAGCGTCGAGCTCGCGGATGGCCTGCTGCGTGTCGGCGATGGAGGCGAGCAGATCCTTGCGTTCGCGGTCGAGGAAGCCGTGGCGCTCCTCGCACTGCTGGTATTCCTCGAGTGCCATCATGTTGACAGCGCCCATGGCTTCGATTCGGGCGCGCAGCTCGCGCAAATCGGTTTCCGCGATCTCGAGCGCTTCGCCGGTGATGGGCTCGGGCTCAAGGGCCATCACTTCTTCGGGCTGCAGATTCATTTCCGAGAGGCAGAGCTCGCGGAGGTGAGCGAGGTCGGATTCGTTGCGGGCGCGGGCAACTTCCAGAGTGCTGCGCTTGTCGCGTAGCTCGGCAGCGGCCTGGCGGTCGTGCCGCTCGAGATCGTCGAGCTCGGCAATGCGCGTGCGCCCGGCCTCAAAATCGTCTTCACAGTGTTCGCGATGCGTGGTGAGTCGCGTCTTCTCGGTGGCGAGTGCCGCGCGGCGAAGTTCGAGCTCCTCGCTGGAGGCAGCGAGTGCGGCGCGAGTGGAATCGAGCGAGGCACGGCGTTCGGCGATGCGCAGGCCGCGCGCGCGGGATTCATCCGTATCGGCGGCGAGTCGCACGGCTTCCGCTTCCGACGCGGCAACCCGCTCGGCCATCTGGGCGGCAGCGGCGCGCTGGGCTGCGGCGGCTTCCTGCAGGGCGGCCTGCTCGCGGCGGCCGGCATCGAGGTGGGCGAGAGTCTGCTCGCGCTCGGATTCCGTGGCGGCAGCGCCGGCAACCGCGCGTTCCAGCATGCGGCGCGCCGTGGAGGCGCGAACACGGCTTTCTCCGGCCTCGCCTTCGGTGCGTGCCAACTCGATGCGGCAGTCGGAGCCGAGGCGCTCGGCGCGGGCCAGCTCGGCATGGGCCTGGCTGCGCTCGATAGACGCGGAGAGTGCGGTCTTTTCCGCCTCAACGTGCTCGGCCTGCGCGGTGGCGTGAGCAAATTCCGCACCGGTGAGCGCAGCGACCAATCCGTCGAGGTGCGCCCGATTTTGTTCGCTCGATTGTTCCGCTGCCGCGGCACGGACCTGGAGCTGGCGCAGCTCGCGCTTGATCTGCAAGGGCCCTGCTTCGCCGGGACGGCCGCCCGTCACCAGACGGCCGTGGTAGCAAGTGCCCTCGACGGTGACGAAGTGATGCGCGGGATGGCGGTGCGCGAGCTGTTCGGCCGCGTCGGCGGTCTCGACCAGATAGGCGGCGGCGAGCTTGGGCAGAAAATATTTGGCGGCGGGGCCGAGCGGGTCGCGGAAGTTGACGAGCTGATCGAAGCGGGCTACGACTCGATCGTCGCTCGAAAAGGGAATCGAAGCGGTTTCGGCGGGAGGGGCGAGCTTGCGGACGGAGTCCACAAAGAAAGTGGCGCGGCCGCCCACTTCGTCGCGCAGCAGCGAAATGCCGGCCCGGGCGTGGTCGAAGGTTTCCACGACGATGTATTCGAGCTCGTCGCGGAGAAACTGCTCGATGGCGGGCTCGTGGGCCTCCGCGACTTCGGCGTAATCGGCGAGCACGCCTACGGCGCGGAACCCGCGCGACTCGCCCTCGCCGTTGGTGGCGAACAGGCGCTGGACGGCTTCGGCGGAATAGGAACGCTCGTTGAGGATGCGTTCGAGTGAGCCGGCCTCGGCGCGGGCGCGGGCCAGCTCCTCGCGAAGAGTTTCCGCTTCGCGCGTGGCGGCTTGCTGCTCGGCGCGGAGGCGTGCCAGCTCGCTCTGGTGTGCATTGAGTTCACCGGCCAGGCGGCGGGCGTCGGCGGTGGCGTTGGAGGAGTAGGCGTCGGCCGTTTCGTAGCGCGTGCGCGCCTGGGATTCTTCCAGTTTCAGCCGTTCGGACTGCTCGTGGAGGCGCGTGAGAGCGGCGGTGAATTGTTCCAGCGCCTGCTCCGCGCGGGCCTGCTCGGCGCGCCAGGATACCTGCTCGGTGGCGAGGTCAGCGGAAGAGCGGCGAAGAGATTCCAGGCGGTCGCTCAGCCGGCGATCTTCTTCCGCGCGCGCGGCAGCGGCTTCGATGGTGGCGCGGGCAGAGGCTTCCAGACGCGCGTAATCCTCGCGGAGGGCGGAGAGTGTGGCGGAGTGTTCCGTGGCGTGTTGCTCGATCGCGGCCAGTTCGGATTGGGCCTCGGCGGCTTCGCGCGTGGCCGCTTCCATCTGGCCCGCGAGCTGCGCGCTCTGTTCGCGTTGGAAATTCAGGCGATTTTCGGCGCGATCGAGCTCGAGCGAGCACTCGGAAAGATGCGTGGAGACGCGGCGCAGCTCCGCTTCGAGGTCGGCACTCCGGCGGGCGCGCTCGGCGTGTTCGGATTCGAGCGCGGCGAGTTGCGCGGCCTGCTGCTGCTCGGCGGCGCAGACTTCAGTGAGTTCGCGGTCGAGGCGAACGGACTCCGCCTCCAGCGCGCGGCCGCGGCTGGCCATCACGATGCGCTGGCGCGTACGCAGTTGCTCGCGGAGCTCGGTGAAGCGGCGGGCTTTGGCGGCCTGGCGCTTGAGAGAAGCGAGCTGCTTTTCGACCTCGACGAAAATGTCGTTCACACGCGCGAGATTCAATTTCGCGGCTTCGAGTTTGGTCTCGGCGAGGCGCTTTTTGGTCTTGTACTTGGTGACGCCCGCAGCTTCTTCAATGATGGCGCGGCGCTCCAGCGGCTTGGCGGCAAGCACCAGGCCGATGCGGCCCTGCTCGATGATGGCATAGGACTCGGGGCCGAGGCCGGTGCCCATGAAAAGATCCTGGATGTCGCGCAGGCGCGCAACTCGGCCGTTGAGCAGATATTCGCTCTGGCCGGAGCGATAGAGCCGGCGGCCGACTACGACTTCGCCGGGCTTCACGACCGGCGCGGGCTTGGATGCACGCTTCTTGCGGGTCTCGTCCGCGGCGTCGGCGGGAGGCGCGAGGGGAGAGTCGCTGGCCGCGCCGGACGGGGGCGGGTCCGCAGGATCTGCGTGGGAATCGGCCGCGGGCTCGCTGGCGGCGGCCTCGGCATTCTGTTGCCTCTGCTCCGCGTCCTGTGCTTCGAGAACTTTTGCGGCGGCTTCGGCGAGCTCGGGATCGACGAGCGTCAGGTGAACTTCCGCGAGGCCCATAGGCGGGCGCTTGGCGGTGCCGTTGAAGATGCAGTCGGCCATGCGCTCGGCGCGAAGCATCTTGTGGCTTTGCTCTCCGAGAACCCAGGAGATGGCGTCCACGATGTTGGATTTGCCGCAGCCGTTGGGTCCGACGATGCAGGTGATCCCGTCGTGGCCAAACGTGGTGACGGTGCGTTCGCAGAACGACTTGAAGCCGAGCAGCTCGATCTTACGCAATTTCAGCAAGTTAGAGCCTGTCCGGAGCGTGGTCCCCGGGCGCCTGTGAGGTGGCGGCGGAGGACGACACTTCCCCTTTCCTCGAGCGGAGGATTTTCTGCGACAAACGTTCCGGCGGGATCCTGATCAGAGACCCTGCCGCCTGGCGCTGCCCCGGCGGCGAACACACCCGAAGCTAGCACAGTGGATGGCGGGTGTAAACATCGGCGGGGAAACAGGTGTCTGTGGAAAACGGGCGTAGAGCGGAATGTAGTGGACAGATGAGGGCGAGGGCGATTGGGACACGGTCCGCCTCCCGAATCCCGAAGTCCCGAGGCTTCGGGACGGGATCGGGAACGGATGCTCCTCCATTGCTTCCTCCGCGCGGGGGATTGATAGAATGGGGCCCATGATCAACGGGGCGCACATTCTCTTGTACAGTCCGAACGCGGAAGCGGACCGGGCGTTCTTCCGCGACGTGCTGAAATACCGGCACGTGGACGCGGGCCACGGCTGGCTGATTTTCAAGTTGCCGCCGGCAGAATTGGCTGTGCATCCGGCGGAGCACCCAGCGCATCCGGGACACGCGATGCTCGGTGCGTCGCTCTACCTGATGTGCAAGGATTTGAAGGCCACGATGCGAACGCTGAAAGCGGCGAAGATCGAATGCACCCCGGTCGCCGAGGAGCGCTGGGGCATGCGCACAACGATCAAATTGCCCAGTGGCGGGGAAATTGGGCTGTACCAGCCGACGCATAAAACGGCGCTGAGGCTGAAGTAGCGGGACTCGGGGCATAGAGGCACCCCGGCCCGCCCTTTGCGCCTTTCGAATCCTATCGGATAGAATCGTACGCTTTCGCGGGCGCGTTCTCGATGGACTGGGACGCCTCCGGCGGAACGCGCATGAGCGAAATCCGATTCCAAAACACACTGACGGGGCGCGTGGAGCCGTTTGTGCCCATGAGGCCGGGCGAGGTGCGTATCTACACCTGCGGGCCGACGGTGTACGACTACGCGCACATCGGCAACTTCCGCACGTTCGTGTTTCAGGACGTGCTGCGGCGATTCCTGGAGATGGAAGGGCTGCGCGTCGAGCAGGTGATGAACCTGACGGACGTGGACGACCGCATCATCCAGAATGCTGCGGCGGCGGGCGTCGGCATCCGCGAGTACACGGAGAAGTACGTCAAAGCGTTCCTGGAAGACATGGACGCTCTCGGGATGGAGCGGCCGGAGAAGATTGTGCGCGCCACGGACCACATCGAACAGATGGTGGAGTTGGTGGAGCGGCTGGCGGCGAAGACGTTCACGTACACCAGCGACGGCTCGATTTATTACCGCATCGCGAAATTTCCAGCGTACGGCCGGCTCTCGAAAATCGATCTTTCGGGCATTCAGGCGGGGGCGCGCGTGGAGGTCGACCGCTACGAGAAAGCGGACGCGCGCGACTTTGCGCTGTGGAAAGCGCCGAAGCCGGGCGAGCATTTCTGGGAAACGCGGATTGGACCGGGACGGCCGGGATGGCATCTGGAGTGCTCCGCGATGTCCATGCACTACCTGGGCGAGACGCTGGACATGCACACCGGCGGAATCGATCTGGCATTTCCCCACCACGAAAACGAAATCGCGCAGAGCGAAGGTGCGACAGGAAAACCGTTCGTGCGCTACTGGCTGCACGCGGAGCATCTGCTCGTGGACGGCGAGAAGATGTCGAAATCGCTGGGAAACTTCTACACGCTGCGCGATCTGTTTTCCAAATGCCACAAACCGTCGTCGATTCGCTACCTCCTGGCGTCCGTGCCGTACCGGCGCCAGTTGAATTTCACGATGGATGGATTGCAGCAGGCAGCGAGCTCGGTGGAACGGCTGCGGAATTTCGCGGGGCGGCTCGCGGCGGAGAAATTTCCGCCGGGCGTGACGGCAGCGATGGCGGCGCGCGCAGCAGAGGCGGTCGCGCAATTCAAGGCCGGCCTCGCGGACGATTTGAACACCGCGCAGGCGCTCGCGGCCGTCTTCGATCTGGTGCGCGACGCGAACACGGCAATGGATCGCGGAGAATTTCGCGCCGGGGATGCGGCGCCCGTCCTGGGCGCTCTGGAGCGATTCGAGCGCATCTTCGCGGTGCTCGAGGACCGTGATGCGGCGAAGCTGCTTGCGCTGGGTTACGGTGCGGCGAGCACGGAGCTGTCCGAGGGGGAAGCGGAAAAACTGATCGCGGAGCGGCAGGCGGCGCGGGCCCGGCGGGACTTTACTGCTTCGGACCGCATTCGGCGGGAACTTCTGGAACGTGGTATTATTTTAGAGGACATGCGCGACGGCACTGTCCGCTGGAAACGCAAGTGAACCGCGTGATGCACAACCTGCAGCCCAGCCTGGCACGGCCCAACCTTTTCGGCGTAGATTTATAAGTCCTTTCCATTCGTTTTCCTCTCGCTCGATCCACCCGTCCGCCCAGTCGGACTCCGCTCCCGCCCCAAATGCCCGGGACGAGACTTCGAGGAAACGGAGCAAGCCATGCTGGAAGTAAAAACCGATGGAACGATTGATACGAAAAAGCCGAGGCTGGTGACCCCGCTGCCCGGTCCGGAAGCGCGCCGGATCTTGAAGCTCGACGAGCGGTACGTCTCGCCCTCGTACACGCGGGACTACCCGCTGGTGGCGAAGCTGG
>JASHSV010000148.1 GCA_030038535.1 Candidatus Acidiferrales bacterium
CCTTCCAGATCACTATTCCCCGGGTGCTTTTCCACCACGATTCCACTAGCACGGCGCTGTAGAGCGCGCAGCCTACCGAGTAATATTGGACGAATTTCGTGGGATAAAGATTCCGGTACAGCGCCGCCGCATACGCCACGTACTTGCCCAGCAGCAAACCAGCCATCACGCCGAGCGCAGGCGCCAGCAGTGGACTCCTGACTCCAGCGAAATGCAGCAGCGCGACAATCAGCAATCCCGCCTCCGCAAACGGCAGCGTCTCTGCCATTTCAACCAAAAGCGACAACGAATCTCCGCCCGCCAGCGGATACAGATTCTTCGTCCATCCGCGCCACATCGCCGCGAACGTCCGATACATCCGCGTGCGCACCAGCCCCATCGGCGCCGTAAAATAAATTCCGTAACCGCTTCGCTTCAGCAGTCGCGCCAGGGCCACATCCTCCAGCAATTCCCCAGCCACCGCCGCGTGCCCGCCCACCGCGTCGTACGCGTCCCGCAAAATCAAGATGAACTGCCCATTCGCCGCCGCATCGGGCCGCGCAGGGTCGTTCACGCGCGCGAACGAAAACTTCGCCGCCAGCCGGCAATAGACGAACGGAATCAGCGCGCGCTCCCACCATGTTTCCATTTCTTGCTCGGGCGAATACGAAACCAGCACCGCGTCGTGATCCACGGCATCCATCAGCGCCCGTCGCGTCGAGCCCCAGAAGTGATACGTATCTGCGTCGGTGAACAGCAGCCACTCCCCCGTGGCCGCGGCGGCCCCGATCGACACCGCATAGTTCTTGCCGACCCATCCCGCGGGAAGCGCGCCGGTCTCGAGGACCCGGAGCTTGGGGATGCGCGTCTCGAGCTCCGCAAGAATCGCGGCTGTGCCGTCGGTGGATTGGTCGTTCACTACAATCACTTCACCGACTTCGACCTGCGCGGCGACCGATTCGACCGCGCGCGCAATCGACGCTTCTTCGTTTCTGGCAGGAATAATGGCGGAGACCAAGGTATTTGCAATCCCATCCACCGGGGCTGCTAAACTGTTCTTATCTCGTCGGCGATACCACTATTATAGGGCGCTTGGATAGCGGATTGAAACGGAAACTGAAAACGGGCCTCGTTCTGGCTTTCATCGCGGGGCTTCTCATTTTATTTGCGCGTCCGGACTACCGGCAGGGCGAAGCCAGCATCCGCGGCCGCACCCCGAAAGATTTTGCCCTGACGCTCGACGGCAAGCCCGCGCGGCTTTCCGAATTTCGCGGCAAAGTTGTCCTTCTGAATTTCTGGGCCACCTGGTGTCCGCCGTGCGTCGATGAAGCGCCATCCCTGAACGCGTTGCAGCAGAAGATCGCCCCGCTCGGAGGCACCGTGCTGGGAGTGAACGTGGGCGTGAACGACGAAATGGCCGCCTATGAAAAGTTCCTCACCACCTACAACATCAAATTCCCCACCTACTTCGACGCCAGCACGCAGATTGCGGCGTCCTATGGCACCACCGCATACCCCGAAACCTACGTCATCGACCGCAACGGACGCCTCGACCGCAAAATTATCGGCCCGCAGGATTGGACCGGCCCCGAAATGATGGCTTACCTCAATTCCCTGCTGAACGAAAAGTGACCAAATTGCGAGCGGCACGCGTCGGACGGCTCACTCATACCTCAACGCCTCCACCGGATCGAGCTTCGCCGCGCGTATTGCCGGGACCAGCCCGCTCAGCAGCCCCACGAAAACAAGCACGCCGACGGAAATCGCCAGAGTCTCCCACGACACGTGCATGTGAATATCCACCGCGCCGGACGTGTCCTCATACGCCGGCCCGAGCAGCGGCAACGTGCCGATCGTCGCGCCGATGACCACCGAGAGCAGCACGCCGATCGCGCCGCCCAACAGCGTAATCGCCAGCGCCTCCGTCAAAAACTGCGCGCGGATGTGGCTCCGCCTCGCCCCCAGCGCCCGCCGCAATCCGATTTCCCGTATGCGCTCGTTCACCGTGACCAGCATGATGTTCATCACGCCCACGCCGCCGATTCCCAGCGTGAGCATCCCCACGATCAGCAGCAGAACTTCCAGCCCGTAGCCGATCATCGTGTACAGCGGCCGGAACTCGTTGATGCTGTCCATGGCCACCGCGCGCTTATCGGTAGGCGAAAAATGCTGGCGCTCCGCCAGGATCGCCAGTATCTGCGCCTGCGCCATGCTATCGAGGTCGGCCGATACAGGCGTCACCACCAGCACGTTCGCCGATTTCGTGTCCCACATATCTCCCGCCGTGGTGTAAGGAATCCAGGCGGAATCGTCGTCGCTCGTAAAATAATTGTTGTCCTGGAATTTGCGGTCCATCGTGCCCACCACCGTGAACCGCGTCCCCGCAATTTGCACCGTCTCGCCGATGGCGGGCAGCCCGGCGAAAAGCTTTTTCTCCAGCAGCGCCCCAAGAAAGACCACGCGCCGCCTGCCAACCTGATCTTCTTCGTTCAGCCAGCGGCCGTTGTTCGGGACTTCGTTGCGCATCTCGCCGTAGTCGGTGCACACGCCGCGGATCACCGTACTTGAGCTGCGTTCCCCATGCGATATATCCAGGTCCTTTACCGTTTCCGGGCAGACCTGCTTCACCAGGGTTGCGCCCGCCCGAATGTTGTCGATGTCGGCCTGCTCGAATTTCACGCGCTTTCCGGCGCGTTCGCCTCCGGCCTGATCGGCTGTGGTGCGCGGCCAGCAGATAATAACGTCGTGGCCAAACACCTCGAAAGTATGCATCAGCACGCGACGAAAACCCGTGCCGTAGGCCAGCAGCATCGTCACCGCCACAATCCCCCACACGATCCCCGTCATCGTCAGGCAGCTGCGCACCGGCTGCCGCCGCAGCGAGGCCCACGCTTGCTTGAGGATCTCTTCGAACATCGCGGTTATCCTCCCGCCTCGTACCGCAAAGCCTCGATCGGATCGACCGCCGCCGCGCGGCTTGCGGGATACAGCGCGGACAACACGGCGACTGCCGCCAGCAGCAGGAACGAAAAAATTCCGGATTGCCAGGTGGGTAGCAGCCCCGCAAACACGTCCGGCATCGGCAGCAAATCCACCAGCGCGCATATTCCGTAAGCGAATCCCAGCCCGATTCCCCCGCTCAGGAAAGCGATGATCAGCGACTCGGCGAAAAATTGGCCGACGATCGCGCGCCGCGTCGCGCCCAGCGCCTTGCGCACCCCGATCTCCCGCGTGCGTTCGCGCACCGCCACCAGCATCACGTTCATGACGCCCAATCCTCCCAGACACAGCGTAATGACGCCGACGGAGCCCATGAAGTACTCCATTCCGTCCAGGATCAGCG
>JASHSV010000149.1 GCA_030038535.1 Candidatus Acidiferrales bacterium
CGGTTGCACGTTAGCGTGCTCGGCGCCGAACAACTGCTTGGCGCGGTCACGGGCCAGATTTTCGACCACGTCGGTAAACTCACAGCCGCCGTAGTAACGCTTGCCGGGATATCCTTCGGCATACTTGTTCGTAAACACCGAGCCTGTGGCCTCGAGCACGGCTTCGCTGACAAAATTCTCGGAAGCGATCAGCTCAACTCCCTCGTGTTGCCGGCGGGTTTCATTATCAATTGCGGCGGCGACCGCAGGATCGACTTCGTACAACGGGCGCGACATCATTGTGTTTTCCATGGCAGTTTCCTAAAGCCCATCGTATACGTTTGGGCGGTGAAGTTCCATGTAGCGCTCGGGAGTTTCACTGAAATCGTGTTTCTTTTTGTCTGAAATCTTTTTGGACGTTTGGAGTTCCTGCTGGAAAATTCTTGAGGAGATTCTGTGGAAAAAGAGGGTTGAATTATGTTCGAGTTTTGGAAGTGTTTACTACTTTCGCACTCCCACTCCCCCCTCCCCCCTATGCCCCCTGATTGGAATCATGGCGTTAGCGGGAAAATCCTTGCAAATATTTGCCAGCAAAGGGTTTGCAGACAAATATCAGTTAATAAAGCACTTACGCCCGCCATGAGTGGGCGGGCGGCGCTTCTGCAGCTTTGCTAAAGCCATAATCTCATAGATTTTTGATTTACGCAAGGATAATCGGGGAGACCCCTTTCAACGGCATTTGTGCGATCAGTTCCCGTGCCCCCATTGCGCGGAATCCGCTCTGGATTTAGCGCTGAACGGCAGGATGTGACGGGTGTCGTTGACATGGCGCCCAGCGAAGACGAAAATGATGCCGCAAGATTTCTCGCCTCCCCGAAGAGCGATTCCCACCGCGGATGCAACACCCCTAGAGGCGAGCTTCCCCCGGGACAAAAAAATAAGGCTGCCGAGCATTGGCGCGGCGCGATTTGCGAATTCCGCACTGTGGAGGTTCCCCATGACGAAACTACGAGCTCTTGGGATACTTGTTGCTCTCCTCGTTTTACTTGTCATCTTCATGCTGATCGCGCCCGTGGCCCTGGCGCAAAGGAGTTATGCGTCTCTGCCGGCAACGAGCCCCGCTCCCGCCGCCGGAAAACCCGCGGCCGGTCTGTCGAGCCTTCCACCCGGCGCACACGGTCCCATTTCGGCGACGCTAGGGAAGGATGACTCCAGGTATTGGGTTCATCGAAATGCCAAAGGCTTCGGTGGGGAAAATCCGCAGCACGCTCTGGTGGCCGAGTTCACGCGGCAAGGAGCCGAAGTGCGCAGCCACAACCTGCGTTGGGCGCTGGAGACACGCGCCTACGGATACGGCGATGCTCTGCATCCGGTAAAGGCGGCGATGCCGCAGGCAAGCGCCAATTGCGTGGAGTACCAGCGCGATGGCATGACGGAGTGGTACGAGAACGGCCCGCTGGGACTGGAGCAGGGATTCACACTCGATCGGCAGCCGGGGAAGGCAAACGCGCAGCCGCTCACTGTGGAGTTGGCGCTGCGGGGAGATTTAATCGCGGCGCTGGACCAGAGCGCGCTGGGCAAGAAAAGCAAGGCGCTGGAACTGCGCGGCAAGGACGGCAAAGCTGTTTTGCGATACACCGGCCTGACAGCGCGGGACGCGGCGGGACGGGAGCTGCGGAGTTGGCTGGAACTGCGCGGCGAGCGCTTGCTGCTGCGGGTGGAGGACAGCGGTGCGCGCTACCCGGTGGTGGTAGACCCGTGGGTGCAGCAATGGGAGATGACCGCGTCCGACGGGGCAGCATCTGAACTCTTCGGCTATTCCGTCGCGGTGAGCGGCAGCACGACCGTGGTGGGGGCGCCTCGGCACCCGACCTCTGGCTCTGGTATTCATGCAGGGCCGGGAGCAGCGTACGTGTTCGTGCAAAACGGCACCACTTGGAGCCAGCAGGCGGAGTTGGCCGCGTCCGACGGCGCAGCAGATGACTGGTTCGGTGCCTCCGTAGCCATTAGCGGCAGTACGGCCGTGGCGGGAGCCCCTTATCACACGGTCGGCTCGAATGTGGATCAGGGTGCGGCGTATGTATTCGTGCAAAACGGCACAACCTGGAGCCAGCAAGCTGAGCTGACCGCGTCCGACGGGGCGACAGATGACTACTTCGGCTCGTCCGTAGCCATTAGCGGCGACACGGTCATCGGGGGGGCCCCCGGTCATAATGCCGCATACGTGTTCGCGCCAACCGGCGCTACATGGGGCCAGCAGGCCGAGCTGACGGCTTCTGACGGAGGTGGCGGGTTCGGCTCGTCCGTCGCGGCGAGCGGCAGCACAGTCGTGGTGGGTGCCCCTTATCTCACGGTCGGCTCGAATTACGAGCAGGGTGCGGCGTACGTGTTCGCGCAAAACGGGACAACCTGGAATCAGCAGGCCGAGCCGATCGCGTCCGACGGCGAGGCGTATGACTGCTTCGGCTTATCCGTCGCGGTGAGCGGCGGCACGGCCGTGGTGGGGGCTCCTTATCGCTCGTTTGGGTCGGATTATGAGTCCGTGGGAGTGGCATACGTGTTCGTGCAGAATGGCACCACTTGGAACCAGCAGCAGGAGCTGACCGCGTCCGACTTCGAGAGGTACGCTATGTTCGGCTTCGGCGTCGCGATCAGCGGCAGTACGGCCGTGGTGGGGGCTCCGGGTCAGGGCTTCCCTAGTCTGATGGCGGGTGCGGCGTACCTGTTTGTGCAAGGCGATGGAACGTGGACCCAGGAGTCGGAGCTGAACCCGTCCGACGGGAAGTGTTGCGACTTGTTCGGCTGGTCAGTCTCAGTGAGCGGCAACACCGCCTTAGCAGGCGCCCCTCATCACAAGGTCGGCCGGAATAACTTGCAGGGCGCGGCGTACGTGTTCGGGCCGGGGGTGATCACGGTTACGCTTTCCCGCACCTCGCTGAGTTTCGGCCACGAGGCTCTCAACAACACTAGCGGGGCCAGGAGGGCCACGCTGACCAATACCTCGACCGGCACTCTGAGCATCACTAGCATCACCACCAGCGGCGACTTCGCCATTTCCGCGAGTACATGCGGTGCCACGCTGACCGCGGGCAAGAGCTGCAGCGTGCGGGTTACCTTCACCCCCACGGAACTGGGCGCGCTGGCTGGGACACTCAGCTTTAACGACAATGCTACTGGCAGTCCGCAGACGGTGGCGCTATCGGGCACAGGCGTCGCGCAGGCCACGCTGACGCCTGCCAGCTATACCTTTAAGGAGACCAAGGTCGGCGATACCAGCGCGGCACACAATTTTACGCTGAGAAACAACCTGCCCACGACCCTGACTGGCATCTCGTATTCGACGGCGGCTCCGTTCGCGGTCTCGGCTTCGACTTGCGGAACGATGCTCAACAGCGAAGAGACCTGCACCATCAGCGTGACGTTCTCACCGACGGCAAGCGGCCCGGCGACGGGCACATTGACCGTGAGCGACAGCGCCGACAGCAGCCCGCAAACGGCGAGCCTGTCGGGCACCGGCGATTGAGCCGGTTTCAAGTGGTTATTTTGGCCCCGCAAAGATGCGGGGCCTTTTCTTCGCAGGCAAGCTCTGCGAGGCCCACGGCCGAGCGGATTTTATGGGAAGTCCAGGGACGGTCACGCAGACGGTGAACCCGTAAGGGGCTGGCGAGCTGCGCTCGCCCGGACAGCTGAGGGCGGCTGTCCCTACAAATAGCTCGGAAGCGGTCACGCGGACGGTGGACCCTTAGGGCCACGGCGCGACCCATTCGCGGGCAGGGGTGCCCGCACCACACGGCCATGCCGGGCCACGGGCGGCTGTCGCGATATCCGGCGGCGCGGTGGCGGAAGCTGCTCCGGTGCCAGTCCTGGGAGCGTCGGCACGATCCCCTCAGAGCTTCCCCCGCGCGAGATCCCTCCGCCCGCTGGTGAAAACGCGGGCGTTCGGGATGACGCCGTGTAATCGGGAAAGGTGGGGCATCCTCAGTCATCGTCGGCCAGCAATTGCAAGACTCACCACGCCGTTCTCAAGAACGAAGCCAATTGCCACCCATCCATATAACTGTAAGGCCACTCGCCCATTGTGTAATGGCCGCACGGCAAGGCAACAACCTTGTGGTCGAGTCCATGCCTTGCGAATTC
>JASHSV010000011.1 GCA_030038535.1 Candidatus Acidiferrales bacterium
GGGCGGAAAGAACTTTTTCGTGCCCAAGATGTGCAATCACTGCGCCGATTCGCCGTGCACACAGGTGTGCCCCGTGGGCGCGACGTTTATCAGCCCGGATGGGGTGGTGCTGGTGGACAAACAATATTGCATCGGCTGCCGGTACTGCATTCAGGCGTGCCCTTATGGATGCCGGTTCCTGAATCCGAAAACCGAAACCGCGGAGAAATGCACGCTCTGCTATCACCGCATCACGAAGGGCCTGACCACGGCATGCTGTGAAGCGTGTCCGACCGGCGCGCGGCAGCTCGCGGACCTGAAAAATCCGAACGACCCGATTCACGAGTTTTTGCGGACACATGCGGTACAGGTGCTAAAGCCCCACATGGCCACAGGAGCGAAGCTTTACTACAACGATCTAGACGGCTCCGTGCGTTAGAGAGGCGAGACGAGGCGATGCCGGTTCAAGGCTACATGTACCCGAACGAAGTGGAGCTGGCCTGGAGCATCCTGATCGTGCTCTACCCGTTCATCACCGGGCTGGTGGCGGGCGCTTTTATCCTCGCGTCGCTCGAGCGGGTGTTCCGGGTGGAAGAGGTGAAGCCGACGTACCGGCTAGCGCTGCTGACCGCGCTGGCGTTTCTGCTGGTGGCACCGCTGCCGCTGCAACTGCACCTGGGGCATCCAGAACGGTCGTTTGAGATGTACTTGACGCCGCACCGCAGCTCGGCGATGGCAATGTTCGGATTCGTGTACCTGTGGTACCTGATGGCGGTGCTGGTACTGGAGATCTGGCTGGACTACCGGCGGGACATCGTTTTGCTGTCGCAGAGCGCCAAGGGGATTCCGCGGCTTATCTATCGCGCGCTGACGCTGGGCTCGATGAATCTCAGCGAGAATGCGCTGCGCATCGACGAACGCGCGAGCTATATCGTGACCGTAATCGGGATTCCTTCCGCGTTCCTGTTGCACGGCTACGTGGGATTCATCTTCGGGTCGGTGAAGGCGAATCCCTGGTGGTCATCGCCCACAATGCCGGTGGTGTTTCTCTTCTCGGCGATGGTGTCGGGCATAGCGGCGGTGATGCTGCTCTACATGTTCACTTCGTGGGTCCGCGGGCAGGCGGTGGAGGTGAACTGCGTGGACACCATTGCCCGGTACCTGCTCTACGCGTTTCTCATCGATTTCGGGCTGGAAATGCTGGATCTGGTGCACCGAATCTACGAGGCGGATGAATCGTTTCGCAGCCTAGACTTCATGGTGCATACCAGGCTCTATCTTTCCCAGGTGGTGATCCAGATTTATATCGGCACGCTCGTGCCGATCGGGCTGTTGGCGCTGACGCAACTGACGCGGCTCGCCGAAAAAGTACGCAAGCGCATTTATGCGGTGGCGGGCGCCCTGACGCTCGTGGGGATCTTCGCCATGCGTTGGAACGTGGTGATTGGCGGACAGCTTTTTTCCAAGAGCTTTCTCGGATACACAACCTACAAGGTGGGAATCATAACCAAGGAAGGGTTGCTGACGGCGATCGTTCTCACGCTGCTGCCATTCCCCATCTTGTGGGCGCTGGTGAAACTGCTTCCGCCCTGGGCGGAGCATGAATTGACGCCCGAGGCGGGCGCGACCCCGGCAAAGGGCGGAGATTAGACTGAAGTCGGCGCGGCTGGAACGAGCCGAGGGGGATGCGTATGCCTCCTGGAGACGGTTCATCCCGGCTCGGAGAGCTCACTGCCCGTGTGGAGGAGCTCGAGCGCCGGCTCTCTGCCCTCGAACATGCCCGGCCGACACAATCACCTCATGCGGAATCTCCCACTGCGGCGGCGTTTGCCACTCCGGGTGCGGAAGTAACCGCATCGAGCGATTCGCAGCCGAACCTGCTTCCGGTATTCGGGAGAGCGGTGCTTGGGATTGCAGGCGCGTATGTGCTGCGCGCCGGTGCTGAATCCGGAATTCTTGCGCCCCGGCTCTCGGTGAGTCTCGCGCTGGCCTATGCTGCAGGCTGGCTGGTGTGGTCAGCCCGACCCGAGAGGCGCGGCCAGTTGGACCGCTACATTTACGGAATCACTGCCGCGCTGATTCTTTCCACCATGCTTTGGGAAGTGACCGTGCGGTTCCGGACGCTGGAGCCGGCGGTGACCGCAGCGCTCGTTTCGTCGTTCGCGCTGCTGGCTGTGGCGCTGGCGTGGCAGGCGAATGCATCCGCGATTGTGTGGGTGGGGATGCTGACCGCAGTCAGCACGGCAATTGTGCTGCTGGTGGCGACGCGGGCGCTCGTGCCGTTTGCGTGGGCCGTCGTCGCGATGGCGGCGCTGGCGGAAACGGCGGCGTGCAAAGGCCGGTGGCGCGTGCTGCGCGCGATTGTTGCTGTCGCCACGGACATGACCGTGGCTATCTTGCTGCTCATCCTGGGGGACCCTAATGCGATTCCAGAGGACTATCACGCTGCCGACCCGGGAGTGCTGATTGCGATCGTTGGCGCTTTCTTCTCTGTTTTTGTGGTGAGCATGGCAGTCCGGACGCTGGGCCAGCGGCTGCGGGTTACCGGCTTTGAGATTGTGCAATTCGCAGCCGCAGTGCTGCTGGCGAGTTGGGGATTCTTGCGGATCGCGCACGGAGCAGGGGAACTCGCGCTGGGGGTTTTTTGCCTGGCGGCAGGCGCCGCGTGCTATCTCGCGGCGTTTGCACGTCTCGCCCGGGACAACGAGCGCCGCAATTTCCATTTCTATGCCGCGTGCGGCGTGACGTT
>JASHSV010000150.1 GCA_030038535.1 Candidatus Acidiferrales bacterium
CAACGGAGCCTATTGGCGCTCTCGAAGCGCAATCACACGCTGGCGATCGTGGACCCCACGACGCTCGCGGTGCTCGCGCGCCTGCCGGTCGGACCCGATCCTCATGAGGTGATCGCCTCGGCGGATGGGACCAAGGCGTACGTCTCCATTTACGGGGGCGGCAGGTACCACGCACTTTCTGTGCTCGATCTGGTGGCGCAGAAAGCTCTGCCCGATATCGACACGGGGGCGCTAAACGGGCCGCACGGCCTCGTGTTCGTGGGCGGAAAAGTATGGTTCACAGCCGAAGGCGCGAAAGTTGTTGCCCGATTCGATCCGTCCTCCAACACGATTGACTGGGTTATGGGCACCGGCTAGAACCGGACGCACATGCTTTACGTGACGAACGACTTGAAAACGATTTACACAACCAACGTCAGCTCCGGAACCGTCAGCATCTTAGAACTGGTGACGCTGCCTCCCATGGGTCCTCCGCCGGGAGGAGCGGCACAGCCAACTCCGCCGCGGCCCGCCGGGCCTCCTCGCATGGACTGGAACGAAACCGTGATTCCGGTGGGCAAGGGCGATGAGGGTTTCGACGTCTCGCCGGACGGGCACGAACTCTGGACAGCGAATGCGCAGGATGGCTCGCTCTCGGTGATTGATCTCGCAAGCAAAAAGGTGACGGCCACGCTGGATGCGAAGATTTTCGGCTCGAACCGGCTGAAGTTCACGCCCGACGGCAAACTGGTGGCGGTCACGAGCCTGCGCAACGGCGATCTGGTGTTCTATGACGCGGCTGCGCAAAAAGAATACCGGCGGGTGCACATCGGCAGCGGCGCGGCGGGCATTTTGATGGATCCCGACGGCACGCGAGCGATTGTTGCCTGCTCGCCCGACAATTACCTCGCGGTCGTGGACCTGAAAACGTTTGAAGTTACGAGCCACATCGACGTCGGCGGGGAACCGGACGGATTGGCCTGGTCAGTCCGTCAGTGAGACGGCTGCCCCGGCGAAGGACCTCCGAGCTTTTGTTACCAACCGCCGCCGAGGGCGCGGTAAAGCTGCACGAGGCTCTGATACTCATTGCCGCGAGCCTGGGCGAGGGTCAGCTCCGCTGCAAAGAGGGAGCGCTGCCCATCCAGAACTTCGAGATAAGTTGTCGTGCCACCCGTATAACGGATATTCGAAAGACGAACGGACTCCTGCAGGTCGGCCACGGTATCCTGCTGCCGGAGCCGAACCAGGTGGAGCTTCTCATAGCCAATCAGCGCGTCGGAGACATCTCCAAAGGCTTGCTGGATGGCCTGACGGTACCCAATCAAGGCCTGCTGCTCCTGTGATTTGGCCAGCTTGAGATTTCCGGTCAGCGCGCCGCCCGTGAAAATGGGCTGGTTCACCTGGGCACCGTAAGACCAGATGCCCAACTGCGTGCTCATCAGTTTGGAGAAGGCCGTGCTCCGGCCAAAGGAGCCGCCGCCGCCGCCGGTGAGCGAGATTTGCGGAAAGAAAGCAGCCTTGGCCACTCCGATTTCCGCGTTGGCGGCGATCAGGTTTTGTTCCGCTTCGCGTATATCCGGCCGGCGCTCAAGAATGCTCGAGGGCACTCCCGGCGGCACTTCGGGAGGAATGTACTGTTCGACCAGGGGCCGTCCGCGGGTGACATCCTGCGGGTAGTTGCCGAGAAGAATGCTGATGGCGTTTTCTTCCTGAGCGATCTGGCGCTCCAGGTCGGGAACCTGCGCGTTGGCGGTATCCAGCACCTGCTGGGCCTGAAGCACATCCAGCCTGGTGGCCACACCATGCTCGAGCCGCGCCGTGGTGAGTCTTACGGAATCGGTTTGCGTTTTCACAGTCTCCTGCGTGATCTGCAATTGCAGGTCGAGCTGCAGGAGAGCGAAGTAGTCGCTGGCCACATCGCTCACCAGAGTGAGGACGACGGTCTGCCGGGCGTCCTCGGTGGCCAGGAGCTGGGCGCGCGCGGCCTCTGTGGCGCGGCGCAGGCGGCCGAAAAGGTCCACTTGAAAGGCCGCATCGGCGGCCAAGGTGAGGAAATTATACCGGCTCTGTTCAACGTTTTCTTTTCCGCCTGTAAAATTCGCGCCGGCCCCGACCTGGGGGAAGAGGCTCGAACGGGTGACGGCCAATTGAGCGCGCGCCGCGACGATGCGCTCGGTGGCAAGCTGCAAATCGTAATTCTGCTTGAGCGCGGTGCGAATCAGCTCCTGGAGCTGCGGATCCTGGAAGACTTGCCACCAGGGGAGATCGGCAAACGAAGCGGTCTGGGCCTGCAGCTGGGGATTTTCGCCGGGATCGCGGTATGCGTTCGGGACCGGAACGTCCGGACGATGATAGTTGGGGCCAACCATGCATCCGGCCAGCAGTGCCACGACGGGGATTACGGTCAGAATTTTCGCGGACATGGTCATAAGTCGTTCCGTTCGCAGCTAAACGTGTGTCCGAGGTCCATGTGAGGCTCAGTCTCCCGGCGCCGGGGCTGGGCCGGCCGGTAACGGCCCGGGAGCGGGCACGGAACCGGCCCACTTTTCCACCAGAGTGAAGAGTGCTGGAACGAGCAGGATGTCGACGCTACTGGCCAGCAGCATGCCCCCGATTACGGTGGTTCCCATGATTTGACGCGCCACAGAGCCGGCGCCGGAGGCGGTCCACAGAGGGACGCAGCCGAGAATGAAGGCAAACGAGGTCATCATCACCGGACGCAGGCGAAGCCTGGCGCCATCGAGCACCGCTTCCTCCAGACGCTTCCCGCCTTTTCGACCTGTTCTTTGGCAAATTCGACAATCAGAATCGCGTTTTTGGCGGCCAGACCGATGAGCATCACCAAGCCGATTTGCGAGTAGACATCGTTTTCGATCTGCACCATGTAAGCCGGATAGAAAGCGCTGAGCACGGTGCGGCGCAGCCACAAGACGGTAAAAGCCCCGCACACGGCGCCCGAAGTTCCCAGGAGCACGCTGAACGGCAACGACCAGCTCTCGTAGAGCGCGGCCAGGATCAGAAAGACGAACAACAAGGAGAGCGCGAAGATCGCAGATGCCGGCACGCCTTGGCGCGCTTTCTGCTCCTGAAACGACATGCCGGAGTAATCGAAACCCATCTCTCGCGGCATGGTCTGGTGGAAGACTTCCTCGAGTGCCGCGGTGGCCTGGTCGGCGCTGTAACCGGGGGCGGCGCTGCCGTTGATTTGCGCGCAGCGGTATTCATCGAAGCGCATGGTGAACTCGGGCCCGAGCCGTGACTGCACGCTGGTGAGCGTGGAAAGCGGAACATTCTCGCCCCTATTGTTGAG
>JASHSV010000151.1 GCA_030038535.1 Candidatus Acidiferrales bacterium
TTTCCGAAGTTGCATTCCCCTTCTCCTTTCCGTGCGCAACGCCTCTCCCTCGACCCCTCGAGTCCGCTTCATCCCCGCACCACGTAAGGACGCGCCTTGCCTTGCCCCTTCGACCTTGCCGAACGGCTTGCCTGCACTCGCCCGCCCGTGTATAGGAGCACCAACTGCTTCACCGCCTCCTCCTCGCCCATCCCCAGATGCCTCTTGGCTTTGAACAGTTCTTCCGCCAGGAAATACGTAAAGATCTGCAGATAAATCGCGGTATAGGCGAGCGCAGGATCTACCCCCGCCGGAAACTTCACTCGCGACTCCCGGATCACCGCATTCGCGTATGTCCGCAGCCCTCCGGCAATCTCCCGGAAGCTGTGAATAAAGTGCTTGTGCCGGAACTCCACCACGTCGATGTACATCAGCCGCCAGTAATCCAGGTTTTCCCGCACCACTTTCCCGATGGCCATGGCCAGGTTCACCAGCGACTCCGGGTCCAGCGATTTCATGTACGGCATCAAATCACGCTGCCGGATCGCATCCATCTTCCGGGCCATCGAATTCACCAGCTCGATGAAAATCTCCTCTTTCGTGTCGTAGTAGATGTAGAGCTTGCCCATCGACACGCCGGCCTTCTTCGCGATTTCGCGAACCGTCGTGCCGTGGAACCCCTTGCGGGTGAAGAGTTGCAACGCAGCGTGCTCGATCCGCTGCTTGTTCTTCTCCACGGTTCCGTGCAGCAGTTTGGGCATTTCCCTGGGACCCGCCCCGTGCTACTCTTTGCGCGCGCCAAAGCGAGCGCTCGTTCCCTTTGGTGCCAGGGCTTGTACACCCGCGAGTGGAACCGTGTCAAGAGGGAATTGAAGCCAAAGCGAGCGCTCGTTCTTGGTGAACACGAGCGGTCACGTCAGCCGGCCGTGAGAGGGGCCTCGGGGCTGCGGGCCTTTCTGGAGTGAAATACGATTTCCTTCCCTGGCGGAACTCCGCCGGGCGCTTTGGGAGGTTTTTGTGAAAAGCAAAGTCGCGGTTGTCACCGGCGCTGCCAGCGGCATTGGCTTCGCCATCGCCACAGAATTCGCCCAGGCCGGCGCTCACGTGGTCCTCGCCGATATCGATCCCACCGCCGGCGAGCGCGCCCGCGCCGAGCTCGAGAAATCCGGCGCGCACTGCACTTTCGTCCCCACAAATGTTTCTCAGGCCGCCGATGTTCGCCGCCTGGTGGACCACGCCGTTGACGCCTTTGGCCGTCTCGACATCCTCGTCAACAACGCTGGTCTGCAGTACATCGCTCCCGTGGTCGACTTCCCTGAGGATCGGTGGGACTACCTCATCAGCGTCATGCTCACCGGTGCGTTCCTGTGCTCAAAGTACGCACTTCCCCGCATGATTCAGAACAAATGGGGACGCATCATCAATATCGCCTCGCTCCACGGCAAGGTGGCCTCGCCCTTCAAATCCGCCTACATCTCCGCCAAGCACGGTCTGCTCGGCCTCACCAAAGTCGTTGCCCTCGAGGTCGCCGAGCACAATATCACCGCGAATGCCATCTGCCCCGCCTACGTCCGTACGCCACTGGTCGAAAAGCAAATCGATGAGCAGGCGCGCCGTCACAACCTGTCCGCTTCCGACGTGGTCGCCAAAATCATGCTCGAGCCCGCCGCCATCCGCCGCCTCCTCGAACCCAACGAGGTGGCCGCCCTGGCGCTCTACCTCTGCTCGGATGCCGCCGCCGGCATCACCGGCGCCGCGCTCGATATTGATCTGGGTTGGACCGCTCGCTGAACCGGCGTCCCTGGCCTGCTACGGGATCACCTCATATGGCCGCATCATCTCGTTGTCCTCGTGTTCCAGAATGTGGCAGTGCCACACGTAGCGGCCCGTGAAGCCCTCGAAGCGCGCGATGATTCTCGTCACCATTCCCGAATATGCCTGAACCGTGTCCTTCCAGCCTGCTTCGTTTGCCGCCGGCGGCTGCGCCTCCCCGATGTACACGATTTTCCCCTGCTTGTAATACTCCTCCGGCTCGAACGTGCGCCGGTCCAGGATCTGAAACTTCACCAGGTGCAGGTGAATGGGGTGCATGTCTTCCGTAAAGTTCGCGAAACTCCAGATCTCCGTGGAATTTAATTTGGGCCGTTCCGCGATGGGCATGTCCCAGTGTTTGTTATCCAGAAGCATGGTCACTGGATTCCCCGACATGTCATCTTTTTCACCTAGCGTCAGCAGCCGCGTCGCGCCCGCCGCCGATTCTGGGATTTTCGGCACCGGACGCAACGTTGCCGGCAGCGCTCCGCTCTCGTGCGCCGCGGTTTTCGCCACTCGAAACTGCATTACCGGAAGCACGCCGTTTCGCAGCACGATGTTCTCTCCCCCGTGCTCTTCAAAATGCACGATCAGGTCGGCGCGTTCTGCCGGAGCAATTTCCAGCCGCTTTAGCGGGACGGGAGCCGGGAGCAATCCCAAGTCCGTGCCGATCTGGTGAAATTCCTGCCCGTTTGCGAACGACAACACAAACGAACGCGCGTTCGAGCCGTTCAGCAGCCGGATGCGGTACTTTGCCGGTTCAACGTCCGCGTACGGAAACAGTTTTCCGTTTGCCAGCGTCGCGTCGCCGTACACTTCGGGAATCCACGGCGATTCCGGGACCGGCGAAACCGGGTAAAAGAGCTGGCCGTCCGCATCGAAAAAGCGGTCGCACAGAATCAGCGGAATTTCGTATTTACCCCGCGGCAGCCCGAGTCCATCCTCGATACTGTCGCGCAGGAAATAGGCGCCCAGCAGGCCCGCGTAGATGTTTAGCCGCGTGATTCCCAGCGCATGGTCGTGATACCACAGCATCGCCGCGTCCTGCCCGTTCGGGTAGTGATACACGGCCGATTTCCCAGGCGGGAGCCACGCCTCCGGATATCCGTCGCTCTCCGGCGGCGCCTTCGCACCGTGCAAGTGCGCCACCACGCGCACATCCGGAGTGTCCTTTCCCGCGCCGTGAATCGTGTGATCGATGGGCAGCATGTGCGCGGCCGGCAGCTCGTTCACCCACTCCACCAGCATGGGCTCGCCGCTGCGCGCCTCAATCGTCGGCCCCGGCGACATGCCCCCGTAACCCCACATCCGAGTCGGTTTCACGTCGCGATGGATTTTGGCCTGGAACTGCCTCATGGCCAGCCGGTAATACCGGATTCGGCGTGCCGCGTTCCCCGGTTCCGGTCGCATCCCGCTGGGCGCAGCCACATGAGGAATCGGAAGTGGATCCACAAATTTCTCCAGCGCGTCCAGTTTCAGCAGCGGACGCCCGATTATCCCGGTTCTGCGCGGGTTCGTCTGCTTTAGGGCCAAACTGGCCGCCGCCGCTGCTGATGCCGCAAGGAATTCCCGGCGGCTGAGCTTTGTCTTTTCTCTCGCCATTTTGCTCCGCATGCGAACACAAATAGGCGAAGCAAGCCGGAGACACTCCTCGTATCTCCGGCTTGCTTCGCGGTTAAATCGTCCGTTCGAGACCGTCTAACCTACCACGGTCCCTGGTTGTTGACCGGCTCACCCGTCGTGGTATCGAGGATCAAGACGCGATCCCCGGCCTGGAACGGGTTGCGCGAAAAGTCGAACATTTGCGCGATCGAGTTCGCGATCGAATCGAAAGACCCGCCGGCCAGCCGCTGCCCGCCCAGCCAGTTGTCCTCGATGAAGTGGATCACGGACGATTGGTCGGTCAGCGTCTGGTCCACAAAGTTGTCCCGTGCCCAGGGCGAAATTACCAGCAACGGCTGCCGGATCCCGTAGCCGCAGCGCCCTTGCGCGTGCGGGTTGGTCGAGGCGTCGGCCCCGGGA
This sequence comes from Candidatus Acidiferrales bacterium, assembly GCA_030038535.1. Lineage (GTDB taxonomy): Bacteria > Acidobacteriota > Terriglobia > Acidiferrales > UBA7541 > JOPF136. Next base: position 3,814 of record JASHSV010000151.1, read on the forward strand.
AGCGACGTGTTCGTGCCGGTGCCGCAGGAGCCCGAACCGGTCAGCTTGTCCGCCGGACTCGTGGACTGGTTCACGATTGGCGCCATTTGATGGTCGTACCACCCGTCCGAATCGTCGTACAAAATCACGATCGCCGTGTCCTGCCAGTACGGCGACTGCATGATCGTGTTCACCACGGTGACCACAAAGACTTGCTCATCCAGGGGATCGGAATTGCCCGGATGCGCGTCCTCGATGGCGATCGCCTTCAGGAAGCTCACTGAAGGCAGGTTCCCGGTTTTCACAGCAGTGAAGAAGTCCTCGATGTCATACTGATGATTTGCGGGCCCGGCATGGCCGATTTCCGCGTTCGAAGCGGGGCGCGTGTGACTTAGGTTTTGGGTGCTCAGGAAGTACTGGAAAAACGAGTGGTGAGGAACGTAGTCCGTTTGCGTCCCGGTGTAGGCAGACACAGAACTCCGCGCGCATCCCGTCGTCCCGTTGGCGTTCGTGAGCGTCAGATTGAATCCGCCCATAAAGCCGCCCCACGTAACATTTGCGGCGGTCAGCAGGTCGCCGATGTTCTGCGCCGTCATCGTCACCTGCGAGCTGCTCGTCGAGCAAACGTCCATGTAGGGATCCGCGTCACTGTAGAGCGTGAATGTGCCCCCACCGCCGGTCGTGTATTTCGCGGATGCCGCCGCCGTCGAGAGCGTTGTGTCCACGCCGTTGGTCTGGCCCGAAACAAGGTTCAGAACTCCCGGAGTGGACGGCCCGAACGTGGACCCGAACGAGTTGTCGTTCAGCGCGAAGTGTTGCGCGTAATTCCACATCGCCGTCACTGTGTTTCCGTCGAAG
>JASHSV010000152.1 GCA_030038535.1 Candidatus Acidiferrales bacterium
AAGGACGTGCAGAGCCTGGTGGCCGGGCTGAAGCAGGGCCAGGGTTCGCTCGGCAAATTGCTGACGGACGACGAACTCTACAACCACATGAACGCGAGCGTCACGCGGCTGGACCAGATGATGAATACGACGCAGGAGGGAAAGAACTCACTCGGCAAGCTCTTTGCCAGCGACGAGATGTACAACCGCATCAATGCGCTGGTGGACCGCATGGACAATGTGCTGGCCGAGATCCAGCAGCAGAAGGGAACGCTGGGGAAGCTGGTTTACGATCCCAGTGTGTACGACAACACGAAAGAGTTCGTGGACAAGGCCAATGCGTTCCTGGCCGACGTGCGGGCGGGCAAGGGCACGCTCGGCAAGCTTTCCACCGACGACAAGCTCTACGAGAACCTACGGGACAGCGCGGAAAGCCTGCGGCAGGCGACCGAGAAGCTGAGCAATGGGCCGGGCAGCGTTGGGAAATTGGTGAACGACCCGCAGCTCTACGACAACCTGACTGGGCTGAGCGGCGATTTGCGGCTGCTTGTCGCCGATATACGTAAGGATCCCAAGAAGTATTTGCGGATCAAATTTACTCTCTTCTGAGGAGAAGGACGAGGCAAGTCCGGGCGCCGGCTCGAGGCGCCTGCCGTGGCAGGCGCGGAGGCCGTCCTGCTACACTGGCGCCGGTGTTCGATTGGAAACAGGCGCATGGGCGCGCACGTGTTTGTAACCGTGCGTTCATCTTGCCTTGATAGGGTGCAGCTTTGAAGAAAGCGCTCGACGAACTGGTGAATCCGCAGGAAGCGGCGATCGATTTAGAGCCGGGCCTGGCGGAGCGCACCAGCGCGGCGACCAAGAAAGACGGAGCGCGGCCGTATCCAGGCGCCCTGGTGGTGGTGGAGGGGATCGACGGTTCCGGAAAGAGCACGCAGCTTTATTTGCTGAAGCGCTGGCTGGAGATCGGGGGCTATCGGCTGCACTTTACCGAATGGAACTCATCCGACCTGGTGAAATCGGCGACGAAGCGCGGAAAGCAGCGGCGGCTGCTCACTCCGGTGACCTTTTCGCTCCTGCACGCCGCGGACTTCGCCGACCGTTGCGAGCGGCAAATCCTTCCCCTGCTGCACAGCGGGTATCTGGTTCTGGCGGATCGCTACGTGTACACGGCCTACGCGCGCGATTCGGCGCGCGGCTGCGGGGTGGAGTGGCTGCGCAATCTCTACCGCTTCGCTCCTGTTCCCGACGTCACCTTCTATTTCCGCGCGCCGCTGGAAGTGGCCGTGGACCGCATCCTGAGCGGGCGGCCGAAGCTGAAATATTACGAGGCGGGGATGGACCTCGGCCTCTCCTTCGACCGCGCCGAGAGCTTCCGGATTTTCCAGGGCATGATCATGGAGCAGTACGACCGCATAATCGAGACCGACAATTTCGTGGTCATGGATGGCACGCTGAAAGTGGACCGGCTGCAGCGGAAGATGCGCGAAATCGCCGCGGAGCGGGTGGACCTGGCGGGCTATCTCCCGGGGAGGAAGCCGTGAGCACGGCGGCCAAAACGCTGCGGCGCCGAGCGGCGAAGGGGAAGAACGGCGCGGCACAGCCGCTGCCGCGGTTTTTCGGGGCGACCCTGCCGGGATTTCAAGACGAGGAGCTGCACGGCTCGCTGATCGTGCTGGAAGGCAGCGACGGCTCCGGCCGCTCGACGCAGATCGCGCTGCTGACGGAATGGCTGGAATCGCAGGGGTTTGCGGTGCAGACCATGGGGCTGCGGCGCTCGAGCCTCGTCGCGGAAGACATCGACGATCTGCTGGCGAACAACGCGGTGACGCGCATGACGCTGGCGCTGATGTACGCCACGGACTTCTACGACCAGCTCGAGCACCGCATCGTGCCCGCGCTGCGTTCGGGCATGATCGTGCTGGCCGACCGCTATATCTTTACGCTCATCGCGCGTGCGGTGGTGCGGGGGATCGATCGGGAATACCTCCATGGGCTGTACGAAATGTCGCTGCGGCCGCAAATCACCTTCTGGCTGAACGTGCGGCCGGAGACGACCTTCGAGCGGGAATTCAAGAAGTCGCACGCGATTTCGTACTGGGAGGCCGGGCGCGACATGTCGCTCTCGTCGGACCTGTACAAATCGTTCATCCGGTATCAAGGCATGGTAAAGAAGGAGTTTGAAGTATTGGCGCGGCGTCATCAGTTCATCGAAGTGGACGGAGAGCAGAGCGTGGCGGAGGTGAACGGGGACCTGCGGGCGCGCATCGCGGCGCACCTGGGAATCCGCTCCACGCGTTTCCGTCCGTCTTCGGCCATGACGCCGGCCTGGCGCTGAACCGAATTGCATTTCCCCATCCACATCGCGGCGATTGACGCTGGCTCAAACGCCATACGGCTCGTCATCGCCCGAGCCGAGTCCCTGACCGCCATTTACGAGCTGGCCACGGAGCGCGCTCCGGTGCGCCTGGGTCACCGCGCCTTTACGCGGCGGCGCATTGACGAGGAAACGATCGAGCGGGCGGTTAAGGCCTTCCGCGGCTTCCGCGAATTGATGGACCTCTACCGGGTGGAGGCGTGGCGCGCGGTGGCCACCAGCGCGTGCCGCGAGGCGCGTAACCGCGACGAACTGCTGAGGCGCATCGAGCGCAAAACGGGCATCCGCCTGGAAGTGATCAGCGGGCAGGAGGAGGCGCGGCTGGTCCGTGCGGCGGTGTTGGCGGCATGCGCCGGGCGCGTCGAGCCGGGAGTGATCCTGGACCTGGGCGGCGGCAGCCTGGAAGTGAATCTGATGCACGGGCAGCAGATGCGCCGGAGCGTGAATCTGCCCGTGGGAACCGTGCGGCTGATGGAGACGCTGGGGATTGAAGGCCGCATCACGCCGGAGCAGCGCGAACTGGTGCGCGACGTGGTGCTGCACCACCTGCGCCGCTCAATCCACGGCGTGCCGGCGGGCAGCCACGGCCCGGCGGTGGCCTGCGGAGGAAACGTGGAGGCGCTGGCGCAAATCGCACCGGGCGCCGTGTCGGCAGGAATGGCAACGCTCGATCTGCGGCAGCTGCGGCGCCGGCTGGGCGAAATCGCCGGGCGCGACCTGGAGCCGCGCATGCGGCGTTTCCGCATCCGGCGGGACCGCGCGGACGTAATCGGCATCGCCGCAGTGGTGTTGGATACGGCTTGCGAGGCGCTGGGTTTGCGGTCGCTGCTCGTTCCAGGCGTAGGAGTGCGCGAAGGAGCGCTGCGCGAGCTGGTGGCCTCGCGAATGGCCACGGTGGAACGAATTACCAAGGCGCGGGACGAACGCGCGGCAGGCGCGCGCGAAGGCGCGCTGGCCTTCGGCCGGCGATACGCGTTCAACGAGCGCCATGCGGAGCAAGTGGCGGGACTTTCCGTATCGCTCTTTGACCAGTTGCGGCCCGTGCATGGGCTTGACGGGCACGCGCGGCTGGCGCTGGAACTGGCCGGATTGCTGCACGACGTGGGGCGCATCGTGAACGACCGCGGGCACCACCGTCACGGCGAATATCTGATCCGGTATGGCGAAATTCCCGGCCTCTCCGACGAGCTGCGCCAGGTGGTGGGCAGCCTGGTGCGCTATCACAATCACAAATCGGAGCCGGATCCGGATCACCGGCCGTATGGCGACCTGCCCCGCGACGAGCGCCGCCGGGTGCGCCTGCTCTCCGCCATTCTGCGGCTGGCGGAGGGAATGGACAGCGGTCACCAGCAGGCCGTGAGCGATGTGCGTGCCGTCTATCACGTGGGGCATGTGGAGTTCGACCTTTCCGGCAAGGGGGATTTGGGACCGGCAGCGGCTGCGGCGCAAAAACGGGCGGGACTGTTCGAGCGGGAATTCGGCGCCACGGCGATTTTCCACAGACAGAGGGAAGGGCGGAGAGTGGCATGAAGAAGGGGCTAGTGGCTGGTGATTAGCAGGAAGAGAGAAACAGCGGGGCGGAGCGGATGCTGGTTTATTTGATTCGGCATGGGATTGCGATCGACCGGGAAGAGCCGGACTGCCCGCCGGATGCCGAGCGCCCGCTGACGAAGAAGGGAATCGAGAAGGCGAGGCTGGTGATGGAGGGCCTGCGGGAGTTGGGTGCGAAGCCGGACGTGATCCTGTCGAGCCCGCTCGTGCGCGCGTGGCAGACCGCGGAGATAGCCGCGAAGGTACTGCACTATGCGAAAGACAAGATTCGCCGCTCGGAGGCGCTGCTGCCGGAAGCGGATCCGAACGCGCTGATGAAGGAACTGGCGCGCACGAAAACGGACCAGTTCCTGTGCACCGGCCACGCGCCGCACATGGATGAATTTATCGCGCACGCCACGGGCACGCGGCGATCGTTTACGGCGCTGAAAAAAGCAGGGGTGGCCTGCATCGAGTTCGAAGAGGTGGCTCCGGGGCGGGGGATTCTGCTTGCGCTCTATCCGCCGAGGGTTTTCCGGCTGCTGGAGGATTGAGGCAGAGCCGCTGAGGGCGCCATCTGAGCGAGCCAGAGGGAGCGCCAGGAGAGCGCGGATTTTCCGGAGATGCGGCGGAGTGCGGACGAAAAATTCCGCGTGCGCGCGAGGCCAATGAGGGACGCGAGTCCTTCCCGATCAGCCAGGAATTTCACAAGAGAATGCGAAAGGACGTAGAAGGGCGCGGCCACGTTGTGGCGGTCGGCCACGATTCCGGGTGGCGTGCCGCGCGCGCCGACATAGGGCAAAACCTTCTGGCCGCGCCGGTCGGCGAGCCAGCGCGCCGCGTCGGCATCCACGCCGCGATTGCCGTCCCCGGTGAAGAGGCGCGAATCGTATCCGCTGCCGCGCTCGCTGAGTGCGCTCTCCAGATAGCAGGCTAGTCCTTCGCTGAACCACGCAGGCGCGTAGCGGCAGGGCAGTACGGCGTGGGCAATTTCGTGAAGATAGGGCGCGGAGCGCGAGATGACTCGATGGGTGGGAAGGAAAATCGTGCGGCCACGCGCGGTGGAAATGCGCGTCGCGGCCCGCAGCTCAAATCGCAAGCGAGCGCGGGCAGGAAGGCCGGCGAGGCGTTCGAGTTCGCGAAGGCCCTCCGCAGCGAGCGCGGCGAATGCGCGCGCCTCCTCGCGGCCGAGTGCGGCGCACTCGTAAGCCACCGTGATGCGCCCGCGGCGAACGATGGCATGCGCCGCTCCCGACTCCGCGCGCCCGGCCATTAGCGAGAAGAGAGAATCTTGTACATCACGGTGGTGGCTTCGACCTTGGAGGAATCGAAATTCAGCGCGTACTGCGGAATCGAGCCGAGGGCGACGTAGCCTTGGGAGAGATACAGTGGTTCCGCGGCACCGCCGGTAACCGTGTCGAGCGTCAGCAGGGTCAGGCGGGATCTGCGGGCGTGGTCTTCCAGCGCGGTCATCAGGGATTTCCCGACTCCGCGTCGGCGGGCCTCCGGATGCACGAGCAGTTTCTTGACCTCGGCGCGATGCGGCTGGTTGGGAGGCGTCAGCATGTCGAGCTGCACGGTGCCCATGATTCGCCCGTCGAGCCATGCGAGCAGCACCAGGCGAGTGCCGGCGCGGACGGCGGGCAGCACATGGTCGCGCCAGAAGGCCGTGGCGTCCTCGTGGGAAAAAGGCAGCACGAAGCTGACGCTCGCGCCCGCGTGTACGCAGGCATGCAGGACTTCGCCGAGCATTTCGAGTTCGTGGCTCAGGGCGGCCGGCGCCGGATTCCAGCGCTCGATGCGGATGGATTCGGCGGTGTTCATCGCCTACGGCGTCTTGCCGCTCTTGCCGGAGGATTCAGGCTTGGCGCCGATGTACTGGAGCATCTGCCGGACGTTCGACGCGTACGGGCCTTGCGGCGCGAGCTGCAGATATTTCCTGAGGGCTTCGGCCGTGCCGGGGGGCACAGTGAGCGAGCCGTCCTTGTTGGTCGTTGCCGCGGTAAACAGCAGCGAGCCCTTGACGAAGTACGCGTCCGCCCGCGAAGGGTTTGCGGCAATGGCTTTGTCGCAGGCCTCCGAGGCGCCCTCGATGATGCGCGTGTTGAAGTGCGCGACACACAGATTGTAATAGGCGGTGGCCGGATCGGAGGAAAGCTCGGCGGATTTGGCGTAGGCCGCGAGGGCTTCGTTGTTGCGCTTTACTTTCAGATAGGCATTGCCCTCGCTCAGAAGCATCTGGCTCATCGCCGACTTGATTCGGTCGCGATCGGCGCTGAACAGCTTTGGCTGGCCCGGAAGCGTGCCCGCCAGCTCTTGCTGAGCCCCTTCGACGCCCTTATCGAAGCTCTCTGCGGCATGTTCGTAGTCGCCGACGTTCATCTGCGCCTCGCCCAGAGACTCGAAATAGTCCCAGCGCGTGGGATCGGCGCTGACGATGGCTTTGAGAGCGGTGATGGAGGCCGGCCAGTCCTTGGCAGCGAGTGCCGAGTTGTATTTCGAGATGAGGGCTTTGACGGTGGAGTCCTGGGCGTTCTGGGCGGGGCTGGGTTCCGGCCGTCCCGAGTCCGGCGCTGGCGCCGGAGCCGAAGAGGCCGGCGCCGGAGTGCCCGGCGCGCCGGAGAGTTCGATCTCAAAGCGCACTGAGGTGTCCGATTCGCCCTCGAATTGCTGGGGCTTGCGATAGAGGATGTCGCCTGTGGCGCTGAATATTTCGAGCGTGTAACTGCCGCGGGCCAGCCCGGTGATTGAAAATGCCCCGTCTTTGTCCGTCCTGGCTTTATACGTTTTGCCCATGCCCTGCTGAATCAGGACGACCTGCGCCTCGGCGAGGGGCCTACCGGCGCTGGAGACGTGCCCTTCGGCGCGGATCTGGCTTGCCTGCGGCTGTGCTGGTGAGGGACAAAGGGCG
>JASHSV010000153.1 GCA_030038535.1 Candidatus Acidiferrales bacterium
CACGCCCATCGTGTTCCCACCCGCGTCCTTCGCGCCCCGGCTCACTGCTTCCATCACTCCACCGTAGCCGCCGGAGCATACCGCGTATCCCGCGCGCGCCAGCGCGTGCCCGAGGGCGCGTGCCTCGGCATACGCCGCGTCGCCTTCTGCGGGCCGCGAACTGCCGAAGACGGTGATTACGCGCTTGCGCTCGGAACTCATCCGAAGAAAACCTCGTACTGCGCTATTCCCGAGGCAGCCTCGATTATAGGCCACGCGCGGTGCCCGGCTCACCGGGGCGGGCGGCCTTTGCGCGCGTGCTCCGCGTTTGGCAGCGGACTGTGAGAAGATAGGCCCTGGCCCAATCGCCCAAATAAACCGGAATTTTCCGGGGGAGGAGCAGTTGAAAAAAGCACTGGCGTCCCTCATGTCGCTGTGGCTGGCGGCGCTGCCGCTGGCCGCAGGCGAAAAAACCAAAATGGAAGAGCGCCTCGAGGATTGCGGCACGGTGATGAAGGAAATCCTGGCCATGCCCGACACGATCTCCAAGGACATCCTGGACAAAGCCGTGTGCGTGATGGTGATTCCCGCGGTAAAGAAGGGCGCGTTTATCGTCGGCGCCAGTTACGGGCGCGGCGCCATCACCTGCCGCGGCGCGTCCGATTTTTCGGGTGGGTGGTCGGCGCCCTCCATGTTCCGCCTGATCGGCGGAAACGTAGGCTTTCAAATCGGCGGCCAGGAAACCGATTACGTGCTGCTGGTGATGAACGACGGCGGCGTGAAAGCTATTCTGCGCGGCAAAGTAAAGCTCGGCGCGGATGCCTCCGTGGCCCTGGGGCCGCTCGGCCGCACGGCCGACGCGCAGACGAACGGTTCGATGCAGGCCGAGGTGCTTGCCTATTCGCGCGCTCGCGGCGTATTCGCCGGCGTCTCGCTGGAAGGCGCCAACCTGGAAGAAGACACCGACGCCAACAAGGATCTATACGGCCACGACTATACGGCCATGGACGTGGTGCGGCGTGGCAAGGCGCAGCCCACCGAGGGCTCGCAACTGCTGCTTTCGCTGCTCACCAAGGCTACGCCGAAGCACAGACCCTGAGCCTGACTGCGCCGGCGCGGCAGTGCGGGCTCGCCCCAATCGATGAGCTGTCCTATCTGCCAGCGGCGCAAGCCCACGCGCTACTGTCCCGCGCGCGGCGAGACCATCTGCACCATTTGCTGCGGCACCGAGCGAGAAGTGACCCTCGATTGCCCGCACGCCTGCATCTACCTGGTGCGCGCGCGCGAGCAGGAGGAGCAGCACCGCGAGCCTGTGCCGCCCGCGGAAATTCCGTTCCCCGGCGTGGAGCTGCCCACCGGCGTGCTCGATTTGAACCGGCTGCTTCTGGCCACGATGGGCACCACAATCCTCTCGTTCACCGCGGAGGCGCCGCGGCTGGCCGATACGGACGTGGCTGCGGCACTTCAGGCTCTGGCCGAGACCTACCGCACGCTTTCTTCCGGCCTCTATTACGAAAAACCGCCCGAGGGCGGCCCGGCGCGCGAACTCTACGGCAGGCTCCGCCAGGCGATTGAAGAGTTAAAGAAGGAACAGCTCGCGCGCGCCGCGCTTCCCGTCACCAAAGAAAGCGACGTGCTGTATATCATCGTGTTTCTGGCGCGCGTGCTGCGCGTGAGGTCCAATGGCCGGCCGCGCTGCCGCGCCTTTCTCGATTTCCTGCGCGCGCAGTTTCCCCTGGCGCCCGCCGCGGAACGGGAAGCGCCGCGCATCATCGTGCCGTAAAGACTCGAAAAACGAAAACCGAAGATCGAAAACCGGCCGGAGCCTCGTCCCCGCGCCGCACACCCATCTGTCGTCGCGGGCGACCGATTTTCGTTTTTCGTCCCGGAGCTTCGGGATCTATTTTCGCCTTTCCACCTTTACGCCGCTGCCCAGCTTAGCCCGAGCTGCGGCGACTGCGATTTTCCGTCCGACTCGACGTAGGGCCGGCTGCCCAGCCCGTATCTCGCGCGCAGTTCGGCGAACTGCGCGGAAATTTTCTTCCGGTATTCCTCCGGCGCATAGGCGTTGCGCGTGTACCATTCGCGATACCGCTTCGCCAGCCGCGGGAACTCCTTCTCCAGGAACGGAAGAAAAACCTTCAGCGACGACGGCATCAGGAAAAGGACGCTGCCCGCGAGCCATTGCGCTCCCGCATCGCGCGCGGCGCGGGCCAGCGCATCGAGATCGTTCTCTCGGTCTGTGATCCCCGGTAGAACCGGCATCACAAACACGCCGGCAGCAATGCCCGCTTCGCGCAGTTTTGCGACCGCGGCCAGCCGCAGATCGGGCCGGGGCGCCCGCGGCTCCAGCCGCCGCGCCAGCCGAGCGTTGAGTGTGGTCACCGTGAGGTTCACGGAGATTTCCGATTTTTCGCTGATGCGGCGGATCAGGTCCGCGTCGCGCACCACGCGGTTTGATTTCGTGATGATGGAAACGCTCAGACCCTCGCGCTCGGCCATGGCCGCGAGCACGGCTCGCGTCGTCCCGAACTGTTCCTCCGCGGGCTGGTAGGGGTCTGTGGCCGTGCCAATGGCGATGTGCTGCCCGCGCAGCGAGGGCGAAGCCAATTCGCGCGCTGCCAGCGCTCCGGCTGCATCCTTCACGTAAATCTTCCGCTCGAATTCCTCGGGCTCGAGCTCCATGTATTCGTGCGTATAGCGCGCGTAGCAGTACCGGCAGCCGAATTCGCAGCCGCGATAAGGATTCACCGTCCAGGGAAACGGCACGCGCTCCGAAGTGCAGCGGTTAAGCAGCGATTTGACCGGCAGCAGGTAGTATTCCGTCTGGCGTTTTTCATCCACCAGCGGCGAGGAGGCTGCGAGGCGAGCGATCCCGCTTACCGGGGTCGTGGCGTCCCCGCTCGGGCACGGGCCCCGAGGGGGCGTGGGGACGCCTTCCGTTGCTGCGGGCTGGCCGTCCCTGGGGTCAGGGAAAAGTGAGGGGGTAACCAGCTTCGTCCGGCGGCGGCTTGTCCCGTTTGTGGCGGGAGAAAACGCCGGGGGCCCGGAACGAAGAGTGGGTTGAATGGCCAAAGCCCGCCTCGCGATTCGGCCATCGTATTCGCTTTTCGTTCGCCCTGTCAAGATTTATTTTTCGCTTTGCATTCGCCTCTGGCTGCGGCGGGCAGCAGGCGCAAGAGCTCGAGGCAGCCCGGGCGGCGAAGAGTGGCTGCGCCCCAGCGCCACTGGCGTATACTGTCTGCCGTCCCTGGCGGGCTTTCCCGCCTGGGGTGGGCTCGGCCGTGGCCAAAGACATCAACATCCTCGTGCTGGAGGAAGACTCCGAATCGCAAAACGCGATTCAGATGATGATGGACGGCGAGGGCTGGAAAGTAAAAATGCTCAGCGACACCGACGCCGCCATGCAGGAGCTGGCGCAGGGCTCCTGGGCGCTGGTGGTGGCCACGCTGACGCTGGCCGATCTGGCGAGCCCGCTCTTCCAAATCCTCAAAGAGCTGGCCCAGGCCCCTCCGGTCGAAGAAGGAAAATCGCGCGTCCGCGTGCTCTTCATCGTCACGCCCGGCGACGCCCCCACGGCCATTCCGGCGCTCGAAGAGTCGCGCCTGCCCTATGCCATGAAGCCCTACCAGTTCAACGAATTCATGGAGAAGGTCAACGATCTGCTGCTGCAGGCCCGGTTCGTCACCAAGACCGCGCGGGAACGCGGCTTCGCTTACGAACAGCGCGCCAGCGAGGCCAAAGGGAAGAAAGGGAAGGGCGCGGGGGCGGGCAACTCCATGTTCGCTTCGCGCGACGAGTATTACTACACGGAAGAAGAGCTGGCCGAATACGAACGCGAGCAGGAAGAGCAGAGAAAAAAGAAGAAGCTCACCGACCGCCCACTCTAGTCCGGCAAGCGCCGCGGCTAACGCGCGCTGCTGAAAAGCACCACATCGGTCGAGATGCTCCCGCGCGAAAGCACGAGCTGTTTCCCGTCACGCGACCACGCGAAGTTCGAGGTCATGCCCTCAGTGAAGTGCGTCAACTGCTTCGGCGCGCCCCCCTTCACCGCCTGAGCCCAAAGATTGAAGGCGTTTCCGCCCGCCGCGAGATAGGCCACGGAATGCCCGTCGGGGGTCCAGCGCACAATCCGAAACGGTGTCGAGTAGGTCGCCACCGTCGGCGCTTGCAGCGACTTCTCCAGCGGTCCGCCCAAAGAGGAAACGATGCCGATGCGCACCCCCGGCGCGGCGCCGCCCGCTTCTGCGGCTGGACGATAGAGGAACGCCACATGCTTCCCGTCAGGTGAAATCGCAGGCAGATAGGCCTGCCCCTCGAAGAGCACGCGCATTTGCCCGCTTTCGCGCTCCATGCGCACCAAACTCCCTACCGAGAAAATTCCTGGGAAAGGATCCTGCGGGGCGCTCAGGCCGGCGAACCAGGCCCCATCCGGGGAACACTCCGAGGAGAAAAATTGTTCCGGCGCGTGCGACTCCTGGCGGACCTGACCACCCTCCAGGCCCACGCTCCATAGTTGATATCCGTTCGCAGCGTCGGATGTATAAAAAACGCGGTCCACCCCGGCGCACACGGTCGGCCAGGCGTGGAGGTTTGAATCCGCCGTCAACTGGTGCGGCGTGGTTCCCGCAGCGTCCATCACCCAGATCTGGAACGGGCCGGATTCACTCGAGGCGTAAACGACTCTGCCATCCGCGGTCCATCCCAGGCCGTATCTTCCTTCGTCGTGGCCCGTCGATATCTGGCGCGCTTGTTTTTCCTCGTCCTTGGGAAGCAGCCATAGATTCGACGTGCGGTCGGTTTCGATCCCCACAAAGGATTTCCCGTCGCCGGCAACGCTCAGGCTGAATCGGTGCTCGAGGAGATCGCCGGTCAACTGGCGCGCATCGCCGGCCGGGTAACTTACGAACCACACTTGAGGCTCGGCTCCGCCGCTTTTGCTGGCATCGAGCAGAAGACCGCTGCCGTCCGGCAACCACGCCAGGGCGCCCTCTGTGCCGCTCCAGTGCGCCCCTCCCAGTGGCTTCGCCTCGCCCCCCGCCGCGCCAACTGTCACCACGCGCGATTGAAGGCCGGTGGGGTCGGGCCGTAACTCGATCCAAGCAAGCGTCTTTCCATCCGGGGACCACACCGGATGAATGAGCGCTGCCGGATCCACGTCGCGCACGAGCGCACGCGGGGTCTGTGCCGGCTCGCCCGTTCCAGTTCCCGTTGCGGCCCCCAATCCGGAAATGATGAGCGAGTATTTCTGTTCCCCCGGCATGTGTCCCACGTAAGCCACTCGGCCGCCGTCGAAGGAAATCGACGCGTTCCGCCACACGCCCGCCGCTACCAATTGCGGCACTCCCCCCAGCGACGGAATCCGGTACAGGTTTCCGGAGTTGTCGATTTCGCTCTCCACGTAATAAACGAACGATCCGTCGGGAGAAAAACCTGCCAGCCACAAGTCCCTGCCCTGCGTGGCCCTCAGTTCGACGGTGCTTCGCGTGGCGATTTGGCGGATGAACAGGCCGAATTTTCCGGACTTTTCAATCGTGCTGTAGGCCACGTACCTGCCGTCCTGCGAAATTGCTGCCTGCCAAACAGCCTCCGAAGACGTAAGCCGCGTAACGCTCAGCGAAGGGAACGGCGCGCTCACATTGGGAGGCGTGCTTGCGGGCGGGGCGCTTGGCCTCGAGAAGATGCGGTAGGCAAGCACCGCCGCGAGCGCCAAGGCAACCGCGGGTGGGATCCAGTGCCATTGCCGGTCCGCACGCCGATCCTCCCGCCTCAGGCGTATGGCCTCATCGCGAAGCTCACGGATGCGCTCCCGGCGCGAAGCTGGCCCTTGGGCAGCGGGCCGCGGGGAAGAAGCCTCGCGCTTCTCGGCGGAATCTTCGACGGCCGGCGGTGCGGTGCTGGTGGACGGGCCGAACGCCGCTGGACTCGCCACCGGGGCCGCCGTGCGGCCCGACTCCAGATCGCGCCGCAGGCGCTTCAGGTCGGCGCGCAACTCCGCGGCCGTCTGGTAGCGCATCTCGCGGTCCTTTTCGAGCGCTTTCGCAACAATCTCTTCGAGCTTCGCCGGCACGCCCGGATTCACTTCGCCGAGCGGCGTGGGTTCGAGCTGCAAGATCGCGTGGAACACCACCGCCGGCGTTTTTCCCTCGAACGCGCGCCGTCCCGCCGCCATTTCGTAGATCACACACCCCAGGCTGAAGATGTCCGACCGCGCGTCCAGCTCTTCGCCTCTCGCCTGCTCCGGCGACATGTAGGACACGGTGCCGACAGCCACGCCCGGGCTGGTCAGCAGTTCGTCCACCGTCGGCCCGGCCGACAGCATCCCGCCGCCCGCTGTGGCAGGCTCCGCCACTTTCGCCAGGCCGAAGTCCAGCACCTTCACCTGCCCGCGCGCGTTGATCAGCACGTTCGCCGGCTTTACGTCGCGATGCACGATGCCCTTCGCGTGCGCCGCGTCGAGCGCGTCCGCAATCTGGATGGCCCAGTCGAGAAGCGTCGCAACATCGAGCCGCCGATCTCGCAGCTTCACATCGAGCGCCTGCCCCTCCACCAGCTCCATCACCAGATACGGACGCCCCTCGTGAGTGCCCACGTCATACACCGTGGCGATGTTGGGATGATTCAGCGCCGAGGCCGCGCGCGCCTCGCGCTCGAACCGCTCCAGCGCCTGCCCGCCGCGCCGGGCCATTTCCTCGGACAGGAATTTCATCGCCACGCGCCGCCCCAGCCGCGTGTCTTCCGCCGCGTACACCACGCCCATCCCGCCTCCGCCCAGGCGTT
>JASHSV010000154.1 GCA_030038535.1 Candidatus Acidiferrales bacterium
CCTCCCTAAAGCATGTGGTCAAGACGACAGTATTCCTGAAAGAAATGAATGACTTTCCGGCGATGAACGAGACCTACGCGAAGTATTTCCCTGCGACTCCCCCAGCGCGCTCCACCATCCAGGCTGCACGTTTGCCAAAGGATGCGCTGGTCGAAATCGACGTGATCGCGACGCTCTGAAGAAAACGCAAAGGGCGCGCTAAAGAAAACGGCCATCGCATGAATGCGATGGCCGTTAAGCTTTTTTGCCTGCTATACCGGCTTGAATTCTTTACGGACGGTCCGGGCTTTCGAGGGCATAGTACATGGCCACACCGGTGCCTGCCGCTATGAAGGCCGTGGCCAGAATCAGGAACCGGCTGCGGCCGGCTTTCAGTGGGCCCCCGCCACCCTTGGCTGGTCCTTGGCCGCCCGCACCCGCTCCCGCCGGGCCTTGGGCGGCTTCCGTAGCAGGATCGAGCAGCACGCGGAAGGACGTGCCCTCCGGGATAACTTGCGTTTCGTCCTCAACCGTGACTGTGAGTCCGCCGCGGCGGGCGGTCACCAACAATTCCTTCTCGTTCAAGTAAGTCACCGTGCCAATCGTCGGCGCGTCCGTCTGCGGCCGGATAGCGGCCTTGGAGGCAAACAGCGTGAAAGCGTGCGCGTTGCCCGTGGAGAACGTGGCAGTCCCAGCGACCAATTTCGCGGAGGGCGCGCCGTCATTGTCGTCCACAAAAGCGGCAGAAGAACTCAGCAGCAGCAAACGCGCGGCGCCGGCACGGACTTGCATGCTGCCTTGTGTGTCCGTGCTGACTCTGTCGCCACTATAAACGGTGGTGCCGACGTTCGCCCCGGCCTCGCCTACGTAGGCGCGCTCAGCGGCGATGACGGTACCGAGTGGCGTGGTTGTCGGCGTTGTGGCGCCAAAGAGCGGCATACACGCCAGACTTAGGCTCATTGCGGCCGCATAGATAGCCCGCAGGCGTAACATAGAATGCCTCCCGGCTGGAACTGCACAAGAGCATACTTCGGCCCTTGCTTTGACGTCAATCAGGAAAGCGCGCGGAACAGATTTTTTCATTTTCTGCCGCGCAGTCCGGCAACCTGCGGTCTTGCTGGCGGAAGCAGCGCTTCGCTGTTAGAATTCCTCCACTGTATGGCCGATTGGAAACAAATCACGGCGCGTATCCGCCGCGCTCGTTCCGGAAAAGATCCCGCAGGACAACTGACCAATCTTTTTTCGAAGACGCGCGATGCCATGGTGGCCTTCGAACTGGCGCGCTATTTCGAGTCCAAAGGCAACACCGCCGATGCGGGACGATGGTATTTGACCGCGGCTGGGCGCTTCCGGCGTGCCGACTGGAAATCCAAAGCACAGGAAAGTGCCACGCGCCTCGGAGCCACCGAGCCCGCGGAAGTCCCCGCGCCAACGCCGCGCGCTACGGAGCCCTCGATTCCTGCTCCGGAGGCTGTGCCGCAAGCGGATTCCACGCCGGTAGAGACAGTCAGTCCGCCAGCCATAGAGTCCGAGGGACCCTCCGTGCATGCGGCTGTCTCGGTGCGCGCTTCGGCCGAAGCGAATCGCCAGCGCCGAGGGCGGCGCGGCGGACGGGACCAGCGGCCTCCCCGCCGCGGTTCTCACGCTCCAGTGCCGAGGGAGAGGCATGTGGAGCAAACTCCGGCTCGCCCCGCGCAAAAAGCGGCAGTCGAACCGTCTGCTCCTTCCGTTGCAGAGAGTGGTCCGGAAACTCCGGCGCCAGTAGGGATTCGCGGCCGGCATGGCGATCCCGGGCTGGCGTCCCGCCTTACACAATTGGAGATGAGCTTTCGCCGCTTGCTGGCGTGCCCTCCGACACCGTTGGCAGAGGCGGAAAAAGCGCCTGCAGGGCCCGGAGTGTGGGTGCTGACCGACTCCGATTTGAGCACGTATTACTACGTCGAGGCGTGCCAGACGCTGCGGGTCGCCATTCCACACCTGTTGAGAGGAGGCGCAGCCAAGCGGGGCGAATCCATCAAGCCACGGCTGGCCGAACATCTGGGCATCCCGGACTCCCGCGTGGCCAAGTATCTAGCGGATCATTGCGTGGTCCGCTGGCTACAAATGGATGAAGACGCTTCGAATTTTGCTCATTTTCTGATTGCGGTGCTGCGGCCTGCCTTGAATGAGTGAGTCGAGCGGTTTTGGGATGGAAAGGCCCAAAACGGATTCGTAACAATAACCCCTTGTTGCTTCTTCAACTTAGCCCCGTTCGCTGACGAATTGTGCCATTTACCCCCTATTTTCGACCGTTCGGCGCATCTTACTGGTTTTGTGGCGCATTCGTCTTCAACCTATAGGAGACCAATGGCTTAGGGTGCCGTCTCGCCACGTGCTACTCTGAAGGGAGCCTTTGGGGCTGTGCCAGTTTGGGAATTTGGTCGGCTTTGCACCGACGTTTGGGGCTTCCCGAAGTAAAGAACGAATTTTTGGAAAGTGAGGCAGCCGCAGTATGCCTAATTCTTTCTCTACGCAATTTTTCCGCTCGCTCGATTGGGTTTTGTGCAGGACGGCGGGTGTCACCTTCAATAGCATTCAATATTTCAATAAGCGCAATCCCAATCCCTCTCCTACTCCGCAGTGGTCAGACAAGCCGCTTTTGAAATCCTGGGAAAAGACGAAGCCGACTCTGGGCTTTCCGCGCCAGACCGATTCGCTCTGCCCGGCCTGCGTGAAAGAAGCACGCCAGGCCATCATCGCCGGCCAGAAGGATTGGCGCGACTTGATGCACGAGAAGGTCGGTGAAATCAAGGCGCAGATCGTCGAACGCGACGGCCAGATCTGGATGGTGAAGGATTGTCCGCAGCACGGCCACTACGAGGACCTGATGGCGGTGGACTCCTCTTTCCTGCGCTGGATCGAGAGCCAGTTCCCCGGCCGCGATATCCCGGCGCACAACGACGAAGGGCTTCACAAACATGGCTCCTCGAATGTCCGTTACGGGCGCGGGGCCGTGCTGACCGTGGACCTGACCAACCGCTGCAACATGATGTGCGA
>JASHSV010000155.1 GCA_030038535.1 Candidatus Acidiferrales bacterium
CAAGTTTCCGCGCAGCTCGTTAAGTCCCTGCGCGAGCGCACCGGCGCGGGTTTCAGCGATTGCCGCTCCGCGCTCCTCGAATCCAAGGGCGATCTGGACGCCGCCGAGGCCGTCTTGAAGGCGAAGGGCCGCGACGAGGCCAGGAAGAAGGCGGCGCGCGTGGCCTCCGAAGGCGCCGTCGGCACCTATTTGCACGCCGGCGGCAAGATCGCCGTGCTCGTGGAAGTCAATTGCGAAAGCGATTTCGTCGCCCGCACCGACGAATTCCAGCGTCTCTGCCACGACCTGGCCATGCACGTGGCCGCGCTCGACCCGCGCTACGTCAAGCGCGAAGATGTGCCCGCGGAACTCGTCCAGCAGGAACGCGCCAACTACCTCGACCAGGCGCGCGCCTCCGGCAAGCCCGAAAACGTGCTCGACCGCATCGTCGAGGGCAAATTGGAAAAATTCTTCGCCGAGTCCTGCCTCTATGAACAGCACTTCATCAAAGACGAGCAGGTCACCGTTCGCGACCTCATCCAGCAGGCCATCGCCAAGATGGGGGAAAATATCGGTGTGCGCCGATTCGCCCGCTTCAAGGTTGGCGAGCAGGCTGGCGCTCAGGATTCCGCGTCCGCCGGCGAAGTCGAGCCTGTCTCTCCCTGAACCCCTCGCCTCTGCTAGAATGTCTCCGACGCAGCAGGACACTCCCGGTCCTTCGGGATGAGCCTGTCCTCCGGCGAGCGCACAGGGGCAGCGGATAATCGGTCGAGCGCCGTTGGGATTCACGGAGTCACCGCTATGGCTGTGGCACAAGAGAGTTCTGTGACACCCGCCTCAAACACACACCTCCTTTATCGCCGCATTCTGCTCAAGCTCTCCGGTGAATCCCTGCAGGGCCCGCAAGGCTTCGGCATTCACGGCGAGACCATCGCCAAGCTGGCCCACGAAATCAAAGCGGTGTATGAGCTCGGCGTCGAAATCGCCGTGGTCGTTGGCGGCGGCAATATTTTTCGCGGCGCCCGCCAGGGCGGGCTGAATATCGAGCGGGCCACCGGCGACTACATGGGCATGCTCGCCACCGTCATCAACTCCCTCGCCTTTCAGGATGCCCTCGAAAAACTCGGCTGCCACACCCGCGTGATGAGCGCCATCGAAATGCACCAGGTCGCCGAGCCCTTCATCCGCCGCCGCGCCACCCGCCACCTGGAAAAAGGTCGCATCGTGATTCTCGCCGCCGGCACCGGCAATCCCTACTTTTCCACGGATACGGCCGCCGCGCTCCGTGCTGTCGAGATCAAGGCCGGTGCCATCCTCAAGGCCACCCGTGTGGACGGCATCTACGACGCCGACCCCGAAAAGGTCCCCACCGCCAAGCGCTTTGAGAAAATCGATTACCTCGAAGTCATCCAGCGCGGACTGCAGGTCATGGATACCACCGCCATCTCCCTGTGCATGGACAACATGCTTCCCATCGTGATTTTCGATATGAACAAGCCCGGCAACGTGCAGCGCGTCGTGCGCGGGGAAAAGGTCGGTTCCGTGGTCTGCTCCTCGCGCTGATCGCTAGCGGCACATGCGGAGGTGGAGCGCATGACGGTTATCGCCAACACCAAAGACGCCATGAACCAGGCGCGCACGCGCATGGAAAAAGCTCTCGAGGATTTTCGTAAGGAGCTCGCCGCCGTCCGCACCGGCCGCGCCAACGTTGGGCTGCTCGATCACATCCGCGTCGATTATCACGGCACGCCCATGCCCATCAATCAGCTCGGCACCATGACCGTGCCTGACCCGACGATGATTATGATTTCGCCGTGGGACCCGAGCGTCGTTCCCCTGGTGGACAAGGCCATTCGCACCTCCGACCTGGGCCTCAATCCCGCCACTGACGGCAAGGTTGTCCGCGTTCCCATCCCCGCGCTCACCGAGGAGCGGCGCAAGGACCTCGTCAAGCATCTTCACAAAACCCTCGAAAATCACCGCACCGCCGTTCGCAACGTGCGCCGCGACGTCAAAGAAGCCGTCGAAAAACTCGAGAAGGAAAAGAAGATCAGCCAGGACGAACTCAAACGCTCCCTCGAAGAGCTCGAAAAGCTCACCCATCAGGAGACCAAGAAGCTCGAGGATCTCTCCGCTGCAAAGGAAAAAGAAGTAATGGAAATCAAGTAGCGCCCGCGTGCCTCGAGCGTGTGCGTTTCGCCCGGCCCGTCACTCAATCCCTCGCGCCTGGCTTGCCGGAACGAGCCGCAACACGCATTTCGCTCCCTTCGCGCCGCATTCCAACCTGCCTCGCCGTAGGAGCTTCGCGGTTGTTTCTTCCGGCACCATGGGACCGTAGTCGAGCGCGCGGATTTTTTCGCCCGCCCCGCGCAATTCCGCGTCCCCGCGGATGAATTTCACGCCCTCTGCGCGCCCTCCCGCGCCCAGCAGCACGTAAAACTCCGCAGACTTTGCTGCGCCCTCGGGAACCGTCCGCAGCACGCTGTATTCAATCAGGCGCGGAAGTTCCGCCTGCTCGCTTCTCACCAGCGCATCGGCTGCCGGCGCGCCCCCGGCCAGTAATTCCAGCCTTTCCCGCGCCGTTTGCGGCCCGCGCCCCGTGGCCAGCGCCAGCGCGTACATGCGCGCCGCTTCCGGCTTCTTCCCCTGCTTTTCGTAAATCTGGCCTAGGTGGTCCGCGGCCTCTCCGCGCACATCGAGCCGCCAAGCAGCTTCCTCGTACCGTTCCGCGCGCTTCCAGTCGCCGCGCGCGCACCACACCCATCCCAGCGTGTCCCAATACGTGGCCAGCGCGGCTGTCCGCGCCAGATCTGCCGGAGTCACTTTTTCGAGCTTCACATTGCTCAACTCCGACTCGGTTCCTGCCACCGCCAACTCCGCATACTTTTCCGCGCTCTCCAGATTCGCGTTCTGCTGCGCCAGCTCCCACGCTACCCCGTTCCACACCGGCGGCGACGGGCTCAGCTCCACCGCCTTGTCGAACGCGGCCTGCGCCTTCTCCGCGTGCCCCAGGTTCAGCTCGGCCCGCCCCAAATTGATGTAGAGCCGCGGATCTTCCGCCGAAAGCACCACCGCCTTTTCCAGTTCCGTCACCGCCTCCGCCCAGCGATGCGCCTGCCCCAGCGTCGCGCCCAGGCTGGCCTGCGCCATCGGGTCCAGCGGCTTCACCTGGAGCTGTTTG
>JASHSV010000156.1 GCA_030038535.1 Candidatus Acidiferrales bacterium
TCCTCTCGCCGGAAGACGCGGAGCATTTCAAGAAAGACAGCTCGGGGAAAAAGTTCTACAACCCGGAATACCGCTCGTGCACCAAGTTCCTGGCCGACGTAGCGTCCAGCAAGTTTGGATTCAACGCCGCGCCGCTTGCGGAGCTGGTGCGGTGGGGCGACATCATCGACGGAGCGCAATATCCGGACGCGGAGACGGCGGTGGGCCTGGCAGAACCGGCCATGAAGCTGGCGCTAGTGATCGAAGCGGCGCCGCAGGACGACCTGGTGCCGCGGCTCATCCCGCAGATGGCTGAGCGGCCGCTGGCGGAAATGATCACCCTGCCGGAGGTGAAGCGGCATCTGGATCCGCTGCTGGAGCGGCACGAGCATTCGCTCGATCTCTTCCGCAAGCGGGCCACCTCGAAAGGCGGCGTGGTGTATTTCGACATGAGCGCAGACGACATGGAAGGCTACAACAAATTCATTCCCTACTACCTGTTCCCTGACGCGGTCTATTCGGTAGGCGTGAGCGCCTCGCCGGTGCGCGCGAAGGTCTCCGTGGGCTCGAACCCGTGGACCAAGCAGCCGCTGCGGCACAACCTGGCGGCGCTCTGCGAGCGCTACGGCGGCGGCGGACACGCGCGCGTGGCGGCCATCTCGCTGGAGCCGACAGACCTGGCGCGGGCGCAGCAAATCGCGCAGGCCATCGCCGAAGAATTGCGGCATTGAGCGGGATTTCCCTTCCCTTTTGGCGTTGCAATCCCCGCGTGAAGGCACGAAAATCGCGTTGTGCGCCGGGAGAGTCCGGCGGCGCAGGAGAGGGAGAAACCGCATGTCGCCAATGTTGAACGCGCAAATGGTCACCACGAGTACGGAACTTGCTGGCTATCACGTTGTGAAAAACCTGGGATTGGTTCGAGGCATCGTGGTGCGCTCGCGCAGCATCTTCGGACAGATCGGCGCCGGCCTGCAAACGATTCTAGGCGGGAACATCACGATTTTCACGGAGCTGTGCGAGAAGACCCGCGAAGACGCTTTCGAACTGATGATGCAGCACGCGGCCGAACGTGGCGCCAACGCTGTGCTCGCCATGCGCTACGACGCCAACGAAGTGATGCAGGGCGTGACGGAAGTGCTCGCGTACGGAACCGCCGTGCAGGTGGCGCCCAATCCATAAATGATCCGTTTCAGGCGCACGGAACCGGTGCCGAAGGATTCATACGCTAGTTAGCCGCGCCCGTGGCCACCGCCGCCACCGCCGTGGAAACCGCCACCACCGCGGAAGCCGCCGCCACCGCGAAAGCCTCCACCTAACATTCCGAACGATCCACCCCGGGCTCCGCCAGAATAGAATCGGCCTCCGGTATGTCCCGCGGAAGTGTGCAGAGCCGGGCCTCCGCGGTAGTTCTGAGCGTTAAACCGGTGCGGATAGCGAGGTCCGTGGAAGTAGGGAGCGCCATCCGCCCACCACGGCGAGTAAAATCCCCACCCGAAGGGGCTGTAGAAAATTCCGCCGGCCGGGATGAACGTGAAGCAGTCGAACCAGGGATCCCAATACCATCCGTCGAACCAATAAGCGTCCACCTCGTAGTCGGGAGCCACATCTTGATTCGCCTCGGAAAGGTAGGAGGAGCGCAGATTGCTCCAGCGGTCGAGATCGTCGGTGTCAAATGACTTTTTGTCGAATTTCGAGGGCTTCAGCTGGCCGGAACGACTCAGGTCGAGCTGGCGTCCGCCTTTGAGATTGATGCGCCGGCCGCCGACCAGCACGGACGCTTTGCCTTCGAAGACGCGGATGCGAGCGAGGTCGGCATCAAATTCGTAGAACCCTTCCTTGAGGAGTTGCGTAGTTGTGTTGTCCTGATCCAAGAGGAGGTCGTTCTCGGGGTGCAAGTCGGCGGCTTCTATGCTGGCGCGTCCAGCTTTGAGCCGGAGTTCGGTTCGTGTCAGTCCGGGTGAGGCCATCTGGAGGATGCTGTTGTCACCCAGCCGCAGGAAGACACCGGGGGTGAGAAGGATCTCTACTTTGCCGCTTTGCGTCTGAAGAACCTGACCCGTCTCGAGTTCGACCGAGCCAGCGGCGTTGGGAGCAACCGTGCGACCGTTGATGAATGCCTGCCCCTCGATATAGTTCAGCGTTCCGGGATAGGCCTGATCGCGCGGTGTGGGAGCCGCGGCTGGGGCGGGCAGGCAAACGAGAGCAGCAAGAAGGCCGGGCGCTGCTGACCGAAAGGTCCATGGCCACATGGGGTGCTCCTTTCTGCGCCTCGAACCCTCACGAGGACACCACCGATGGTGCGGCTGCGGCGACGCGGCGGGGTCTATCCGGCGAATGTCGATAGAGATTCGATCTGATGGTGCAGGCCTCGCGGGCGCGGGCGGAGAGAAGCCGTCGGGCGCGGTGGAGCCGGCATTTTAGCGTGCCGAGCGGAAGCCCCAGACGTCTCGCGGCCTCTTTCTCTCCCAACTCTTGAACGTCGCACAGCCATATCGCGGAGCGGTAGAGCGCTGGTAGTTTCTCGTAGGATTCAGCGAGGAGTCGCGCCTTCTCTCCACGTTCGCATTCCTGCTCGGGATCGGGACGCGAATCGACGAGCTCGACAGCGAACGTATGTTCTTGGTCGCTGGAGCATTCGGTTTCCAGGGGGCACATCTCCGGAGAGCGGCTGCGTTTGCGCAGTTTGGCCCGGGCAGTGTTCAGGAGAATGGCGTACATCCAGGTGGTGAGTTGTGCGCGCCCGTCGAACTGATCCAGATGCTGAAAGGCCGAGAGAAGCGTGTCCTGCATCGCGTCCTCGGAATCCTCTGCGTTTCGCAGCATCCGAAAAGCGGCACGATAGAGCCGCGGCATCCAGGAGGCAAAAAGCCGATCGGGAAGTTCCAGCTCGCTCATTTCCAGACCTCTTCTTTCTTCCCAAACTGAATCGTTCGCATCGCTCAAGCGTCCCCTCCTTGCTTGCGGTTCGGTCCTGCCCGCGCGTGGGCGAGAACACAGTGTCGGGAGCTTCTCGCCTGGCGGATACCAGCCGATCAGTTCACCCAATTCATGGCATCCTTGAATGCGCGCTCAAGCCTGGGACGCCGGATCACCGTAAGGCCTTCATCCCCCAGAAGAAACCAAGTGCCTGTATCCACATTTTCCAACCGCTGTCTAAGCCCCCGGATGGTGACGAGCAAGGCCGGCCGAGACGGGTCGGAGATATCAAGAATTTCGGCTTTTGTTTTTTCGGGCGGGGTGCTGGGCGCATTTGCAGATGCCACCAGCAACGTGTTCTGTCCGATGGCTTGAATGCTCGCCGGGATCAGTGAGCCCTGCTCGGCATAAAGGACGGGCTGTCCGGGTTTCTTGAAGCTGATTACTGCCAATCCGGAGCCGTCTCGGAAACGGATCAGCGCCGCCGAGTCGCGGACAGGTTGAACGAAGTCGTAAGGCGTGGGGTTGGCCAGGGAGACTCGACCGGCTTCCCGGATGTTTCCCAGATCCTCCACGTTGAGTATGGCGAGAGACTTCCCTTGGTCCTGTTCAAGATAAAGATAGGCTTGCCCGTTTTCGCCGTTGAGCAAGAACATGGATTCGCTACGGAGACTTGCCGACTTTGGCAGCTCGGAGGGCTGCACAATTACTACGGAATGTGAATGAGGCCGCGTGCCGGCTTGGACCGTCGCGGTTGCAGCGAGTGCCAACAGCAGCATCGGGTAGATTCCTTTTTTCATCTCGCACTACTCCTTTGCTTCTCCCACCCATCAGGCCAGGGGAAAGAATGCCGTGACCATCGGACACTATTGCAGTTCCCTTTCCACCTCGGGGGTCACCGCTCCCACCCTCGCGCGGATGATGGAAGCCGACGACGCGGCCCTGCGGTAAAGCACGGGGTTGCAACAAAATCGCGGCCCTTCGGGGGCGCAACTCCTGCTTTCGGGCAGTCCAGGGATGGCACTTGCGGCGCTCAAAATGGAGATCAGAGCAGGTGCCTTGGGAAGGATTCTGTGTGCAGTCTTCACAGTCCGGAACTGGTGTGGGCTGATTCTTTACGCCCTCGCGAGTCGGTGGTAAATGCCGGGTCTTCTGCGCGCTGCAAACTAATGGACTTAGAAGTTCCACGCCACGCATGCGAGGTGGCAGCGGAGTTGCTCAAGAATCGTCTTCGTTAGGCCGTGCCGAGCAAGCCGCTCGCGCCACATAGGACTCAGGACGAACGAGGCCAGCGATGAGCTATCACCCCTTTTGGTTGGTCACAGGTGCGGTTTATGCGGCGGTGCTGTTTGTTTATTTCAAGGTGGTGCGGCGGTACTTGAAGTGAGTTTGCCGAATTCCGTGGGTAGGGAAAGGGCTATGCGAGCCTGGAGTTCATCGCGCGACCTGGACAACGTAGCGGAACCCGCTGTGCGCGCATGGCCCCCTACCCGCCACGACCCGTGTCGGGGCCGAGTTTCGCCGAAACAGCTCAATGATCTCCCACCACAGCCAGAGGCGCCGCCTGCTTCGGCCCCCACCCCGGGCATGGCAGCGCCTCTGGCCCCCCAATTCTCCTCAGCCACTCGAGCTTCGAGCGGGCCGGCCGCGGGCAACCGCAAGGAAAGCAACCTGGGAACCGAAAATCACCTAGCCGCAGCAAACCGCGAAGCGGCAGGCCGGGAAATCGAGGACGCCCATATCGCCCTCCATCGCACCCGGGCGATACTGACGCAGCTCAAAGTCGTGGGAGTGGCAGCGCCGGATGTGGGCCGTGCGCTAAGTGAAGCGCAACACGCCTACGAGCAGGGAGTCTCGAAGTTTCGCGCCCGGTCCTTCGTGACCGCTGGAGAATTTGCGGCCGCCTCCAGCGAGCTTTCGCGAGCGGTTTCTATCTTGCTGCTTAAGACACTGCGATCGCGTGCGGGAGACGAGGTGTACGTTCCGCCGAAAGGGATTCACCGGCCGCTCCCGGGAGAGCGGCGTCCTTCGCATGAGGATTTCGCCAGCGTGGGAAGCCGGCTCTCCCGGGTCCTGTGGCTGTTCGAGAACGGAACGCTGCCCTCCGAGGTAATC
>JASHSV010000157.1 GCA_030038535.1 Candidatus Acidiferrales bacterium
TCGAGCAGCTCGTGCTGCGCGGCCACCATATCGTCGTAATCGTAGGAGGGAAAATGCGCGTGCATGCCGTCGCTGGGCTTCGAGGATTTTCCGTGGCCCACATTGTCAGGAAGAATGATGAAGTACCGGGTGATGTCGAGCAATTGGCCCGGCCCGTAAAGCACGTCGGCAAACTGGGGCTGGAGGAATTGCCGGCCCGAGCCGCCGGTGCCGTGCAGGATTAGAACGCAGTTGGTCACGCGGCCCGAAGCGTCCCTCACGGGCTTGCCGAACGTAAGGTAATGCATGCGCAGCTCGGCGAGCGTCTCGCCGGATTTGAAATGGAAGTCGTGGATGACGTAGTCGTGTTCTTCCGGCGTGGGAGCCGCGGCGGATTGCCGGGCCCAGGCAGGGACCGCGAGCGAGAAAACCAGCAAAGAGCCGAAAACCGCCAAGCTTCGAGAAGTAATCATTTGCGTTTCTCCGCGCGCGGCACTGTAGCACAGGCAAAGCCGCGACAGCCGGGCCGAATCGAGGTTGTAACTGTATGTACTGGGCAAAGCGCGCGTGCAGGAATGCCCGCGCCACCAGAGACTACTGCTCGAGAGCCTTCAGCCGTTCGCGAGCGTAGGTAGCGGATTTGCCGTTGGGAGAGAGTTCCAGGTATTTCTCGAAGGCCTGCTTCGCTTCGGCGGTCTTGTGCATCGCTTCGTAGGCATCCCCTAGATTGATGTAGGCGATGGCGCGATTGGGGTCGAGCGCGATGGACTGGTTGAGCCAATCAAGTGCGGACTCGTAATTTCCCTGGCGGAAGAGCGCATAACCGGCGTTGTTGGCGAACAGAGCGCTTTTGGGATCGAGCTTGGAGGCAGCGGCGAATTTTTCCGCGGCTTCCGCATAGCGCTTCTCCTTATAGAGCTGCACGCCCTGGTCATTGAGTCCCGCGGCGCTATCGGCGGAGGGAGGCAGGTGTCCGGTCTGCTTCTTCTGTTTCACGAGCAGGGCCTGGGCCGCGGCGAGCTGTTTTTTCAGCTCTTCGTTCTGTTTGTTGGCGGCGAGGATCTGGGCGCGCATTCCTTCCAGCTCGGCATTCACCTTGATGGCATCTTCGCCGAGCTGCGGGGAGGCGGAGCTGAGGAATTCCGACTCGTGCGAGAGGTCGAAGATGAAGTCACCGCCTCCGCTGCCTTCCAGATTGCCGAAGACCGGGGTCTGGTGGGAGAGCGAAGAAACGGCCGGGATCACGTAAGCGGCGAGTTCCGTCCCGGTGATCACGCCGTCGCCGTTCAGATCAGCGCGCCCGTCGAGGCCCTGCAAGAGCGTCCAGGTAAAAATGGAATGGCCGTTCGGGCCGTTGTCGGCCACCTGCTCATCGGCGCCGCCGGCGGTAAACATCTGCCGGGCTTCGCGCCGCGCGATTTCCTGTAAATAATTGAGTGTACCCGGCATGCCGCCGGCGCCGCGGGTCAGCGCGAGGCCGCTATAGCAGGAGTCCATGACGAAGAGCAAATGCTTGGCGGGAATCGCTTCGGAAATATCCTGAAAATTGCTCATCGAAATTGCCTGGCCCTGGTAGTCGTTGATCCCGGCTTCGACGGGAATGATGTAGCCAAGGTCGCGCCCGCTGGGAAGCTTCCGCGTGGCGCCGTGGCCGGCGAAGAAAACAAACACGCGGTCTTCATGCTTCACCATATCGGGATTGGCGAGCTTGTCGCCGAGGAGCGAAAGGATGCTCTCCCGCGTGGCCTCCTTGTCGTACAGGCCGAAGACGTTTTCCGGTTTGAAATGATATTTCTGGATCAGCACGTCGCGGACGGCCTGCGCGTCATTGACGGCGTAACGAAGTTTCGGCCAGGTCTGATATTCGTCGATACCGATCACCGCGGCCCAGCTCTCTCGATAGGGCGATTCGTAGGGTGAGGGCGCGGGGGCGGCGGCCTGCGCCGGCTCGGCAGTTTCCGCGGGGAAATCGTTGCCTTTCCAGGACGTAAAGCGGAAGCCCTGCCCCTGGAGCGTCTCGATGAGCTCGGGCAGCACCTCGACGGCGCGAGGGTGAATATCGTGGAAAAGAATGATGCCGCGGCCCACCACGGCGATGCGGTCCAGCACGCGCTGGGCCACTGATTTCGGGATAGGGTCGGCCCAGTCCATCGAATCGATATTCCAGAGCATCACGCGCATTTTGCGGGCGGCGACGACCTCCGAGATGGCCTCGTTGATGCCGCCATACGGCGGCCGAAACAGCACGGGGTCGGATTTGACGATGTCGCGCAGCAGCGTATCCGTGGAATCAATCTCGCGCGTGTAGCTTGCCGGATCCAGCTTGGTGAGCAGCGGGTGGCTGTAAGAATGATTGGCGAGAACCGAGCCTTCGCTGAGGATGCGGTAGCTGGCCGCGGACGCCGTGGTCCATTTCACCTCGCCGCCGGTTTCAAACGACCCCAGGTTGCGGCCGATTTCGAAAAAGACCGCTTCAAGGCTGTATTTCTTCAATATCGCCAGAATCTCGTCGGTGTAGCGCGGGTGCGGGCCGTCGTCGAAGGTGAGCAGGAGCGTTTTCGGGGGCAGCTCAAAGCCCACGAGCGCGCCGGCATTTTTCTTCTTCCGTTCTGGTGGCAGCGGCGGGAGCTGGGCGACGGGCACGCCGGACTCGTACTCTTTCAGGATCTGGTCGCGCTGGTATTTCTGCTTGAGGAAAGCAAGATAGCGCTCCCAGGCCTCGCGGCGGACAACCATGCCCCGCGGCTGGAACTGGCGGAAGGCCAGCGTGATTTCCTTCTCGTAGAGGGCCTGGATCTGCTTGAGGGCGGCCACATCTTCGGCGACGCGTTTGGAGAGCGCGGCGGCGGCGGCATGCTTCGGAATTTCCGCGCTCAGGTCGTCAAATACGTTACGGAATGCGAGTTTGTCGGCATCGTGATAGTCGGCATCGTTCTCCACGCGGTCGAGAAACGCTTCCGTGTTTGGAAAGCGCAGGGCGGAAAGCTCCCCGACAAGCTCTCCGCTCAATTGCGAGATGCGAACCGCGTTCTGCGAAAACAGCATGCGGCCGACGGTGAGCACGCGGCCGCGAAGCGCCTCGTCGAGCGCATCTTCGTTGTCCGTAAGCACGATGATTTTGCGGAAATTCGCGACGATTTCGTCGAGTTGCTGGGCGATGGGAGCGGGCGGCGCCTCGGCGGCTTCATGGGTAGCGGGAGCGGGAGCCGGCACGGGGCGCCGCGAGAACGCGTACCAGCACACGCCGGCCAGCGCGAGTCCCAGGGCCAACCCTATCAATAGAAATTTCGAGCGCACGTTCCTCTTCCCAGGGAGCGGTCCGACCGGTCCTGCCGGGCGGGACGTAGAGACACACTAGCAGGCCGGGCGCGAAAATCCAGCGCGCGCGGCCTCCCTGATACGGAAGATGCAGCCGGGAGGCCTGGTGCCGCTTGACCCACCGTCGCAGAGGGCGGAGTACGAACCGAGAGGTCAACGCTGGCGAAGGCGGTCGAGGGCCCAGGCAGCGTGTTCGGCAATTACCGAGTCATGCGACGCGGAGAGGCGTTCGAGGAGCGCGCCAATTCGCGTGCGCGCGGCGGAATCGAGCGTTGCCGTTGCATTGCCCAGCGCCACACAGGCATTGCGCACCAAGCCCTGATATTTCGTGCGTTTTATCGCGCTGCCGCGGAATATACGGCGGTATTCCTCCTCGGAGAGGGCAGCCAGCCATTCGAGCGAGGGCGCGTAAAGGGTTTCCTGCCTCTTTTCGATTTTCGAATTTCGAGTTTCGCCTTTCCGCTCGAGGAGCCGCGGCTGGAAGACTGTCTCCATTGTGACGGCTCGCTTGCGGTTATAGGGGCAGACGTCCTGGCAAATGTCGCAGCCGAACACATGCGCGCCGATGCCGGCGCGCAGTCCCTCCGGCACGCTGCCCCGATGCTCGATCGTTAGATACGAGATGCAGCGGCGCGCATCGAGCACATACGGCTCGACGATGGCCTGAGTGGGACACGCGTCGATGCAGAGGGTGCATTGGCCGCAGAGGTCCGGCTGCGGCGGCTGCTCCGGCGGGAGCGAAGGCGCGAACTCGATCGTGGTGACGACTAGACCCAGGAACAGCCACGAACCCAGTTCGGGATGAATCAGGCAAGTGTTTTTCGCGAGCCAGCCGAGGCCGGCGTGCTTCGCGGCAACGCGCTCGGCGATCGGTCCGGTGTCCACATAGGCGCGCGCGGCGAAGGGTTCGCGGAATTCTTCACGCATCGCGGCGATCAGCCGCTCGAGCCGCTCGCCGAGGACGCGGTGGTAGTCGTCGCCCCAGGCATAACGCGAAATCCAGCCGCGTGGCGCACCCCCGAGCGCGGCTGCGGGCCCACCGTCCTTCTGCCGATAGGAAGAAGAGGACGCGGCGGAAGCGGCCGCTTCCGCGGTGTGCGGCTGCGCGGTGTCGTAGTTGAGGGTGCAGACGATAAGGCTCCGCGCGCCCTCGAGTCCCGCAAGGCGAGAGGCAGGCGCCGGCCGGCGCGGATCGGCGAGGTAATTCATCTGTCCGGCATAGCCGCGGGCGAGCCATTCCGGCAATCGTTCGAGTTCAGGAAATTCGGCAACCGGCGCGACACCGCACAACGAAAAACCAAGGGACCGCGCCTTGTCGAGGATCCACTCCGTTTCGCGCGCTCCGAGCATGACGCGATTGTAAACCTCAGCCGCGCCGTCGCCCGAGCGCACGACGGGCCGCGGCGAAATGAAGGCAACGATGGAGAGACGGCCGATTTCGGAATTGGGTGGCACTTCGGGACGTGGAATGCACCGGGCGGCTATGAGCGTGCCCGAGCGCGCCGCAGGCTTCAACGCGAGGGCGGCGGTGGTGCTCCTGCTGGTTGCCGCGCTGTTTGGCTTTTTCGCGTGGCGGAACTACAGCCAGGCGCACAGGCTGCTGGCGGCCGAGGTGCCGGTTCGCGCGCTCGCGCTGGCCCGCGTAATTTACGAAGACGCTTACCCGGAGCGATTTCCGTTGCAGGTAGCGCTGCTGCGCACAACGGTGAACGAGCCGCCGCTCGCCGCGGTCCATGCTCTGCGCGAAATGGGCATTCCGTTTTTTGTCACGCAGAACCTGTCGGAGGCGCTGCGGCACCGGCTGGTGATACTTTACGCCAGCGTGGATGCACGGACGTTCACGCCCGCCGATCTCGAGGAAATCCGTCGGCACGTGGAAGCGGGCGCCTCGATTTTTGCATTTTCGGCGACTGCGGGCCCGCAGGGAGCGCTGTTCGGATTCCGCGAGGCTGCGGCATCGAAGCACCGGCACCTGGTGCGATTCGAGCGCGGCGCGGACGCCGCGCTGCGCTACCTGGATCGTCCCGAAGCGCTCGAAATCCGGCTGGGCAGCGATTCGATCCCGGAGATTTTCTGGACGCTGGGCTACACACCCGAGCCGGGTGCCGCGGTGTTCGCGCGGTTCGAGGACGGCACAGCAGCGCTCGTGCGGAAACGCATCGGCGCTGGCGTGGTGTACCTGAGCGGAGTGAGCCTGCTCGACGGGCTGCTTCGCGGGCAGACGAACCGGCACTTCGAGGCGTTCCGGCAGTACGTTAACGCCTTCGAGCCCGCGGGAGACGTCTGGATGCTGATTCTGCGCGCGTGGTACGAAACGCTTGAACCGGGCGCCGTCCGGCTGGCGACGATGCCGGACGGCCTGCGTTCCGTGGTGCTCTTTACGCACGACGTCGATTGGGAAGACTCGTTTCCGCCCATGCTGGACTACGCGCGCGCGGAGACGGAGCGCGGGGCGCACAGCCTGTTTTTCATCCAGATGAAGTACGTGAACGACGCGAACGGGCACGGCTACCTGACGCCGGCAAATCTGGACGTGCTGCGGCGCGTTTATTCGCTCGGATTTCCGATGGGCACGCATTCCATCATCCACTCGCGCGCATTCAACCACTTCGAGCTGGGAACGGGGCGGGAGAGCTACGTGAATTACACCCCGCGGGGAACGGGGGCGAACACGGCGACGGGCGCGACGGTGTTCGGCGAAGTGCGTGTGAGCCGCGAGCTGCTGGACGGAAACGTGCCCGGGCAGCGCAGCATTTTCTTCCGCGCGGGCCATCTGCGCGTGCCGAAATCGCTGCCGGAAGCGCTGGTGCGCTGCGGCTACGAATTCGATTCGTCATTCACGGCTCCCGACGTGCTCACGAATTTCCCCTACGCTCTGACGCTGGGCCTCGAGTTCGACGAGGACTCGGGCCTCTATGAATTCCCGGTGACAATCGAAGACGAGGAAGAGCCGCCCCTCGACGCGCGAGTCGATGCCGCGATGGAAGTATTCCGCGCCAACGCGGCGAACGGCGCACCGAGCGTCGTGCTGATCCATCCTACGGACGCGAAGCAAAAGCTTCGAGCGGAAGAGGCCATGCTTGCGGGCTTGCCGGCGCGCACGCGCGCGATGGACCCGCTGGAGTTCGCGCAGTTCTGGCGCGCGCGCGACCGGCTGGAGTGGAGTGCGGCGGAGGGCGCCAAACCCCGTACGGTGGAGCTACGCGTAGTGAGCCGCGAAGCGGTGCGCGGACTCACGTTCGAGTTTGCACGGCAAGTGGCAGGCGTTTCTGCGGGCGCCAAGCTTCTCCCCGACCGGCACACGGTTGTGCTCAATCCACTCGAACCCGGGAAGCCCGCAAAAATTGCGCTTCTCATGCGCTAAACCGGATTTTGAGCCAAGCCCAGACCCTCGAGCGGTTACACCTGCGCCCGAAAGGAATACCGGCTACTGCGGGCCTTCGCCGGGCGGCGGCGGATGGAACTGGAACTCGTGCGGAGGCTCAGCGCCGAGCAGGTAACGCACAAAGTAGTCCCAGCGGCGGCGCATCATGTAGTTATTTTCCGCTCCGTAGCCGTGATGCTGATTGGGCAGCATCAGCAGGTCAAAGTCCTTGTTGGCCTTGATCAGCGCGTCCACAACGAGAAGCGTGTTATACGGCGGCACATTGTCGTCCATCGTGCCGTGAGCCAGCAGTAGATGCCCCTTCAGATTCTTTGCCATGTTCTCGTTGGCTTGGTCGTCGTAGTTCGTGGTGCCGTCGGCATTCTTGACCAGCAATCCCTGATAGCGCTCGCCCCAATCGTCCTCGTATTCGCGGTTATCGTGGTTGCCGGATTCCGCGATCCCCACCATGAAGAAGTCCGGATACCGAAGCATGGCATCGGCCGCCGCAAAGCCGCCTCCTGAGTGACCCCAGATGCCGGTCCGTTCGATGTCGATCCACGGATATTTTTCGGCGAGCTGTTTCATCCCGGCGATCTGGTCGGGCAGGGTGTTGTCGCCCATGTTGCCGTAATAAAAATCATGGAATTTCTTGGAGCGCAGGGGATTGCCCATGCCGTCGATCTCCACCACCACAAATCCGAGCTCCGCCAGGGCCTGGCAATCCCGACGCGCTTCAGAAAACGACGGGCTGCCCACGCTGCCGCCCTGCGGCCCGGGATAAATGTTGTTGATGATGGGGTACTTCTTGTTGCGGTCGAGGTTCGTAGGCACGAACATTAATCCATAGAGATCAGTGACGCCGTCGCGCGCTTTGACGGTGATGGGCACGGGCGGTTTCCATCCGGCCGCCGTCAAGTGCGAGATATCCTCCTTTGCGATCGTCTGCAGCACTTTGCCGTTTTCGTCGCGAAGAACGGTGACTCCGGGCACGTCGGGTTGCGAGTATGTGTCCACAAAGAAGCGGCCGGAGGGCGAAATCGCCACTTCATGATTTCCGTCTTCCGGAGTCAGAAGCTCGAGGTGCTGGCCGTCGAAGCCGATGCGGTAGAGGTGGCTGAAATACGGATTACCTTTCTCGCGGCCGACGGCGAGAAAGAAGATCTGTCGCCCCTTCTCGTCCACGCGCAGCACCTGCGTCACCGCCCATTCGCCGGAGGTGATTTGGTTCTTCAGCCGGCCGGTGGCCAGATCGTAAAGATAGAGGTGCGACCAGCCGTCGCGCTCCGAGCACCAGATCACCTCGTTTGAGGCCGGCAGGTAATGCCAATTCACACGGCCCTGGCCGGATTCGAACTGGGTCGCAACAGTCTCTTCCAGGACGTCGCGCACCGCGCCGGTGGACGCATCGGCGACGCGCAGATGCTCCTGCTTGTGGTCCCGCGAGGTGGAGACGAAGGCCAGATGGGAAGCGTCCGCGCTCCATTCCACATCGGCCCAGGCGCCGCCGCGGCACGTCACGTCGTCGCAGAGCGTGGAGCGATGCTGGTCGGGAGGAAGCGCGAGGCGAATCACTCTGCCGCCGTCGAGTTCGATAATCACGCGCTGGATGGTGGTTACCACTTCGTCGCCGGGAAGCGGATATTTCCAGGCCTCGAGCCGCGGATGGCCCACTTTGGTTTCCACCAGATACATTTCGCCCACGCCCCGCTGGTCCTGCTGAAAGGTAGCGATCTTTTTTGAGTCCGGCGACCAGAGCAGAACCGGACGGTCGCTGTGAATCCAGCCGGCGTTATCGGTGGCGTAGCCGAAATCCTTCACTCCGTCGGTGGTGAGCTGCGTTTCCTTGCCGCTGGCCGCGTCGCGCACCCAGAGATTCCAGTCGCGAAGGACGGCCACCAGTTTCCCGTCCGGCGATTTCACTTCCTGTGACGGTCCGGCAGCGGAGCCCGGCTTTCCTTGCGCGGTGCAGCGGTAGGGCTGGAGATCGCATTTCCACGCCTGGCCGCGAACGGCAAACGAAATGGACCGGCCGTCCGGGGAAAATTCGAAGCTCATAAAAGGCAGGTGCATGGGGTCATATTTCTTGCCGGCCGCCTCGGAAAGCGCGCCTGCAAGCTGCGCCTGATCGAACGCGGGCTGGCGTGTGCCGCGCACGGGGTCGAAGATGACAAACTCAATGCCCTCGGGGACGGGGTCGCGATACCAAAGCCGTTCGTCGGCGAGCCACGCGGGACGAATCTTGTGAAACACGAGCGGTGTGGTGCTGTAGTTGAGAAATTTTTCTGCGCGCTGGTAATCGGACACAGTCACCACCGGAGCGGCGCCGCCCGCCTGCTGCGCCGCGACGGGCAGTCCGCCGCCGGCAAAAGCGCCGGCCGCTATCACCACCGGAATGAGAGACGAGAGTACATGCACTCGAGATCGCATCCGCATCCTCCCCATACCTGCCGGCTGAAGCTGAGAATCGCCGCGACATGAATTCGCGAATCGCACGCCGCGCCAACGGGCCGCGGTAGCATTGCTCCGGCACAGTTTTCAAGTCAAGGGACACGAAGTGGTGTTCCTGCTGGTGCGCGCGCAGGCTTCGCGTCAGCGCGACCAACTGAGCCAGAACCAGCCGAAAGCGAGCGTCAGGAGCGTGATGGGAAATCCGGCGCGGAAATATTCCCAGAACGTGATTCGGACCTCCGCTCGCGAGCGCTCGACCACGATGATGTTGGCGACCGAGCCGGTAATCGTCAGATTGCCTGCCAGCGTGCTGGCCATGGCCAGCAGCAGCCAGCCACGCTGCGCGTCGGCGAACTGAGGCACAAGGGATTTGAGAAGCATGACGGCGGGAACATTGCTCACCAGGTTCGAAAGGCCGGCAACGACGAGGGTGAACAGCGCGGGGTGCTCCAGGTTCCCCGCGCGCGTGAGGAATCGAAGACGGCCGAGCAAGCCGGCATTCTCCGCGCCGCCCACGATGAGGAAGAGCCCGACGAAGAATACGAGGATGCCCCAGTCGACCTGGTCGTACACCTCACGCGGCTCGCGCGTGCGGGTGATCAGCATCATGGCCGCGCCCACCGCAGCCATCAGGGCGGGAGGGACGCCGGCGAGGAAACCGGCGAGGACCAGTAGAATCACCGCGCCGGGTTTGACGAGCTTCGCGGCCTCTACGTGGGCCGTCGGGGTGACAACCGTGGCCGGATCGCG
>JASHSV010000158.1 GCA_030038535.1 Candidatus Acidiferrales bacterium
TCCATCACTTTTCGCGCGAGGCGGATGGGATTGCGGATGCGTTCGACGGCGGCGACGGCGCCGGAGCGGAGCGTCTGGCCGTCCATGACGATGGCGTCGAGCGAGACGTGACCGTCGCGGTTGAGATGCGAGCCGATGCCGGCGTCGTACTCGGGATTTTCTTCGAGGGAGACGACGGCGGCTTCCACGGCGTCGAGGGCCGAGCCGCCGGCGGAGAGGATTTTCCAGCCGGCTTCGAGCGCCTCGCGGCAGCCTTGCTTGCAGGCTTCGATTCGCGAATGGGGAACAGCGAAAGCACCGCCATGGACGATGAGGGAGGGAGTCACGAGCGATATTCTACGGGAAAGGGCGGAGAGAAGGACGAGGAGAAAAGAAAAGGCAGGGGCTTATCGCAGAGGGCGCAGAGCGCGTTCGGCTCGCGAAAGGAAGCAGCAGATCCCTCACGCCGTCCCGAGGACTCGTGACGAGGTTCGGGATGACAGTCCTACACGAAGCGCGCGGCAAAGGAAACGGATCTGGCTGAAGAAAGTGAAATTAATCCCCTTGCGGCTTGGGATGGAGCGAGAGGTCGGGCGCGGCGCCGGAATCGACGCGTGCTTGCGAGGCGGCCGCGGCGCGCGCGGCGGCTTTGGCAGTATCGGGTTCGGCGGGGACGGCCCTCTCGCTGCGCTCAGGGTCACGAGGCGTGACGGGAGAATCGAGGGCGGCCTGGCGAGGGACTACGTCCACCAGACGGCCGGCCTGGATTTCGTTCCAGGTGTGCACGATGCGCTGGATAACGGAAATATTCGGTCCGATGGCGAGGAGCCATAGTGCGGGCGCCATGCGATTTCCGAGCGCGCCCAGAATCAGCAGGACGATGCGTTCGGGCCGCTCCCAGAAGCCGGCCTTGCAACTGGGGATGAGCGATTCGGCGCGGGCACGCGCGTAGCTGACCATGACGGAGCCGGCCATGGCCACGCCCACCAGGATGGCGTAAAAGAAGCGGTCGACGCGCGCGTAGTAAACGAGCAGGCCGAGATAGAGGACCAGATCTGAATAGCGGTCGATGACGGAATCGAAGAAGCCGCCGAAGGTGGTGACGCGTCCCTGGGCGCGCGCGACGCGGCCGTCGGTCATATCGAAGACGCCGGCGAGAATCATCACCGCGCCCGCGGCAGGGAAGCGGCCGGCGGCAAACAGAACGGCAGCCCAGACGTTGACGATCAGGCCGGTGAAAGTGAGAACGTTGGGGTGCACGCCGGTGGCGGCGAGGGCACCGACAATCTTATAGAGCAGCCAGTGGCCGGCCTTGCCGATTTTCTCCGTAATCATGTGCTACAGCGTCCCTACCTCTGATTGCGGCGCACGCACCCGCCGGTTTCCGTTTCTCACTCCGAGTTTTCGTGAATCGTCACCAGCTTCAGAATTTCGAGTTCCTTCTTCCCCGCGGGGGTCACCACGCTCACCGTATCGCCGACGGTCTTGCCCATGAGGGCGCGGCCGATGGGGGAGGTGGTGGAAATCCAGCCCTTGGTGGCGTCGGCCTCCTCGGTAGTGACCAGTTTGTATTCCGACTTCACGGATTTGTCCACGTCCATCACGAGCAGGCGGGAGCCATAGGCGGCCTTATTTTTCGGCAGATTGTCGATGTTCATCATGGCCACGTTGGAGAGCCGCTGCTGCAATTGGCCCATGCGCGCGGTGACGTAGGACTGCCGCTCCTTGGCGTACTTGTATTCCGCGTTTTCGGAGAGATCGCCGTGGGCACGCGCCTTCATGAGCTCCTTGGGCAGCTCGTGGTTCAATTCGTGCTCGAGGCGGTGGAGCTCCTCGAGGATTTTGTCGCGGAGTTTCTGTTCGATAGCGCCCATCGCCAACCTTGCCTCGTACTCAGAGGGGCCACGCACCATACGGCGCGTGGCGGAGCTGCGCACCATCCGATGCGCAGCGGTGCCACATACCATACGGTACGTGGCGGAGAGGGGGGGATTCGAACCCCCGGTACACGTTTTAGCGCGTACAACGGTTTAGCAAACCGCCGCCTTAAGCCTCTCGGCCACCTCTCCGGCGTTTGCTAGAAATAGCCTACCATACCCCTCGGGAAGAATTGGCGCGCGACTGGCACGAGCGGGGAGCTCGCGCCAGCCACGTCCGGCCGGAGTCCCCCATCGAACCACTGATATGCTGGCGGCTCCATCAGAACCCGAGGCCGGGTTCGTGCATCCTGCTGGAGGGAGAGAATCATGGCGATCCCTGTGCGTCATATGGCGCCTCTGCTGCAGGTTTTCGACATGCCTACGGCGGTGAAATTCTATTGCGACGTGCTGGAGTTCAAAGTGGTGATGACGGACGGGAAGCAGGCGCCGAACTGTGACTGGCTGCTGCTGGAACTGGACGGCATACAAGTCATGCTCAATACGGCCTATGAGGCGCCGCATCGTCCCCCCGCTCCGGTGGCCGCGCGGGTTGCCGCGCATGACGACACCTGCCTGTTTTTTGCAACGCCGGACGTGGATGGCGCGTACCGCCATTTGCGTGAGAAGGGACTGAACGTAAAGGAGCCGAAAGTCGCGCCCTATGGTATGAAGCAGTTGTGGGTGCACGATCCGGACGGCTACGGGCTGTGCTTCCAGTGGCGCGCGGAGGCGGAGGCTGCCAATCCGTGAGCCAGGAATCGTAACTTTCGACCGTTTGCGCGGTTAATTCCAGTGGGGTGGAGCGAGCGGAGGAAGGATTGAGCGCGGCCAAGACCATGGCGGCAGACGAGCCGCTGATCCGCAATATTTCGGACACTGCACGGTGGATCGCTTTTTGCAGGGCCCAGGAAACAGAGCGGCCGGACGCGCTGTTCCGGGATCCGTATGCCCGAAGGCTGGCCGGCCAG
>JASHSV010000159.1 GCA_030038535.1 Candidatus Acidiferrales bacterium
AGGGCGAGGAAGCGCCCAGCGAAATCGCCGCCGCGCTCGAATATTTCGGGCGGCATAAAGCCGCGGATGTGCTGCTGGTGGTCCGCGGCGGGGGTTCACTCGAAGATCTCTGGGCGTTCAATGAAGAAAAGGTTGCGCGCGCCATCGCCGCATGTCCCATTCCGGTGATTTCCGGGATCGGCCATGAAACGGATTTCACCATTGCCGATTTTGTCGCCGACGTGCGCGCTTCCACGCCGTCGAACGCGGCGGAAATCGTGGTTCGTTCGCGCGACGAATTTCTGCGCCACATCGAGCAGCTCGCGCGTTCGCTGGCGCAGCATGTGCGGCTCGTCCTGCTGGCCCGCCGCGCGCGCCTGCACGAACTGGGGGCCCATCGCGGCTTTCGACGGCTCGACCATCTGCTGCGGCAGCACCGCCAGCGCGCCGATGAACTGGCCTCGCGGCTGGGGGAATCGCTGCGGCGGCGGCTGGAGCGGTCGCGCCGCCGGGTGGAAGTGGCACAGGCGCGGCTGCGCGCGTACGACTTCCACCCGCGCATCGCCGCGCTGCAATTGCGCCTTGCGCAGCGCCGACAGGACGCGGGCATCCGCATCGAGCGGCTGCTGCGCGCGCGAGCCGAACGAATCGAGCGGCTGCGCACACAACTCGAAGAGCGCAGCCCGCTGCGCGTACTCGAACGCGGGTATTCGGTGGCTTACGATGCGCAGGGAAATGTGCTGCGTGATGCGGGTCAGGTGGAAATCGGTGACGCGGTATCGATACACCTCGCCCGGGGCGTGCTTGGGGCTGAAATTCGAAAGAAGACTTCGTAAGGAAACGGCGCGGGGAGTCAAATCTCAGCGATAGACGTCCTTGCGGTGGCCGACATCGCGAATCAGCACCTCGCTGCGCGCGTCATCAACGTCGTAGACAACTCGGTAGTTCCCTACGCGGATTCGCCAGCCCTCCCGGCCTTTCAGTTTCTTGCAGCCGGAGGGTCTTGGATTGTCCCCGAGCGCGAGAATTCGCGCGTCGATACGCAGAAAATCTTATTTGGGAAGAGAGGAAAGCTGCCGCTCGGCGTTCGGAAGGATGTGAACTGCGTAACTCACCGCACGCGACGCAGAATCCTAACCCTGGCTTTTTCGTAGGGAACAGGCTTCTCCTTTGAAGCCTTTGAAGCGTCGTAAGCACGGATTTCGGCTAATTCTTCGGCCTTTTCGAGCAGGCGCCGGTACTGTCTTAGACCGAGGACGACCGCGACCTTCTGCCCGTGCCGGCCCTTCAGATAGCGAACTCCATTGGACATGCTGGAATCCTCAGCATCCAGTCTAGCGCGGCTCGCGCGCCCAGCGAAGGATTTCTGTCTACTGACTATTCCTCCTCGCCGCCTCCCGCAACTTTCAGGACGGCGAGGAAGGCTTCCTGCGGAATATCCACACGGCCGACGCGTTTCATGCGGCGCTTGCCTTCTTTTTGTTTTTCGAGCAGCTTGCGTTTGCGCGTGATATCGCCGCCGTAGCATTTGGCGAGCACGTTTTTCCGCATGGCGCTGATGGTTTCGCGCGCGATCACGCGGCTGCCGATGGCCGCCTGCAATGGAACTTCGAACATCTGCCGCGGGATCAATTTTCGCAGGCGTGTGACCAATTCCTTGCCGCGCTCGTAGGCCAAATCCTTGTGGCAAATCATGGAAAGCGCGTCCACCGGTTCGCCGCCCACCAGCACGTCGAGCTTTACCAGGTCGGACTCCCTGTAGCCCGAAAGGTGATAGTCGAGCGAGGCGTAGCCGCGGGAGACGCTTTTCAGCCGGTCGTAGAAATCCAGCACGATTTCGTTGAGCGGCAGTTCGTACGTGAGCATCACGCGCGTGGGCGAGACGTACTCGAAATTCTTTTGCGTGCCGCGTTTTTCCTCGCAGAGCTTCAGGAGCGCGCCCACGGACTCGTCTGAGGTGATGATCATCGCGGTGATGTAGGGCTCTTCAATCGCGGCGATCTGGCTGGGCGGGGGAAACCTGGTGGGATTGTCCACTTCGAGCCATTCGCCTGTAATCGTCTTGATGCGGTAGCGAACGCTGGGCGCGGTGGTGATCAGGTTGATGTTGTACTCGCGCTCGAGGCGCTCCTGCGCGATGTCCATGTGCAGCAGGCCCAGAAAACCGCAACGGAAGCCGAAACCGAGGGCCACGGAATTCTCCGGCTCGTAGAAAAACGCAGCGTCGTTGAGCCGCAGCTTGCCGAGCGCGTCGCGAAGAGGCTCGTAGTCGCTCGCGTTCACGGGAAACAGGCCCGCGAAGACCATGGGCTTGATGGCCTGGAAGCCGGGCAGCGCCGGCGCGGGCCGTCCGGCTTCGATGACCGTATCGCCGACGCGCGCGTCGGCCACGTCCTTGATGTTCGCGACGACAAATCCCACTTCGCCCGCGGCCAGTTCGTCCACGTGCTGCGGCTTGGGGGTGTAAATGCCCATGCTTTCGACTTCAAATTGCTGTCCGGTGGACGACATCTCGATTTTCATTCGCGGCGCGATTTTTCCGGCCTTGACGCGGACCTGGATGACGGCGCCGCGGTAGGGATCGAACCAGGAATCGAAAATCAGCGCCTGGAGCGGCGCTTCCGCGTCGCCCGTGGGCGGCGGAATGCGGGAAACGATTGCTTCCAGGACGTTTTCGACGCCGAGGCCGCTCTTGGCGCTGATGAGAAGGGCATCGTGGGCGGGAATGGCGAGCACGTTTTCGATTTGTTCTTTCGCTCGGTCGGGCTGGGCGGCGGGCAGGTCCACTTTGTTGATTACGGGAACGATGGCGAGGTTATTGCCCGCGGCGAGAAAGGCGTTGGCGACGGTCTGGGCTTCGACGCCCTGGCTCGCGTCCACCACCAGGAGGGCGCCTTCGCAGGCGGAAAGGGCGCGGGAGACCTCGTAGGAAAAATCCACGTGGCCGGGCGTGTCGATGAGGTGCAGGCGGTAGGTCTGGCCGTCGCGCGCGGTGTAATGGAGGCGGATGCTTTTGGCCTTGATGGTGATGCCGCGCTCGCGCTCCAGGTCCATGGAATCGAGCACCTGCGCGCTCATTTCGCGCTGAGAGAGCGAGCCGGTGAGCTCGAGCAGACGGTCGGCGAGGGTGGACTTGCCGTGGTCGATGTGCGCGATGATCGAGAAATTACGGATGAGGCGCGGGTCCATGTGTGCGACGGGGCGTAAGGCCCAACAGTTCAGTTTGACATGGAAAGTGGCGAGTGACGAGTGGCGAGTGGCGAGTGGCGAGCGAGAGGGGACGGAAGACTCTCGTTGAGCGTTTGGACGGAAAGGCTGTCGAATTATGGCCATCAAGAACGGTTGTGCCCCTGGGGCACAGGGTCTAAAAACGGCGATTTGAGGAAAGTGGCGGGCGGCGGGAGATCGGGCGTTAAATGGGCTCTAATTGCGATTCCCAAAATGGGAATTTAGGAGCAACAGGGCCCGATGGGCGCTGTCTTCTCGACTGGCACGGGGGCCTT
>JASHSV010000012.1 GCA_030038535.1 Candidatus Acidiferrales bacterium
TTGTTCACAATCACATGAATCGTGCCGCCGACGGAATAGCCGCGCAGACCGCCCAGATTCAGCGTCTCGGCCAGCACGCCCTGGCCGGAAAAAGCGCCGTCACCGTGAAGAACGATGGGCCACACCTGCTGTCTGCCGGAGCGGCCGGCGCGCGTCTGCTTGGCGTAGGCGCGTCCCACCACGACGGGGTCCACGAATTCGAGATGGCTGGGATTGGACACGACGTGGATGTGCAGCTCGCGGCCATTGCGGGCCCGGAATTCTCCGGTGGCGCCACGATGATATTTGACATCGCCGGCACCCAGCACGCTGCGGGGATCGACGTCGGCGAAGCCGGCGAAAATTTCCGCCGCCTGCCGGCCGGCGGTGTGCAGGATCACGTTGAGGCGGCCGCGATGGCTCATGCCGACGAGCGCGTGTTCGCCGCCGCGGACGGCCGCGGTTTCCAGGATCTCGTCGAGAAAGGGAATCACGGAAGTGCTGCCCTCGAGCGAAAAACGCTTGGCGCCCGGATAGCGCGATTGGATGAACTGCTCGAAAAGGTCCGCGGAGACGAGGCGTTCGAGCACGTGCGCGCGGTCGGGGAGAGGCGCAGGGCCTTCCATGCGGTCTTGAATCCAGCGGCGGCGCGCGGGATCGAGGATGTGCGCGAACTCGACGCCGATGGTTCCACAGTAGAACGTGCGCGCGGCGCGATGTTCTTCTGAATCGCCCTCGAGCTCGGGCACGGGCGGCAGGCGAAACAGGCCGAGCGGATCCAGGTCCGCTTCGAGATAGCCCCAGCGGCGGAACACTTCAAACACCTGGGATTGTGATTCGGTGGTTATGGACACGGCCATGACTCTGCCCAGCGAGATGAATCTCCATCTTGCCACACTTGGGTGGCTGGAGCACAACCGCAACGGGCATTGGAGCTATAATGCGCCGCCGTCAGCGTGAGCTTGCCGAGGGGAGAAAATGAAAACTGCCACCTGGTTGGAGAACCGCATCATTACTCGAGGCCCAGCTCGAGCTTGTCGGCGATCTGGAATCGCAGTGGCGCTTGCTAGTCTTCTTCTCCTGCTCACGCCGCTGCAGGGCAGTCCGCAGAGCGGAAACCCACCGACGCTGGAAGCGTTGCGGCAGCAGGCGCGCGCCGCGCTGGCCGAGACCACGGGACAAATAGACGTGGCTGGACTGCGCGAGCCGGTGGAGGTGTTGCGTGACCCCTGGGGCGTGGCCCATATTTACGCCAAGTCTCAAGCCGACCTGTTTTTCGCGCAGGGATTCGTAGCCGCGCAGGACCGCCTGTGGCAGCTTGATCTCTGGCGGCGCCGGGCGGAAGGGCACCTGTCGGAGATTCTGGGCGAAAAATTTGTGGAGAGCGACCGCTATGCCCGCCTCTTGCGCTATCGAGGCGACTGGGATGCGGAATGGCGGAGCTATTCTCCCGACACTCGCGAGATTCTGGAGGCATTCACGCGCGGCATCAACGCCGCCATAGCCCGGATGAAGGACCGCCTTCCCGTGGAATTTGAGTGGCTGGGCATCGAGCCGCAACCGTGGACGCCGGAGACGTGCGTCTCGCGCCTAGCCGCCTTTCCACTTGCCGGAAATGTAGGTCTCGAGGCAATTCGTGCAGGCCTGGTGGCGCGCCTTGGAGCAGAACGCGCCGCTGCGCTGTTGCCATCCAATCCTCCGCGGCCACTCGTGGCGCCGGGCGGCCTTTCGATGGAGGGGATCGATTACGCGATCGTTAAGCCGCTGGAAGACGCAGCCTCCGACAGAGGCGTGCAGCCGCCGGAAGGGAGCAACAACTGGGTCGTGGGCGGAGAGCGCACCGCCACTGGAATGCCGATTCTGGCCAACGATCCGCATCGCGGTCTGCGGCTGCCCTCGCTCCGTTACATCGTGCATCTAGTTGCGCCCGGATGGAACGTGATCGGCGCCGGAGAACCGGCTTTGCCCGCGGTTTCGATCGGACACAACGAACGGATCGCCTTTGGCCTCACCGTTTTCCCCGCGGATCAGGAGGACATGTACGTCGAGCGCACCAGTCCCGCAGATCCCAATCTTTACTTCGATTCCTCCGTGCCGGGCAACTGGCGAAAAATCGACATCCAGCATGATGAAATCCGCGTGCTCGGAGAAGCGCAACCGCGGCAGGTGGAGCTGAAATACACCCGCCACGGCGCCGTCATCTACGAAGATAGGGCACGGCATCGCGCCTACGTGCTGCGATGGGTCGGCGACGAGCCCGGCACCGCAGGTTACCTGGCAGGACTGGCCATCAGCCGCGCGCGCAATTGGGAGGAGTTCCGCCGCGCCCTGACCCGTTGGAAAATGCCGGCGGAGAATTTTGTCTACGCCGATGTGGACGGAAACATCGGCTATCAAGCGGCCGGCCTGGTGCCCATACGGAACAATTGGGACGGATTGCTGCCCGTTCCCGGAGACACTGGCGAGTTTGAATGGAAAGGATTTTACGGCTTGGACGATCTGCCGCACTCGTTCAACCCGCCCGAACATTTCCTGGCTACGGCGAACAACAACACGCTCCCACCCGGCGAAAAACGCGTGTTCGGATATGGCTGGGATGTTCCCTTCCGCGTCGAGCGCATTCGCCAGGTGCTCCGCGATGCGCGCGGGCTGACCGTCGAGGATTCCGCGCGGCTTCAGGGCGATACAGTCTCCCTGGCTGCGCGCGAGCTCCTTGCGTACGTCAAACAGATCCCGCCCGGCGATGAAAAGCGGATGCGCGCTCGCAAACAACTCGAAGCATGGGACGCCACACTTTCCGCGGATTCTACGGCCGCGGCGATTTACTCGGTTTGGGTCGACCGGCTGCGGGAAATCCTAATCCTCAGCCGCCTGCCGGCAGAAGTTCGTGCGTTTGCGGAACTGGTGACCGACGAAACCACTCTGATTTCCCTCCTCGGGAATCCGGGGTTAACGGAGGAGGACCGCGCGCTCCAGCACCAGGCGCTCGGAGCAGCGCTTGACGCAGCTGTTTCCTTCCTGGAGAGCAAATTTGGTGTCAACTGGAGCGCGTGGCGCTGGGGCGCCCTGCACCAGGCCTTCTTTCGCCACGCTTTGGGCGGAAACGGGCAGCGAGCCGCGTTACTCGACCGTGGGCCCATTGACCGGCCGGGCGACAGCTACACGATCAACGCGACGGCGGGCCGCGGCTTTCCTCAAACCTCCGGCGCCACCTAT
The DNA here is from genome assembly GCA_030038535.1 of Candidatus Acidiferrales bacterium. GTDB lineage: Bacteria > Acidobacteriota > Terriglobia > Acidiferrales > UBA7541 > JOPF136. Next base: position 3,196 of record JASHSV010000012.1, read on the forward strand.
CGCCAGGTGCTCGACCTCGCCGACTGGGACCACTCTCTGGCGGTCAATGCGCCGGGACAATCCGGCCAGCCGGAAAGCCCGCACTATGACGACTTGCTGCCGCTATGGGCGAGAAACGGGCACTTTCCACTGCTGTACAGCCGCGCTGCAATCGAAAAAACATCGAAAGAAAAGCTGTTATTGGTGCCGTCTTCAGGTCAGAAGAGGGGGCAGCAATGATCCACAGGTGAACGGCGAGCAGACGGAATTGCGCCAGAGAGGCCCGCGGCGAAATTTAGAAATCCCGGCTTACTTCACTTCCCAGGTGTCGCCGGTGCACAGGAGTTTGTCGAGGTTGCCGTGACCGCGCTTGGCGATGACCTTGTCGATCTGATCGTGAATCACATCTTCGTAGCGCGGCAGGTCGTCCCACGCGCGGAACACGCCGATGGGCGTGGGGAAGCCGGGTCGGTGCTCCATGTGAGAGAGCAGGAACGCATAGGAGGGCCGGGGGTGATGCGCGTCGTGCACCACA
>JASHSV010000160.1 GCA_030038535.1 Candidatus Acidiferrales bacterium
CACGAGCAGGTGCGGGTCGAGTTCCTCGGCGATTTGCTGGGCGCGGGAGATGCGCGCGAGCGCGTCGGCGGCGCGGCCCCGGGCCAGCAGCAGCCAGGCGTAGCGGAGCAGCGCCGCGGAATACTCCGGGTTGAGCTCGAGGGCGCGCTGGTAGGAGCGTTCGGCTGCGTCCCAATTCCACTCGTAGTGATGGAAGACGAGACCCAGAGCGGCGTGAGCTTCGGGGAGAGAAGGATCGAGCTCGAGGGCTTTTCGCGCGGCGGCGGCGGCTTTGGGCATGGCATCGCGAGGCGGCACGGCGTCGAAGGGAACGGTGGAGAGCAGGCCGCAAGCCTGGGCGATGCCGGCATGAGCGAGAACGAGGGAGGAATCTCTTGCGATGGCGCGCTCGAACCATTCGAGGCTTTGCGTGAGCGAAGCAGGCGTCATCTTGTTGAACAGGTAGCGGCCCATGAGGAAGGCCTGATAGGCCTCGGGATCCACGGGCCGCGGCGGACGGCTCCCCGCGGCTTCGTGGGCAAGTGAACCGGGAGCGATCGCCAGACGAACCTCGCGAGCGATGGCGGCGGCGAGCGAGGCCTGGAGTTCGAGCACGTCGCTCAAGCCGCGGTCGTAATTCTCGGCCCACACGTGCGTGTGCACGCGGGCGTCAACGAGCTGCGCGGAGACGCGAATGTGGCTGCCCGAAGCCCGTACGCTGCCTTCGAGGATGTAATCGAGGTCCAGTTCCGCAGCAATCTGATCCGCGGGCTTGGAGCCGGATTTGTACGAAAGAGCGGTGGTTCGCGCGATGACGGCGAGCCGCGCCGGATCGAGGCGCGCCAGGCGGTTGATCATCTCCTCGGTGAGGCCGTCGGAGAGATAGTCCTGCTTCGAATCGCCGCTCAGATTGTCGAACGGGAGGACGAGCAGGCGGCTCCTGCCGGCGATCGTAGTGCTCTGGCGTGCGCCAAGCGGCCGGGCTGGAGCAGGAGGGGAGGCGCTGCGCCTAGATTCGCGGGAGTCCCACCAGGCGGCGACTTCCGATTTGAGAGCGTAAACGGAGCCGAGCCGGGCGTGCTGGTGACGGTGGACGGGCAGACCTTCCGTGGCTTCCCAGCGCTGCACCGTGCGCACACCGCGGCGGAGGAAGGCGGCAATCTCCTTCCAAGAGTCGAGACGGCCTTCCTGATCCTGGCTTGCCAAGTGGCTGACCGCGTGTTGCGCAGCGAAGCGATTCTACCCGGCCAATCCTGGGGCTTCAATTTCGAGAGGCGTGCCGGCGCCAGTATGCGCCAAACCGCGCCAGGCGGGGAGTGGCGCTTGTGCGGCGCGCGCGGCCGCTCCTAGCATGGGCCGAAGCTGCGACTCCCAGCCGCAGCTCGAGGAGGACGGCAATGAAGAAATCATTGGCGCTGCTGATCGCGATTCTAATGAGCGTGCCCATCGGCTGGGGACAAACGCAATGGAAGCAATTCGGGCAACCCGCCAACGGGCAGGAGCCGGCCGCGCAGGCGCCACAGAACGAGCCGGATATGGACGACGAGGGAGAGATTCCCGATGTGGTGAGCATTCCGGCAGGGACGCACGTGCCCATGACCATCGTGCGCGCGCCACAGGAGTCACAGGCGCACGATGGCGCAAAGGTGTATCTCCGCACGCGCAATACGTTGCGGGCGGAGGGTGGCGTGGTGATTCCGGCGCGGTCGCTGGTGATTGGCGTGCTGACGAGCAATCCGGCGGTGAATTCAGCAAGCGCAACCATGTCCATCCACCTGAAGACGGTTGTGCTGCCGAATGATGTGCGGCTGCCGATTTCAGCCCACGTGATTGGGACGATTGGCGGGCCGAAAGGGCCCTCTGCGGCCGCGGTGGGGTCGAATCCGATGGCGGCGCTCTCCGGGCTGACGCCGGAACAAATGGCGATGATCAGCGGCTTCGCGCTGGTGGGAGCGGAGATCGGGCAGGCGGTTTCGAAAACCCAGAAGGGCAGCGTAGTCGGCTCGATGATCGGCGGAGGAGTGGGATTGGCAACGATGATGGCAATGAACGGATCGCACGTGAATCTGCGTGTGGGATCCAATGTGGATGCCATACTCGAGGAACCGGTGACGCTGGATCCGCGGACGACGCGGTAGCGAATCTGCGCGAAGCGGCGCCCCGGTGGCTTCTGGACGCGAAATCGCGCGGACAGGAGTGTCCGCGCCACTAGAGCAGCGGTTGCAAGCGCGCATTCGTCAAAAACGGGTCGGAAAACTCGGTCATCTCTCCCGCGTGTTTCCCAAAAACCGGCATGAGGCGGGCAGCGAGCGGTTTTTTCCAGCGCAACGCGAGGGCCGCCACGTCGTGATAAATGCGGACGAGCTGCCTGGCGGTGACGCTGCCCGGAAGAGGAATCGTGTCGAGACCGGTAGCGCAGACGGCGGAGTAGGCGAGCAACGCGTCGAGAGACAGCACTCCTTCGCTCCAGCGCTGCGCAAGGCGCGCATCCTCCAGCACGGGGAGCATCAGGCCGCTGTAGCCGACCTGGCGGACGGGCACGGCCTGAACGGCGCCGGTGATCAGGGCGCAGGCGGCCAGTGTGCCGGGCGAGCCGAAGCGTTCGCCAGTGAAGGATTCGATGGCGGCGCCGATGGAAACTTCGTGGAGCGGCGCGGGTGTGGGATCGAAGCCGAGATATCGCCAGCCGGTGGAGCGCTCGATGTCGCGCGCTGCGTCGCTCATGGCGCGAGCGTGGAGAGCGAGCGCGGAGATTAGTTCCTGGCGTGTGCGGGGCCCCGAAACTTCGGGGTCGCGAAACGCACGCAACACCTCCTCCACAACGCCGGCGGACTCAATGCCGATCGCGAATTCGTTGCCGGGGCCGTCGTGCCAGGAGCCGGGAAAAAACGGCGAATTCTGAGGCACGCAGGCGAGCGCGGTGAAATTGAACGGTCCCTGGCTGCGGGAGCTGTGGGCTGCGGCGTGGAGAACCAACTCTGCGGCGGCGCGCATGGCGCGCGGGTGCGGGGCGTCGCCGGCAGCGATGAGCAGATTGGCCTGAAGCAACCGCGCGGACTCGAGCGCTTCGGCCAGAAGTTGAGCCCAAGCTGGATCGTCATCGTCTTGGCGCATGGCCGGGCCGATAGAAAGTTCGAAAGGAGTGGCGACGGCGAGATCGTCCAT
>JASHSV010000161.1 GCA_030038535.1 Candidatus Acidiferrales bacterium
AAGCTGGCGCAGCATATTGCCATCCGTTTTGCGCTGGAGAGCTACGAGCGCGGCGAAGTGCGCGTAAACGCCGTAAAGCAGATGTTCGAAAGCCTCAATCAGGAAATCGACGCCCTCCGGCGCGTGATCGGAGCCCACGAAGAGCGCCTCTCCTCAGCCGGCGTAAGATACGAGTCGCACGTGCAGTTGATGACGCAGTTCTTCTGGGAGGAAGTGACCGAGGAGAAGAAGAAGGAAGTGCTGCTGACGGGCGAAGCGTGGTGCGTGCCCTCCCGCAACGTCCGCCAGTATGTCGAAGAGCTGCGCAAACGCGGCGAGAAAGAAACGATCGTCAAAGTCTTGCGGAATTACGTGAACTGCATCGCGCTGGAAGATCCCGAAGCGCGGCGCGAAACAGCCCTGGGACTGCCCGACCTGGCCGACCTGCTGATGGGCGAAGCGGCCGACCTGCTGCTCGAGGCCATTGAAACTGTCGGCAAACAGCTCGCCGCGGAGGAAAAACCGGAACTCCAGACTTTAATCGGCGCGGCCTTCGTCCGCCTCAGCCAGGCCGCGGCCAGCCTGCACTCCTTCCCGGCGATGATCAAGTCTCTCGACCTGGTCGAGGAGGTGGAGAAGGGGCGCCCCGGCGCCGGGCAGAACTTGTTCTCGCGCATCGGCGTGGAAAACCGCATCCCGGAGTTCATCGAAGAAGGGTTGCGCGAAGAATCCATTCCGGAAGGCCTGAGCGAACTGCTTAAGCGCGCGCCTCGCCCGGCCATCGAGCACCTGGCCGTACGCTTCAGCCGCGCCGGCTTCCGAGAAGACGTGGAGCTGCTCCTGCGCATGGCGCGTGACCTGGGCGAGACGGGCGCCGTGTTCCTGCGCGACGTCCTCCGCGCCGGCCCTCCGCCTCAAGCCGTCGAGACCGTCGGCCTGCTGGCCCGTCTGGATCCGGAAGCCCTGGAAGTCTGGCTGCCTCCCAAGATGGGCGAATGGCAGCGCTCTTTCCACGACCGGGTGATCCGTCAAATTGCCGCCGCCGACTCCGTTCATCGCTGCCGGCTGCTGCTCATCATGTTCGACCAGCTCGACCCCCTGGTGAAAACACTGGCCCTGGACGAGATCGGATTGAGCGGCGACGCGGCTGCTGTGCCGCTGCTGATGGATTTGGCCGGCGGCAATCTGCCGCCGGAGTGCTCGCCCTACCTGCGCATTAAGGCGATTGAGTGTCTCTCGCGCCTGCGCGCCGCGGAAGCCACCCCGATCCTCAGGAAAATTGTGGAGACGCGGCAGATGTTCCGCTGGAGCTTTCCGGCGGAGCTGCGCATCGTATCCCTGCAGGCCCTGGAAAAACTCGATCCGGATTTCGTCAAGAATTTCTTCCCGAAGAGCGGCGTGGAGGCCGGAGAGTATGCGATCGCGACTCCGCTGGAAGAACCCATGTCGTCGTGCCTGCGGCAACGGCGCTATGCGCGGCTCAAGTTGTCCCGGCCGCTTCCCCTGGTGACGACAAACCTGCGCGAAAACCAGAAGCTCGAAACCACCTCGATGAATCTCGGCGGCGGGATCGCCACCTGCGAACGTTATCTGACCCCGGGCACGCTGATTCAAATCAAATTCTCGTCGGCCATGAAGAGCATGAAGGCGACCGCTTTTGTGCGCGATTCGCGGAGCCAGATGATGGGCTTTGAAATCGTGGACATGGACCTCGAAGAGCGCTACAAGCTGCGGCGCGTGCTGGCCGATCTGGCCGGCGTAACTCCTCCGACCTCTCCAAAGAGCCGCAGCCGCCGACGCGACCGTGCGGTGGCAAAGGTGGTGCAGTCGCCGGCGGCCGAGCCGCCGCCCCCGCCGCCAATTCCTGCGGCTGTTCCTGCCGTTCCCGCTGTTCCCGCGGCTCCAGCCGTTCCGGCCGCGCCTCCAAAATCGAAGGAATCCTGAACCCCGCGTCCAGAAGCATTCGATCGGTTCGCGAGTAAGCGCTCTTACTCTCTGCGCGAGGGCGGTCCGGGATGGCGACCGAGTCGCATCGCGTCTGACGGAAGGTCAGCCGCGCTACTTCAACATGTCGGGCGTCAGCGCGAAGTGGGTTTTCACGGAAAAGCGCTGGCCGCGAAACTCGAAGGTCACGCGGGTGGGCCGGTCCGGCGCCACCAGCGGCGCGCCGTCAACCTGCCGCGGAAAGTAGAAGTGCACGGCTTCGGAGGCGCCCACGCCCGAGCGCTCCGTTTCCGCGGGAACTACGTTTCGATCCCCTGCCACGAGGCGCGCGCGAGGCCCCGCGGCGTCATTTTCGATAGTGCCGATGGGGTCCGGAGGCATGGCCCCCGGTGTGACACCCACTGTCGTCGGCCGTTCGAGCGCCTTGAGCGTCACCACGTAACGGTCGGCGGGCAGGCGATCCGGCATGGAAAGATACTGGGCTGTGGCGCGTTCGCCGAGTTCGGCAAGATGAGCAAACGCGTCCTCGACCGTGGCCGAGGATTCCCAGCGCACCAGGAACACCACGTCGCTGACGACTGAAAATTGCGCCGGATTGTTTTGAATGGCATCGCTCGGAGGCCCCAGACGCGCGGGAACGCAGTTGCCGCTCGCGTCCACGCTGTCGGGGCCGCAGCGCGCGCGGTCGCGATCCCGAAGCGCGTCCGGCCCCGCGTCGGGAGCGATCAAGGTACGCATCTCCTGCCGCGCCCACGGCGAATCCTCGAGCAGTTTCAGCGTTTGCTTCAGCGTCCACTCGGAGCGAGGCTTGTTTTTCCAAAATTCGTCGGCGCGCAGAATCCCCGCGACCGAGATAAGGCCCACGAAAAGCAGGGGAAGCCGGAGGAGCGTCGAGCGAGTGGCGCGAAACATGCCGGGGCACCTCCCCGAGGAGCCGGCTGGAGAAACCCATGATACGCCCCGGATCGAGAAGACTGCAATCGGGCGGACCGCGGGCTGGGCGCGAGAATTCAGGCGGAGCCGGCAACGCGATGGCGAAAGGGCAGCGCGCGCCGGCCCAAACTCAGTCCGCCCAGGCCAGGTAACCAGGCACGATGACGTTGACGACGGGGACGATGATCATGATCCCCCACCAGTTGGGCTTGCCGCGCGCCTCCGCGATGCCCATCCAGATCAGAACGAGCATGATGATGTTGACCAGGGGAATGAGGCACAGCAAAAACCACCAGATGGGCTTTTTGGCGATCATGACCATCAGAACGAGATTGGCCACCGGAATCCACGCCAGCCACGGATTTTCGGTGTTCGTCTTCTGCGCAATCGTCTGGAGAGCAAGAGACGAATAAATGTAGCCCGCAGCGATAAAAATAATCACTACGGCCAGAAATCCGCCGAGAAAAGCGAGCGGCATTTTTTGGTCCTGCTGGGCAAACACGTTGCCGGCCGGGAGCAGCAGCGCCGCGACCGTAAGAAGGAACACTCGGGCAAAAAAGGATCCTGTGCGGATTCTCATCGATGTCTCCTCCAAAGGGCAGTCGAAAAAGCGCGGATAAATGCCGGCACTGTACCCAAAAGGAGGCGGGCTGTCAAAAGACTTTGCGGCGGGCGGTCCACGCCTCGCGGAGCCGCGGCGATGGCGCGCAGACTCTTCCCCGCCGCAGCGGGTCAGCGCTTGGGCGCCTTGTTGGGATCGGCCGGGCGCGCGGGCAGCGTGTGCCGATGGGTTTCGAGCGCTTTAGTAACTTCTTCAATGGCGCGGTCGAGCTGGGCATCCTTGCCGGCGATGATGTCGCGCGGATCGTTCTCCACTTCAATGTCGGGATCCACGCCGTGACCCTCAATCACCCACTGGCCCTCGGCGGACGCGGTGCCGGACTCGGGAACGAAAATCTGGCCGCCATCGATCAGCGGCGTGCGCCCGTTGATGCCCACCACGCCGCCCCAGGTGCGCTTGCCGATCAGCGGGCCGAGCCCCGCCTGCTTGAACATATACGGGAAGATGTCGCCATCGGAGGCTGAGGTCTCGTTAATCAAGCAGACCATGGGGCCGTGGAACGTTGTATTCGGATACGTTTCGGTGCGCTCGTCGTTGCGCGCGAATTCCGTGCCGAGCACCGTCTGCCGCAAGCGGTTGATGAGCATTTGCGAGATGTTGCCGCCGCCGTTTCCGCGCACGTCCACGATCATCCCTTCCTTGCGGATCTGCGGGTAGTAATACTTGGTGAATTCGCGGATTCCGTCGGCGCCCATGTCGGGAATATGGATGTAGCCGATGCGCCCGCCCGTCTTTTGGGTGACGTAGTCGCGGTTGTGGTCCACCCAGGCCAGATAGAGCAAAGAGGTCTCGGCGGCGATGGGTTTGTAGGAGGTCTTTCGCGCGCCTTCGAGCGTGGGCTTCGAATTTACCGTCAGCTCCACTGGGTTGTTGGATTTATTGCGCAGGAACTCGTAGGGATTGTCTTTAGCGGTGAGCTCACGGCCGTCGATGGCCAGCACGTAGTCGCCTTCGTGCACGTCCACGCCGACCTCGGTGAGCGGCGCGCGGTAGGCGTCCTCCTCGTTCTGTCCGTGCAGGATGTGGACGATGCGATAGCGTCCCGCGGCCGCATCCAATTCGAACCGCGCGCCGGGCAGCCCCACTGGCGCCCGCTTGGGAACTTCGATGTCGCCTCCGGCGATATAGGCGTGGGAGTTGCTCAGCTCGGCGATCATCTCGCCGATCAGGTAGTTCAGGTCGGAGCGGTGCGCCACGTAATCCACGAGCGGCCTGTATTGTTCGCGCAGCGCCTCCCAGTTGTAGCCGTTCATGTTTTTCACGTAGAAGAAGTCGCGATACCGCCGCCAGACCTCGTTGAACATTTCCACCCACTCCTGCTGCGGAATGCGGTCGGCGGCCAATCCCGCCGTCGAAACTGCTTTTGGATTGGTTTTCCCGTTGGGATTGGCGTCGAACAGTTTGTATTCTTCGCCGGTGCGCACCATTACTTTGGCGCCGTTGGCGCTGACCGAGTAGCCGTTGGCCTTCTCCGCCAGGACCGTCTCCTTGCGGTCCTTCATCGCGAAAATCACCAGCGCGGATTCGGGGAAACTATCGCGGCCATAATAGAAGGAGCCCAGGCGGAGGTACATCAGGTGCCCGGGGAGCGCGGAGAGCCCGAAGTAATTGTCGAACGGAATGGGAACGCGCGTGACGCGGCTGGCCAGGCCGTCGAAGTCGATGCGCACCGGCTCCTTGGGCTTTGCTTCTTTTTTCTCTGCCGGCTTCTCGCCAGGCTTGGCCTCGGGCTTCGCTTCACCCGAATCGGGCTTCTTTTCGGCGGACTTTTCGCCCTCTTTGGAGATCGTCACCTCGTCGCTCTCCGGAGGGAAGGGGCTCTTGCCGTCTTTGCGAAGGGTGAGAGCAAAGAGGCCGTGGCTGCGCGTGGCGGCGAAGTTGAATTCCAACTGGCTCAGCAGCGGATGAAATTCGCGCACGCTGATGAAATACAGAAAGCTTCCGTCGGGATCCCAGGAGGGCTCGAAGGAATCGAAAAGCGGGTCGGTAACCTGGTGGAGCTGGCCGTCGGCCAGGCTCCAAATGTATACGGCGCGGAAGGCTTGAATCGTAGAGAGCGAGAAGGCCAGGAAATTGCTGTCGGGAGACCACTCGTAGTCGCGCAGGTTCCCGCTGCGATCGTGCGCCACCTTGGTCACCTTCTTGTCGGCGAGCGCGAGGAGGTAGACATCGCCGTTTTTGTCGTTGAAGGCGATGTACTTGCCGTCGGGCGACCAGCGCGGGCCGTAGCGCATGGCGTGCCCGTCGTGCGTCAATTGCTCGGGCTTCCCTTCTCCGTCCTGATCGATCAGGTAGATTTCCTCTTCGCCGCTCATGTCGGAGATGAAGGCGATTTTGGCGCCGTCGGGAGACCAGGTCGCGTCGCGGTCGTGCGCGTTCGAGGAATTGGTGAGGTTGCGCGTAGGGCCTTTCTCGATCGGGGCCGTAAAGATATCGCCACGGGCCACAAACAGGGCGCGCTCGCCCTTGGGGCTCAGGCCCGCGCCTTCGATATGATTGGCCACCGAGATGTGCGACGGGCGCATGGCCAGGCCGTCGGAAGGAACGGTGATGGGGGCGGGCCGGGAACGGCCCGTGGAAATGTCGAACACCTGCAGTTCGCCTGCGGACTCGTACACGATCTGATTCTTGTGGTCGGTGCCGGGCCATCGCACGTCCCATTTCTTGCTGTGCGTGAGCTGCTCAGTCTTCTTCGTGGCCGGATCGTAGGAGTAGAGATTGAGCGTGTCGTCGCGGTCGGAAACGAAATAGATTTTGCCGCCGATCCACATGGGATCGCGGTTGCACCGCGGTCCCTGCGTGATTTTTTCGGCCGAGTCCGTTTTCAGGTCGAAAAGATAGAGCTGCTGCGCCCAGCCGCCCGAATAGCGCTTCCAGGTGCGAAAGTCGCGGAACAGCGGCGAATAGACCATTTTCGTGCCGTCGGGGGAAAAATCGCCGGCGCCGGAGGTGGGCATGGGCAGCGCCTTGGGCAGGCCGCCTTCGACGGAGACGGTATAGAGCTGCGTATCGGCCAGCTCGAAGTGGTCGCGCATGGAACGGAACAGCACGCTCTTGCCGTCCGGCGTCCAGCCGTACACCTGGTTGTCGTAGCCCCAGCGCGGCGGCAGCGGCCCGCGCGCGGGATAAAAGGTCAACTGGCGCGGAATGCCGCCGGTCGAGGGGATCACGTACACCTGCTCGTCGCCGTCGTACTGGCCCGTGAAGGCGATCCATTTCCCGTCCGGCGAAAATTTTGGAAACAGCTCGAGCCCGGGATGCGCCGTCAGCCGCGTGGCGATGCCCCCCGAGGTGGACGCGACCCAGAGGTCACCCCCATACACGAACACGATTTTGTCTTCATGGACGTCGGGAAAGCGCAACAGCTTGGTCTGCGCCCGGGAGACGGGCGCCAGAAGTAGTGCGACGAGCGCGCACAGCAGTGCCAGGATACGAAGTCGGCGGTTCAACATCGCGTGTTCATCCTTTTGGTTTGGAATGAAATGCAGCAAGAATTTCCGTGTGCGGCCGGCAAAGCGCTGGCCCCCGGGGTAAGCAGACGCGCGAATCGCACCATCGGTTCCAAGTTTGGCAGCAGGATGCACCCCCGCGGCGGCAGGCATGCTAGACGGGTTTCGGGGCGAAGCGCAACTCTTGTCAGGGCGGGAGTGGAGCGCTGGGACAGAAACCGCCGCCAGCGGAGAAGACCGGGGCGTCGAAGGAGGCCTTAGACGCTCCATCCCGGCGGACCGCTCGGGACAAAACTTTCTGGCCGGAACGCCGGGTCCTTCGCGCGCGAACCGCGCCCGGGACACAATATCCTGCTCGGAAATTGTGCGGAAGGAGGGATTTGAACCCCCACGGCCTCACGGCCACAAGGTCCTAAGCCTTGCGCGTCTGCCAGTTCCGCCACTTCCGCATACCGTTCAATCTAGCACCCGCCAGGGGCAGGGACAATCGGAGCGAGCGGGCGACACACCCCGTGAAGAAGCGGAAAGGAGCCGGCGACGACTGCTCACTCGTAGGCGAGCAGTTTCTTGCCGCGGGTTTCCGGCAGGAGCGCCGTACCAAGAATCATCACTACGTAAGCGCTGGCGGCAAAAATGGCAATCGCCTCTCCGAGCGAGAGGTGCTCGCTTAGAAATCCAACCATGGTTGGACAGAGCGCGCCCACGCCCCGGCCGAAATTGTAGGAGAAGCCCTGTCCGGAGCCTCGGAGCCGGCTCGGAAACAGTTCCGTGAAAAAGGCGCCGATAGGGCTGAACACGCCCGAGGCGAAAAACCCCAGCGGAAAACCCAGTACCAGCATCACCGGATTTGCGATCGGCAGGTAGGTGTAGGAAATCACGGTAACGAACGACAAGACAGCAAAGAGAAACAGCGTCTTTTTGCGCCCGAGATGATCGGTGAGATACGCGCTGACCATGTAGCCGACAAATGAGCCCGCAACGACGACGAAAAGGTAAGCGCCCGTGTTCATCACGGAGAGCTGCCGCTGCGTTTTCAAAAACGTGGGCAGCCAGGTAAAGATGGCGTAATAGCCGCCCTGCGCGCCCACGGCCAGCAGCGCCGTCAGCACGGTGACTTTCAGAACGCCAGGGGAAAAGACCTCGAGAAAGCTACCGCCCGAACCTGAAGCGTCGAGTTGTTTACGGGTCTCGGTGAAGACCTGCGGCTCGGGCACGTTGCGGCGGATGTAAAACACGAGCAGCGCGGGCAGTATTCCGATCCAGAACAGAGCGCGCCAGGCGATGGCTTCGGGCAGCGTCTTGAACAGAATCGTGTAGGCGAGAGCGGCCAGGCCCCAGCCGATGGCCCACCCGCCCTGCACCGTGCCCACTGCCTTGCCGCGATGCTCGGCGCGGATGGTTTCCCCCATCAGCACCGAGCCTACAGCCCATTCGCCGCCGAATCCCAGGCCCTGGAGGCCGCGCGCCACAAGGATCTGCGTAAAATTGTTGGTAAAGCCGCACAAAAATGTGCAAACGGCGAACCATAGGATGGTGAGCTGGAGGATACGCGCGCGCCCAAAGCGGTCCGCCAGCGTTCCGGCGAGCCAGCCGCCCACGGCGGAAATCAGCAGAGCGGCCGTGCCGATCAGGCCGGCTTCTCCTTTGCTGATATGCCACGCCGCGATGATGCTGGGAATCACAAAGCTGTACACCATCACGTCCATGCCGTCGAGCGCCCAGCCGCCAAAGGTCGCTACCATGGTGCTGCGCTCAGGTGGAGACAGTTGGGCCAGCCATGACCCCGCCGGGCGTGCCGGCGCTTGGGCTTCCATGGAACCGGAACTCATGTGTGTTTTCGCGTGGAGCCGCCCAATCTGTGGCGCATTCTAACGGCGGCGGCGGCAAATCCATAGAAAAGTTTGCCGGCGCGCCCGCCCGGCTCGCACCGGGAGGGGCAAAGGAAACCTGCTAAAATCCCGGGGCTCGAACTGCGCGCGGCTTTCGGAGGGAAATTATGGAGACGCAGAATTTGCAGAATCACGCCAAATTCGTTCCCGGATTTCACATCGGTGTTCTGGGGATTTTCATCGCGAATCTCATCCACCGCGCGGTGCGGCTGGTGCAGGACCCCAGCTTGGAGCAGGGATTCAGCTTTCTGGTGGCAATCGGTCTGATCCTGTGCGCGTTCTACGGACGCATCTTTGCGCTCACGGTGCAGGACCGGGTAATCCGCCTGGAAATGCGGCTGCGGATGGAACGCGTGCTGCCGGCGGATCTGCGCGGGCGCATCGGCGAGTTCAGCGTGGGACAACTGGTGGCTCTGCGCTTTGCCAGCGACGCGGAGCTGCCGGAGCTGGCGCGGAAAGTGCTCGACGAGAAGATCGAAGACCGCAAGGCCATCAAGCAGCTGGTGCGCGACTGGCAGGCGGATTGGCTGCGGGCGTAGTGCAGACGCGCGCGGGCTGCGCGAGGCGCGCTTGCGGGCTTTCCGCTTGACAATCCCGGATAGCCCGTCCATCGTACATAGTTTTCTTCCCTGGGAGATTCACCACAGACTGCGCGCCCATGGCCGCGAGCCCTATCCAGCTTCGGCTGTTTTTCCACGACAAGTGTTTTGACGGAGCAGCGTCTTCCGCGGTGTTCGTGCGGTTCTACCGCGAACGCATCCGGCCGGATGTGGAATTCCACTTCACAGGAATGACGCACCGGGCACGGCACCCGTTCACCCCGGAGATGTTCGATGGCGACGAGAACGCCATTGTGGACTTCAAGTATTCGAGCTCGCCGCGGCTCACCTGGTGGTTCGACCATCACCAGAGCGCGTTCCTCTCGCCGGAAGACGCGGAGCATTTCAAGAAAGACAGCTCGGGGAAAAAGTTCTACAACCCGGAATACCGCTCGTGCACCAAGTTCCTGGCCGACGTAGCGTCCAGCAAGTTTGGATTCAACGCCGCGCCGCTCGCGGAGCTGGTTCGCTGGGGCGACATCATCGACGGAGCGCAGTATCCGGACGCGGAGACGGCGGTGGGACTGGGAGAGCCGGCCATGAAGCTGGCCCTAGTGATCGAAGCGGCGCCGCAGGACGACCTGGTGCCGCGGCTCATCCCGCAGATGGCTGAGCGGCCGCTGGCGGAAATGATCACCCTGCCGGAGGTGAAGCGGCATCTGGATCCGCTGCTGGAGCGGCACGAGCATTCGCTCGAACTCTTCCGCAAGCGGGCCACCTCGAAAGGCGGCGTGGTGTATTTCGACATGAGCGCGGACGACATGGAAGGCTACAACAAATTCATTCCCTACTACCTGTTCCCTGACGCGGTCTATTCGGTAGGCGTGAGCGCCTCTCCGGTGCGCGCGAAGGTTTCCGTGGGCTCGAACCCGTGGACCAAGCAGCCGCTGCGGCACAATCTGGCGGCGCTCTGCGAGCGTTACGGCGGCGGCGGACACGCGCGCGTGGCGGCCATCTCGCTGGAACCGACCGACCTGGCGCGGGCGCAGCAAATCGCCCAGGCTATCGCCGAAGAATTGCGGCATTGAGCTGGATTTCCATTCCCTTTTGCGTTGCAATCCCCGCGTGAAGGCACGAAAATCGCGTTGTGCGCCGGGAGAGTCCGGCGGCGCAGGAGAGGGAGAAACCGCATGTCGCCAATGTTGA